>CAXMUH010000026.1:0-1541 GCA_964196565.1 uncultured Legionellaceae bacterium | reverse complement strand
TGGAGCCAATTAGGCCAGCACAATGTGGATAATGCGATGGCTGCGGTCTTAGCTGCAAAAAATATTGGTATCGAAGTAGCAAAAGCCGTGGAGGCGCTGAATTCCTTTCGCGGGGTTAAACGTCGTCTTGAATTTGCAGGTGAGGTAAATGGTATTTCAATTTACGATGATTTCGCTCATCACCCAACAGCGATAGAAAAAACCTTGTCCGCGTTACGCGCCAAAGTGGGCGTCAAACCGATTATTGCGGTTTTACAATTTGGTTCTAACACCATGAAATCTGGTGGACATTCCGATGAAACCATCGCAGCGGCACTGAATAAAGCGAATCGGGTCGTTATTTTAAGCCCCAAAGCGTGCGGCTTGAATATCGATAAGCTTTGTCAGATAATAGCACCGCCAGTACAAGTTTATGATAATGTTGATGAGATTGTGGTGGACTTCTGTCAACAGTTAAAAACAGAAGACCAAGTGTTAATAATGAGTAATAAAAGTTTTGATGGGCTGCAACAAAAATTAGTGGCCGCACTTTCTAATTAAACGAGGAATGACGTTGAACAAACTTGAACAATTAAAAAAATATACCACAGTGGTTGCTGACAGTGGTGACATTAACGCGATAAAAAAATATCATCCACAGGATGCAACGACTAATCCGTCTCTATTATTAAAAGCCGCTAAAATGCCAGAATATCAGCACTTGATTGAGGAAGCTGTAGCATTTGGAAAAGCAAAGAGTAAAGATCAGTTGGATCAAATTTTATTAAAATTAATAATTAATTTTGGCGTTGAGATATTAAAAAATATTCCTGGTCGAGTTTCCACCGAAGTGGATGCTGATTTATCGTTTGACAAAGAGGGCACGATAAAAGCCGCAGAAGAAATTATTGCGCTTTATGCAGAACATGGTATTGGTAAAGATAAAGTATTAATTAAAATTGCTTCAACTTGGGAAGGCATCCAAGCCGCGCGTGAATTAGAAAAACGTGGCATTCATTGTAATTTAACTTTGATGTTTAGTTTAGAGCAAGCCATTTTATCTGCAGATGCTGGCGTTACTTTAGTTTCTCCTTTTGTTGGTCGAATATATGATTGGTATGTGAAACATGAAAAGCGTGATTATTCGGGAGCTGATGATCCGGGAGTTAAATCGGTTAAATCGATTTATGACTATTATAAAAATTACGGCTATGACACCATTGTGATGGGTGCGAGCTTTCGAAATACCGGACAAATCGAAGCATTGGCTGGCTGTGATTTTCTAACGATTAGCCCGCAATTAATGCAGGAATTACAAGATGCTACTGGAGATTTACCACAACAATTGGCGTTAGACCGTGTCCAAGCTTGTGATAAAATCACCTTCAATGAAAAATCTTTTCGCCTTGCCTTTAATAATAATCCAATGGCAACCGAAAAGCTCAGCGAAGGAATACGTGCTTTTTCGAGCGATTCACACACATTGAAAACGTTGCTTTCACAGATGTAGACCCAACATAGGTAAGATTTAGGTTTTTTTGGGCACCGTCATCCCAGCGAAA
>CAXMUH010000025.1:0-2553 GCA_964196565.1 uncultured Legionellaceae bacterium | reverse complement strand
GTTCTTCAGCCGATTGTAGCGCTGGGTGTACAAGCCATTTATATGCCGCATGCACCGTTGAAGATTACCCTCGGGCGTTTTCACCAATAGGTGGTAATGATTACTCATTAAACAATAAGCGTGGATTTGCAATCCGAATCGGTCATGTGCTTCGGATAATGTATGGAGAAACTCCCTGAAATAGTCCTCACCATCGAAAATAACCTGCCTGCCACGCCCGCGATTCATCACGTGATAATAAGCATCCTGGTATTCGATTCTTAGAGGGCGGCTCATAATTGTATAGCCTAGACTATTTATATATTATTATCAATAGACTTGACCCCGCGCTCAAACTAGAACTGAAAGGAGAATCAATGAGAAAAGCCATGAGTTCATTGACTGAAGATGAACACTTGAGGTAAAAAGACGCTAGCCAATGCTTAAGGGCAAAAAGGTGTTCAACTTCACCGGGATACGCAGGGTTCTCGAACGATCCCTGTCGAATGCCGGGTTTAAGGTCAGTGTTTTCGAAACAGCTTCGTCTGCGCTGACGCAGTTTAAACGGGCTCAGGAGAGCGAGCGACCGAGGTTGATTTTAACTGACTTCGGAATGCCTGGTATTAACGGTTTCGAGTTATTAAAACAAATCAAAAACCTCGACCCTGCGTTACCAATCATCATAATGACGGCCTACTCCGACCTCGATACAACCGTTCAGGCCTACCGGGAAGGAGCCTTCGAGTATCTTGCAAAACCTTTTGATATCGACGAAGCAATTGCCCTGGTCACAAAAGCCTATGAACAATCTAAGGCGAATTCAGCCAATCAATCTGACAGCCTTTCTGACACTAGACCGGTACCATCGAACTGGCAAGAAGCCTTACAACAATGGGCAGAGCAAGCACTCGCCAATGGTGACAATGCCATTTTGAAAACCGCTACCAGGGATTTTGAAAAGACCTTAATCGAATGCGCTTTGGAAGCGACGAATGGGCGTAAACAGGAAGCGGCTAAGTTATTGGGTTGGGGGCGGAATACGCTGACAAGAAAGATGAAACACTAATCGTGATATATTGTTGCCTTTGTTCTAAACCTAGCAAGATAGCCAGATGAAATACGTAGTACTTTTTGCATCCATTATTTTGGGGATTTTATGGCAGGGTGGTTTTTTATTTTGGTTCGGACCAGCGTCCGCAAGCATCTTGCTTATGACCACAGTTTTAGCCATCTATCAGTACGACAAAGCACTCATTTGGCCATCAAACCTCGTCCATAATCTAATTCTTATGTTCACTGCCTGGTGTTTTTTAACCGTATTATGGAGTCCGACTCCAGCGATTACACTTGTGCGCGCCATCACAATTTGTGCATTGCCGACTGGTACTTACCTTTATACTTTTCTAAAACCATCTGAAACTGAATGGCGAAAAATATGGTTTTCTTTTATTGCAGTTGGCCTGGTACTTTTTAGCTACAGTATTCTAGAAATATTGAATGGTATACCACGACCCAATTCACTTTTTTTTAATCCCAATACACATGCAGCCTATCTAAATCTAATTATATTTCCGACCGTAGCTTATTATCTCCTCTCGGTTAATAAAAAACTCAATGTCTATCTTGGTACTTGCTTAGTTTTACTTATATTTAGCCAGGCATTAGCAAGCAGTCGAGGGGCATCATTAGGCCAGTACATCGGTTTATTCATTTTGTTACTGGTCTCAAGGCCGCATATTACAAACCAAAAACTAATGCAATTCATTGCACTCTATTTTTCAAGTTTGCTTTTGGCTACGTTAGTTTCCAACAACCTTTTGCGAGTCATTGGAATTGGAGCTGAATACACCAGTGACGGACGATTTACAATTTGGCAGGGCTCGTTCAATCTCCTAAAAAATACTCCCTGGTATGGTAACGGTGTAGGAACCTACTGGTTAATGTATCCTGCCTACCAATTACCTGATGATACTGCCGCTGGTCAAAATGCTCACAATGATTACCTTCAATTTTTAATCGAAGGTGGCATTCCTGCTTTTGTGCTCTTAATAGCAGCGATGGTTTCCATTTTTTACTACTGGACTCAGCATGTTAAAGCTAAAAAAGAATTTAATATTGAGCTAACGGCTATTGTTGCCGCACTATTCGCCATTAGTTTCCACTCATTACTTACCTTTAACCTTAGCATTTTCTCAATACTGTTCTTGTGTGGGTTATTACTTGGTCGCTTCTACTTTGTTACCGGCCAAACCAGAACGCTTTGCATTGCCCGAAAAGTGCCTGTTCGACGAGCTGTCTTCAAATTCTCATGTATTAGTATTTATATTTTATGCCTCTCGTATTTTGTCGTTATAAGCAGTTTCAGCATAATCTATTACAAGGGAGCCTACGCATTTGCAACTGGAAAAATAGGAGAGGCCGATCGCTACAATGCGCTTGCAATGAGCATCTATCCTTTCGATGATAGGCCCTACACACTCTATGTGAGAATGTATCGATCGATACTAAACAACTTGACTGAATTGGATCAGGTAAAACGCAGGTTTTATTTTGACAATGCGATAGAAAAACTCG
>CAXMUH010000024.1:0-10691 GCA_964196565.1 uncultured Legionellaceae bacterium | reverse complement strand
GCTGCATGCATCTCCGACTGTTACTACTTTCACAAGTTTGTCATATTCACTTCTCATCGTATAAATCCACTTTTTAATTGATATTCTGTTGAGTATAACAAGCTCGACTTAAAATAGACTTAAGCTGCCAAAACTAATGTTTTTTTAAGGGAAGTATGGTGATGGAGTGTGCGCCTCGCCTCCGTCATTGCGACCACAAAGCGGGAAGCAATCCAGGAAATTAAATTAAAAAATTTAGGCGCCAGGCTTCTTAAGAGCTGGATTGCTTTTGTCGCCTTCGGCTCCGCGCAAAGACGAGTGAGGAGGCCACATTTTTTATAGGATATAACGACTTAAATCTTCGTCTTCTGCCAATTTTTCTAATTGGGCATTTACGTACTTTTTATCAATCGTGACTTTTTCGCCGGGGTTGTCGCTGGCGTCAAATGAAATTTTATCCAGTACACGTTCCATCATGGTGTGCAGTCGTCTGGCGCCGATATTTTCAGATTTGTCATTAACCTGGAAAGCAATTTCCGCTAAACGTTTGACACCGTCTTTGGTGAATTTAATATGGAACTCTTCAGTTTTTAACAGTTCAACATATTGTTCCGTTAGCGAAGCTTTTGGCTCTGTTAAGATGCGAACAAAGTCATCTGCAGTTAGCGCTTTTAATTCAACACGAATTGGAAAGCGGCCTTGTAATTCTGGAATTAAATCCGATGGTTTTGCTAAATGGAATGCGCCAGAACCGATAAATAAAATATGATCGGTTTTAATCATACCGTATTTGGTGAACACGGTGCTGCCTTCAACTAAGGGTAATAAATCACGTTGCACGCCTTCACGTGAAACATCGGCGCCGCCAGCGCCTTCGCGCTTAACGATTTTGTCGATTTCATCTAAAAAGACAATGCCATTTTGCTCAACGGACTCAATGGATTTGGCTTTGATGTCATCTTCATTAACCAGTTTTGCGGCCTCTTCTTCAATTAAATGCTTGAGTGCTTCTTTGACTTTTAAGCGGCGTGGTTTGGTGCGACGATTAGCCATGTTTTCCATCATATTTTGCAATTGCCCGACCATTTCTTCCATGCCGGGAGGGCCCATAATTTCAAGATTGTTTGCAGCGTTTAGTTCAATTTCAATTTCTTTATCATCCAACTCACCTTTTTGCAGTTTTTTACGGAATAACTGACGGGTGGCAGAATCTTTAGTTTTATTTTCTTTTATTTTTTCATCAACGGGTTCGCCCGCAAAACCGCCATTGCTCTCTTGGCGCAAGGGTGGAACCAAAGCATCGAGAACACGTTCTTCCGCAGCTTCTTCTGCTAAAGTTTTACATTGATGTATTGCCTTTTCGCGCGCGCGTTTAATTGCAACTTCAATAAGATCACGAATGATTTGTTCAACGTCGCGGCCAACATAACCCACTTCGGTAAATTTCGTGGCTTCTATTTTAATAAAAGGTGCGTCGGCTAAATTTGCTAGGCGTCGTGCGATTTCTGTTTTACCGACACCGGTTGGCCCGATCATTAAAATGTTTTTAGGCGTGACTTCAACCCGAAGTTCTTCGGGTAATTGCATCCGGCGCCAGCGGTTTCGAAGTGCTATGGCGACTGAACGTTTAGCGTCATCTTGACCAATAATATATTTGTCGAGTTCAGCTACGATCTCGCGTGGGGTCATGGTCATATCGGTTTTAGCCGGAGCTGTGCTTACAAGAGCGGTATTTGATGTTGTTGACATATGAGTTACCTATGATTATTAATTATTATTCAGCCTCGAGTTCTTCGATGGTGAAATGATGATTGGTATAGACACAAATATCAGCGGCAATACCGAGGCTTTTTTCAACGATTTTACGTGCGCTGAGTTTAGAGTTTTCGATAAGTGCTTTTGCAGCTGATTGAGCGAAGTGACCACCAGAGCCAATTGCCATAAGGTTGTTTTCGGGTTCAATCACATCACCGTTTCCACTAATGATTAAGGAAGCATCTTTGTCAGCAACACAGATTAACGCTTCAAGGCGACGCAGTATTTTGTCGGTTCGCCAATCTTTAGCAAGTTCAACGGCCGCGCGAGTAAGATTACCGTGATGCTTTTCGAGTTTGCCCTCAAAGCGCTCGAATAGGGTGAATGCATCAGCTGTGCCTCCAGCAAAACCTGCGAGCACTTTATCATTGTAAAGGCGTCGTACTTTGCGCGCATTTCCTTTCATTACGGTGTTACCCATTGATACCTGCCCATCACCGCCAATGACAACTTTGCCGTTGCGGCGTACTGAAAGGATGGTTGTTCCACGATATTGTTCCAAATGACTTCTCCAACTGTAAATAAATTATACTGTTACTGTATACAGGTGCGGCCTAAATGACTGGGCTGTATTAAACTGGCATTACTTACTATTTGGGGGTTGTGTCGATTCTTTTCAAGGCTTAACGAAACATAAGTATTTATCTGTAAAATCAATTAGTTAGATTACTTGTGCTGACTTGGTGTGGCTGACATTTTAGGGAGTAGTGTGTAAAAGTCATATTTAGGTTGTTTCTGAGTTAAGGGAGTTGATACCTTATGCTTGCTATGTTTTTTAGCTTTTTTCTGAATTTTATGCGTTGTCGTTTGAGTTTTTATGCTGATGGTCGCTCTACGCTGGTGTTGATTCACTAATAATAGGATCAGAAGTGCGATAATAATAAGACACGCAGCAATAACAAGGATGCCAACCAATTTGGATTTAGGCTTTTTGTTTGACGTTTTGCGCCCTGCGTAGTCAAGAACCATGTTGAACCCTTTATCAACTCATGCTATCTATTAATATTAGCTTATATTATCAATTTATCCACAGTAATTGCTCTGATTACATTTCTTTTGGAGCGGATATACCAAGCAGCGTTAATCCATTAACGAATACCTGTTGAACTGCCGCGACGAGGCACAAGCGTGCATTTCTTAAGGCGGCTTGTTCAACCAGAAATTTCTCAGCATTGTAATACGAATGAAAGCTATTGGCTAAACTTAACAAGAAATAAGCCAGTGAATGCGGTTCATGATTGTTAGCGGCGGTCTTAATAAGATCGGGAAAGCGAACCAAGGCATTCATTAAGTCTTTTTCATTTTGCGTGGTCAATAACGAAAGATAGTTAAAGCCGAGATCTTTGTCCCACGCCGTTTTGGTTAATTCAAGTTGTCGCCAAATACTGCAAATTCGCGCATGTGCATATTGAATATAATAAACAGGATTTTCATTTGAATGTGATTTCGCAAGTTCAAGATCAAAATCTAAATGCTGTTCTGGTTTTCGCATAATATAAAAAAATCGCGCGGCGTCATTTCCGACCTCAGAGCGCAATTCACGCAAGGTGACAAACTTACCTGCGCGAGTTGACATAGAAACTTTTTCCTTGCCGCGATAAAGGATGGCAAATTGCACCATCAGAATCTGTACTTTGTCAGGGTCTTCTTTTAAAGCTTTTAAAAATGCGCGAATACGTGCAATATATCCATGGTGATCTGCACCAAAGACATCAATGATTTTATCATAACCTTGATGATACTTATAAAGGTGATAGGCAACATCGGAAGCAAAATAAGTCGTCATGCCATTACTGCGAACCAATACGCGATCTTTTTCATCACCGAACTTGGTAGCAGTAAACCATATGGCGCCGTCTTTTTCGTAGGTAAAACCTTGGGTTTCCAGTAATTTAAGACTCTCTTTAAAAAGACCGTCTTTAAAAAGTTGTGATTCATAAAACCACTGATCATATGTCACACCAAATTCTTCAAGGTCATCGCGAATATCATCGAGTATAGAAGTCAAAACCAGCTCTGAAATTATGGCAAAATCTTCAGCGCCTAGAATTTGCTTGGCTATGGCGATCATTAAGTCGAGGTGTTTCTCCCCATCCTCTTCTTCTGTGATCGCATTGGTCAATAACGCTTGAATTGATTCTGCGGTGTGGTGAAAGCGACTTTCAAATTTTTTCGTTAGCGTATTGGCGATATCAATAATATAGTCACCTTGATAACATTTAGCCGGAAGGTCAACCTCTTCATTGTGAATATGAAGGTAACGTAACCAAACACTTAAGGTTAAAATTTGCATTTGGCGACCGACATCATTGACATAATATTCGCGATGAACATCATAGCCTACGGCTTTGAGTAAATTAGAAACACATGCGCCGTAGGCAGCACCACGCCCATGCCCCACATGCAAAGGCCCAGTTGGGTTGGCGCTAACGTATTCAATATGAATTTTCTTGCCATAGCCAAGGTCACTTTGGCCATATTTTTCGCCCTGCTCGAGTACAGTTGGGATTACTTGATAAAAACTGTCTTCATTTAGAAAGAAATTGATAAACCCAGGGCCTGCGATTTCAATTTTTTGTACAAAATCAGATTTGGGTAGTGCATCTACTATTTTTTGAGCGAGCTCACGTGGCGCCACTTTGGCTGCTTTCGCCAAGGATAAGGCGCAGTTAGTGGCATAATCGCCATGGGATTTGTCTTTGCAGGCGTTGATGGTGATGGCGGGAACCAAATCAGACGATAAGGTGCCCCGAGCTTGAAGTGTGCTTAAGCTTTCGTTAAGTAACTGAATCAGTTTTTCTTTCATGAGCGTTCGCTTAAATTAGGTTGATTGGAGAGTATAGCAAAAAGTTTGTCAGGTTAGAATTGCTTCCTGATATACCCAAGTCGGTATGATTTTAGGTGTGGCTTGGGCACCATCTAAAGTAGCCTGGTCGGTAAAACCGGCCAGGTAGTAACCAGCGAGGCTGGATTCATGCTTTATTCCCGGCCAAAAATAAATTTTTGTCCGGGCTACACCTGACCCCAATTTCTAAATATTGTTACAAACCGTTACGTTAATGACATCAGATAGTTACAGAGCTCATGTATCCTGGTTTTATGTAGAGAGAAAGTAGAAAGTAAATAAGGTTATGCTCAGTCCCAAGCTTGTGGTGTTTGAATTTTGGGGGGAAGGCTCGGCAAGTGGTTAGGTCGGGCTTAAATCTTCCCAAAATTCAAGCACTACAAGCAACTTTGCATGTTTTGGTTAGGTCGTAATGGTGAGTGAGGCTTATTAATGATGCAGTCATTTTGACTGTGTTTTGCGACTTGATCAATTTGCAAGGTGCTGGCCTTTTCTTTTTATTTTCTCCCTGCCTTACTGCAGAGGGAGATCAGTATGGGTAAAGTAGATGCATCATCAGGATTAAAAATTTGTGTGCTTTCGTGGAATATGGCGAATGCTATTGTATCGGAAGACGATATTGATAGATTAACACAGAAATTAGACGCTGATGTTATTTTAGTTGAAGCCCAAGAAGAAACCCGTGATTGCAACAACACCTTGGCCAGGCGCCTGCTTGCCAAACTCAATACTCTGAATCCTGATTTATTTTCACAAGCGTTAACAACATCATTTAATATAGTCACTGACATCAGTTCACCGGGTCGGGTTTCATCAACAGTTTTAGTAAAAAAAGGTGTTTCATGTCTGCCAACAAAGCTAGGTGAATATTGTGAACGTGATGACGGTGCATTATTTGCAAATAAAGGTGGCTTAGTCAATCATTTGAGGTTAATGCGTTTAGGTAAAAATTATCGGCTAAATGTTGTTAGCGCTCATTTAGCTTCAAAAAATGATGCCAAAAAAATTAATGAAGCGACAGAGTTGCTTGCATTGATGCAGCCCAAAAAAGTCGCCTCCTTTGATGATTTGGAATTAATTAGCGCTGACCTTGATTTATTTGTTGGTGATTTAAATTATCGCAATATTTTTAAATCTGAAAGGTGCATTGTTAGCCCATACCATAACGTCGACGGCAAAGGTGCGGTGACCCAGCACTTTACCATGCGCGGCTTTAAGTTGCCAAATCGGGCTTTTGCAAGAAAAATTACTTACAGCCCAGTTCCTGAGGCCAGGGAAAGATTTAGTTCTAAACTAGCAAGCAGAAAAAGCAAGAGCCGAAGCGTAGGTGTCAGTGGTGATGCATATTGTCAAAGTGGTTGTTTGGACTTAGTTTTATATCGTGCTGCAACGGGAGTGGTCAAATCGGGAAAAAGCCTTGTCGTTATTGAAGATATAACCAGTGCGGCAGTGGATCATCGGCCTGTTAAAATGGAATTTGAATTATTAAATCCACAGTGTGATTTTGATCGCACCAAGTGCTGGGTGGCGAGTTTGCTAGTGGAAATACTTAATCATGGTGAAGGCTGTTATGGCATTGGCGTCATTAAAAAAATTAATAACGCAAAAGATAATGCTGAAAATAGAGCTTTTATCGCAAACGCATACAATTATTATGTTCGCGTTGGTGATTTGCAGGTGCAAGGTGAATATTTTAGAGCGCAAGGTGAAGCTGAGCTCTCTTTAGCCATTAATGGCGATACTCAAGGGCACAGAGGTTTGACGGGTGATTTGATTACAGTGGGGAACCGATATTTTTCTGGTAACATTGAGGCGTTAAAATTTGAAAGCAAAGTAAATCAAGTGATTCGAGATGCATACCGTAATACGCCGCGCCTTAAATCAATTGTATCAATTTGGCTTCAATTAAAGGACATCGTTTATCTTGTTTTTACGTTTGGGCATTATCGCGTGACGCCTGAAGCAAAAGCAAAAATTGACTTGATTAAAAATTACAGTACTTTATTTTCCGCGAAGCGAAGCTTACCGACAGTAAGCTGTTCGGAACAAACAAAAAGATTATTGAATGACGGGTCGAGTAGTGGTCCGTGTTTAATCACAGCTTAAGAGTTCTATTCTTGTGCTTATAGGGATATAATTACCGCTATGGAAAAGCAAAAGCACATTTTAGTGGTTGATGATGACCGAGGGATTCGCGATCTTTTAGGCAAGTTTCTACGTCAGCATGGTTTTCAGGCCAGTCTGGCTAAAGATGGTGCTGAAATGCAAGTGCATTTGCAAAATGATGATATTGACTTAATTATTTTAGACATTATGATGCCGGGTGATGATGGCATGACATTATGTAAACAAGTTCGCACCAAGTTACAAACCCCGATTATTATGTTAACCGCGATTAGTGAAGCAGTTGAGAAGATTCTGGGCCTTGAGTTAGGTGCAGATGATTATATTAGCAAACCATTTAATCCTAGAGAGTTATTGGCGCGAGTGCGGGCCATATTGCGTCGCACCACCAATGGTGGTAGCAATGAAGTTCATGAAATAGTCAGTCCGCATATCTTATATTTCTTTGATGGTTGGTGTTTGGATCGAACAGCACGACTTTTGATTTCTCCAGAAAAGCTTGAAGTCACCTTAAGCAGTGGAGAGTATGATTTGTTGTTGGCCTTAGTGCGAGCGCCACAGCAAGTGTTAAGCCGTGATATGCTTTTGGATCTTACAAAAAATCGGCCTGCGACGCCATTTGATCGTAGTATCGATATTCAAATCAGTCGGTTACGCCATAAGATCGAGCCAGACCATAAAAAACCACGTATTATCAAAACTGTGCGCGGTGGTGGTTATGTTTTATCAGTACCGGTGACAAAAGAGCAAGCGCGATCATGCGTATAGCCGAAAAAATTGTTCGTAATTTCAGTGGTCGTAATGCTTTCACTATTATTTTAATTGTTATTTCGGTTCATTTGGCGGCAACTTTTTTATATATGAATGATAATCGTGTGGCGCGTCAGGCTGAAATGCGAGATGATGTGATTCAAAAAATTGTTAATGTGGTTAATCTGATGTTCGCGACTCCGGTGGAGAACCGTGAAAATGCGATTACCGCGATAGCTGACCCATATCTTGATGCGACAATTACTGCGGCACCGACCTATAGTTTACAATTTAAAACCGCTTCGTTCTGGCAAATTTCACAAGCACTTAGGCGTCAGCTCGGATTATTTGCGGTATCGATTCAACTGGAGTCGAAGCAATGGCTAAATATTCATGCGACGTTATATTCACATTTTTTAAGGACACAACTTATTTTTATCGCTGTTGAGCTTTTAATCTTTCTGATGATTATTATTTCATTTTGGGTGGTGGGTCGATTTACCAAACCATTTCGCAGTTTCAAACAAATGGCTGAGCGTTTGGGGAAAGATCCAAACAGTGAGTTATTGCCGGTCGAAGGTCCTGGTATTGTAAAAGAAGCATCTGACGCGATGAATCGAATGCAGCAACGGATTCAGGAGTTGATACGAGATCGCACTCAAATGTTAGCGGCGATTTCGCATGACCTGCGTACCCCGATTACACGAATGAAGCTACGTACTCAGTTTATTATTGAGGATGAGGTGTCCAATAGTTTGCAAGCAGATCTTTGCGATATGGAAGAGATGATTAACGAAACCATGGCCTTCGCGCGTGATGATGCGTCGACAGAGAAAAGAGCACCCATGGATTTGGTGTCCTTGCTTTCTTCTGTTACCGATAATTATCAAGATATGGGACATAAGGTTAAATTTAAATGTAAACAAAATCGCATCGCTTTTTTAGGTCGCAGGGTGGCACTAAAGCGTGTTTTTACCAATTTAATTAATAATGCGATTCGTTATGCGAGTCACGTTGACAGTAAAATTTATCGTCGACATAAAAATATTATTATTTTAATAAAAGACAATGGGCCAGGAATTGCAGAGAAAGATATTGAGCGCGTTTTTGCTCCTTTTTATCGTGGAGAGCAGTCACGCTCGCGTGATACCGGTGGTGTGGGTTTAGGGTTAGCCGTGGCTCGAGATATTATAAAAGCTCATGGCGGGCAGATTGATTTACGAAATATGCGATTAGGTGGGTTATGCGTGATTGTGCAGTTTCCATATGAAAACGTTTAGTATACCCAAACCGGTTTAGTTTTAGGCGTAGCCCGGACAAAAATTTATTTTTGGCCGGGAATAAAACTTATAAGCTTGTAGTCCAGAGCTCTAATTGTGTGTGATCAATTCGTTGGATAGGTCCGACACGGAGACTATTTTTCTTCAATTTTGCTGATAAGTCATCAAGTGCTAGTCAATAAATAGAATAATTGGGCAAAATAATATTCTCTTAATGTTTTGACTCAAATGTTGCGCTTTCCTTTTTATCTGCTTATTTTATAATAAGGTTCAATACCAGCTTAAGGATTAGTTGAACCATGATAACGGAATATTACACTTTGTTAGGATTACTGCCAGGAGCTTCAGCGTATGAGGTTAAAGCAGCTTATGAACGCTTGGTATTAAAGTTAAGGCCGAGTTTTAACTCTGTTGTTGCTATTGAAGCTGCGAATAAAAGATTTAATCAGATCAAGCAGGCATTCGATGCGATCTTAAGTTTTTTGCAAAACCAAGTTTGCCCACCTTATGATTATAATCAAAACCCCAATTCTCAGGATTCGCGTCATTTAAATCATTTGCAATTTGATGAAAATCAATTGAAGGCACAAGTCAGGCACGTTTCACATGGTCAGGGGATGTTAACTCGAACTCAAAATAATCGACCGCGATGGATAAGCACGCCACGGTTGGCATCCAATGCGCTCATTAACCCGCATTCAAATCAACATCAATGTAATTCGCAATATCAATACACGCGTCAATATGAAGGCAGGAAAAGCGGTGAGGTGACATTAAACTTGACTCAAGCTTACCAACAAATTGTTGGCGACTTTAGCTTTGATGAAAATATCAAAGCCGGCATTGAGCTGGCACTTGCTGCAAGCTGGCCTGGTGTTTTAGCGCCAAGCACATTACCACAAAACACATTAAATAAAATACGTGCTCACTGCAAACAGCATAACATGACTTTTTCAACCTATCGTCCGGAACCTGAACTACAGCCACTACCGCAATCTACTCAGATGCCAACCCCGAGCGCCCCATATTTACCTTAAGAAACCCTATCTATACCCAGCGCGGTTTAGTTATAGGTGTAGCCCGGACAAGCAATCATAGATTGCGCGGCCGGGAATGTTGCGCAAGGCGCGACTAAAAGAGCTGGAATCATGCTTCGCATGATGCTTCCTGGCCGACAAGTCGTCCAGGCTACTTCAGATGGTGCCAGAAAAATACCAGCGGGCAGCAAGTTACAAAAACGTACTTGATAACTTAATTAAGAATCTATGCTACTATATTGAGCTATTTTCAGAGTAATGATTTCTAAATGAGAAAAACACATGACTGATGTTCAAAATGTAAGCTGGCTTAAAGCGTTAGGCGCAATTTTATTGATTGTAGGAACTTCCATTGGCGGCGGTATGCTAGCCCTTCCGGTAGCAACGGCTAGCTTGGGCTTTGTTCCATCTGTGGTGTATTTATTGGTAACTTGGATTTTTATGGCGATTGGCGCTTTATTAATTTTGGAAGTCAATGCTTGGTGCCCACCCAATGCCAATTTAATTTCAATGGCCGGGGTGACAATTGGTAAGTTCGGACAGGCAATATCCTGGGTTGCTTATCTTCTATTGCTTTACAGTTTGCTTTCAGCTTATGTGTCTGGTGGGCAGGATGTTGTCTCCACGATTTCATCTTACATGGGTTTGCATTTATCCAATAGATGGTCTGCCTTTGTGTTTTTAATTATTTTTGGCACTGTGGTATTTTTTGGAATTCGTTCTGTTGATTGGGTAAATCGATTGGTGATGGCGATCAAGTTATTCACCTATGTTGCCATGGTTGCATTTACCTCGCCGTTGATTCATGTAAGCCACCTTGTTGCCGGCCCAATACGTTTTGGGGTGACGCTTTCTACATTG
>CAXMUH010000023.1:0-2779 GCA_964196565.1 uncultured Legionellaceae bacterium | reverse complement strand
AAAAGGAAGCCTTGCATTATATGGCAGCCTAAACTTTCCAGGTAATCTGACTGATTGGTGTTTTCTACGCCTTCAGCAATGATATTAATGCCGAGGCCCTGCGCCATACCGACAATTGCTGCAACCAGGGCAGCGCCTTTTTTTGAATGCTCAATTTCGGATATGAACGAATAATCTATTTTCATTGTATGAACTGGCAATTCTCGGAGATAATTAATTGAAGAATATCCGGTACCGAAATCATCAATTGCAATCGATACCCCCTTATTAGATAAAACCTGCAATTTATGGGTACAAGCCTGAATATCGCCCATAAACATATTTTCTGTGATTTCAATTTCCAGTCGATTTGGCTCAATACCAAAATGCTCAGTAACAGCAACAAAGTTCTCAGGAAATTCTTTTTGACTAATATCAGTCGCAGATAAATTGATGCTGACTTTAATTTGGCTCTCTAAAAAACCTTTATCGCTGAACAAATCAATGGCAACGCGATTTAACACCCACTCACTGAGTTGCTCAATGATGTGGGACTCTTCTGCCTGTTCAATAAAATAGTTTGGTGTGACTAGTCCAAGTTGCGGATGATTCCATCTAAGTAACGCTTCAACACCAACTATCTGCCTGGTTCTGACGTCTATTTGTGGCTGGTAAAATACTTCCATCTCATCATTTTTTAACGCTTTTCTTAACCCGCTTTCTATCGAAATTTTTTCAGCTGCGGCATGTTCCAGCTTATCGTCATAAAAGGTATAACCATTTTTCCCAGTGGATTTAACTTCATACATGGCCATATCTGCATTTTTAATTAACGTATTGATGTCACTTGAATCAACAGGAAACACTGAGATACCGATACTGACATTGATGTAAACTTCTTTCCCTCTTAAAAAGAAAGGCTGTTGCAAGCTGGCGATTAATTTCTGCGCAACGCTTTCAGCCTGCTCTCTGGAGGTAGGCTGGGGTAGTAACAACATAAACTCATCACCACCTAGCCTGGCCAATGTATCACCCGTTCTAATTCCAACTTTGAGTCGCCCGGCAACCTCGATCAACAGTTGATCGCCAACCACATGACCAAAGCTATCATTAACCAGTTTAAACCTGTCTAAATCAAGAAACATGATAATCAGGGTTTCGCCAGTTCTTTCTGCCTGCTTTATTGCCAGGTCCAGGCGATCACGCAGCATCGCGCGGTTTGGCAATTTGGTGAGAAGATCGTGATACGCCTGATAGGTAATTAATTTCTCTGCTTTTTTTCTACTGGAAATGTCGCGAGCCACACCATAGGTACCCTGGTAGGTACTCACTTTTTTTACTTCTTTTGAATCGATTGCATAAATCCCCATGGAGTTAAGTTCAATGGGTCGAGTTGAGGCCTCAAAAGGCTTTGAAGCATCAGTATTTTTACGTTTCAATCCAAGTTCAACGGTTCTATTTGAGCGACTTGCTCTTCGACGTTCATTAAAAAGATTTTCGGCTTTTAAACGGTCTTCATCGGCTATAAATTCGCTGTAGTGTTTGCCTAGCAAATCAGCTTTTTTATAGCCAAGTAGCTTTTTGACGCTATTATTTACAAAGGTGAATTCACCCGTCAAATTTAATAGATAAATAAGATCAGGTGAGTTATCTACCATGTAGCGATGCAATCGTTCCGAGTGGGCTAAACGGTCTTGAATTTGTGTTTTTTCTTCCTCGATACGTAATTTATCTAGCGCATTGCGAATAGCATGTTCCAGTTCATCGAAACTATAGGGTTTTCTGAAAATATCGTATGCACCGAGGCGAATGGCTTCGGTAACTTTATTGATGGATGTTTCACCGCTCAGCACTATTACGGTCGTTTGTATCTTCTTATCTTTTATGAAGGTTAATACCTGATCACCCGACTTTTTAGGCATATTAAGATCAAGTATTACCAAATTAAATTGACGTTGTTGAATGAGTGATATGGCTTCGTCACCATCTTCGGCCTGAGTAATATCTGACCATTGTCTTTGTAGAAGCGCTACCAGGCTTTCTCGAACACGGAGGTCGTCATCTACCACCAGGAATGAGACGGGCTTATCAAACCGTCGAGTTTTTTCTTCAAAAGTGATCAACGAATTATTCATAATATTTAAAAATCAGGTTATCTATTAAATGACAAAGGGATCAACACTTCAAATGAAGCACCCCCGGCTTCGCTTTCCACATATTTAATCTGGCCATTAAAGCTCTTTAAAATTTCAGCTACCACAGAAAGCCCGAGTCCCCGGCCAGCACCTTCTTTGGTACTTGTTAAAGGAGAAAAGAGTTGTCGCCGAGAGATAGCATCAAAGCCCTTTCCTCTATCTGTAATAGAGAATTGAGCAAAAACTGCTCCATTAATATTAACGAAATGATGGCTTGAAACTATAATCTTTGCGTTAACATTTTGCGCTTCAACTGCATTTTTCACTAAATTAAGAATAACCTGACGCAAAGCATCCCTGGTTATTTTTATCTCGGCGTCTGACGCAGACAGATTCCATTTTATTTCAATCTCATTACCATTACTTATGGATTTCACGTACAAAGGGATGCACATTTTTAATTCGTCGTTTAAAAATACTGTATGGGATTCAGAGCTTTCTGCATCCTTATAATTTAAAACTATATTTGCAATCCTTTGCAGCTCTTCCTTTAATATCTTTATCTCTTTGTCAATTTCGCTGCCATCAGATTTTGAGTTCGCTTTAATAATATCAATATAATTTCCGATAACGCTCAATGGATTGCTGATTTCATGAACCAGTTT
>CAXMUH010000022.1:0-3289 GCA_964196565.1 uncultured Legionellaceae bacterium | reverse complement strand
GGCATGGACTGCAAGCCATTCGATTATAAAATTTATTTTTGAATTCGCCTATGCTGCGATTTCGATTGAGTTATTTATTCTGCCAGCGATTTTAGCGCTGTTTAAACAGCAAAAGGCCATGAATGAATATTTACTGTTGGTGAGTTTAACTTTTATTATTAGTGCGCTGATTTATTATTTTTTGCCAACAGCAGCGCCATCGTCAATATTTCACAGCGCTTATTTTTTGCATTTGCAGCACGACACCTCACTTAAATTTTATCAAATCCATCATTATATTCAGCCAACGACGGATCTGGGTGGGATAATTGCGTTTCCGTCAGATCACGTGATTTATGGTTTGATGTGTATTTATGTGGTGCGAAAAAAAATGTGGTTATTTGTACCTGTGCTAATAATCAATTTAATTGGTATTGCTTCGACAGTGATGTTGGGCTGGCATTATTTTATCGATATGATTGCCGCGATCATTATTTTTGCGGCTTGCGCCTATTTTGTCAGAGCCATATTGCAACCACAATCATCAACGCTATGCCAAGGCCAAAATATAAAGTAGGAATAATTCTCGCTCTTTTATCTTCGTTTAATTCTAAGCGCTCTCTGTTAAAAGCACCAATATAAATAAATGTCCCAGCGGCAATGGCACCGAATATGGCTTGCGCTAAACTCGCGCCATCGCTACTAATAAAAGCATCGACAATGGAGCTGGCAATAACGCCAAAAGGTGTCATTAATGAAAATATGATGATCAGCGTAATCATCATTTTTCTTTCAACTTTATGAGCGCGCATATTGATGCCGAGCGCAAACGAAGCTGCCGTTTTATGTGAGATGATAGCGATGAAAATAATAGCAACCTGGCTGAGGCTTGTGCTAATACCAAGTGCTGCACCTGCAATTATAGAATGAATGGATAAAAGTATCATTAATAGATATGGCATCCAACTTTGAGAAAACGAACGGTACTGGGCAATTTTATTGGTGCTTGTTTCAATTAAGCTTATAAAAAATATTGTGGCAACGGTGATGGCAAAGATAATTGGGTAATCAAAATGAGGGTGAGTTCTCACAAAAATGGATTGTGAATCTGCTAGCAGGTGAACAATTCCGGCTGAAACAAATATGCCGCGCGCAAAGTACTCGCCATAATAAAACAGGCGATAGGAAGCCTTACTGTCTTTTGATAGCAGTGGTAATAATCCCCCGATAAGCCCGGCTGCAAAAATAAGCGCTGCTGCAATAAGTTTTATAATCAAACTAATAACCCTTTAATCATTTCACGCCCATGCTACACAAGCGCCAAGTATACGTCAATTTTTGATGATTCCAATTTTTTATGATTCCTATGATATAATGCATGCATCATTAACACTGCGAGCGTCACTATTATGAATAAAATCAAGAACTTGCTTATCGATCTTGATGGGACTTTAACTGATCCCAAAGAGGGCATCACCAAATCCATTCAGTATGCATTGACCCAAATGAGCGTAAAGCCACCCTCGATGGATGATTTGGAGTGGTGTATTGGGCCACCTTTGACGGATGCGTTTGCCAAGCTTTTAAAGACTGAAGACTCTATCGCTATCGAGAAGGCCATAGGCCATTATCGAGATCGTTATGTTGGGATTTGTATGATAGAGAATATGCCCTACAAGGACATTGACAAGACCTTGGGAGAGCTGAAGGCTGCTGGATTTCAGCTGTATTTGGCTACCTCAAAGCCCTGGACCTATGCTGGCAAAATCCTCGAGCATTTTGACTTGCTGCGTTTTTTCACTGCTGTTCATGGTTCAGAATTGGATGGCACCCGTGACTATAAAAAAGATCTTCTGGCTTATATTTTAAAGCAGCACAATCTAGATAAAAATGAGACGGTAATGATAGGCGATCGCTTGCATGACATAATTGGAGCTAAACATAATAACCTTTTTTCAGTGGGTGTTACTTACGGCTATGGTTCACACCATGAGCTGAAAACGGCAGGTGCCGATGTGATTTGTGACCATCATAGTGATCTCGCGTCACTGTTCATCAAAGCCAAAGCTAATATTTAATCTCTGCTATATTTACAGAGTGATAGCTATCAAGGATGAACTCTATCTGGTTTTTTGTTTCAATAAACATTAAGTTAGGAGGGTGGTGATATGAAGCGGGCCATCATTTGGGGGCTAGGGGCTTATGCAATGGCTTTTCTGGCATTGAATAGTTATGCCGATATAAGTACACCGCCAACCACAACAAATACAATGCCAGCTACAACAAGTACACCGCCAACCACAACAGGTGTTGCCACCGCTAAAACGCAAGTGACTCCTAAAAACACGACTTTCTTATTTATTCAAATAGCAAAAAAAGTGACGATCACCAAAGATCCGTCGAACGAAAAACAATTTATTTTGACATTATCGGGTGTAGAACCCTATGTCATTTATTTCATGGATCACCCTTTTAGAAAAACCGGTATGCTACGGATGACTTACTTTAATCAAATATGGCTTAAAGGCAGTGATAGTTTTGCGACGAATCCTCCAAGAGCAGGTTTAGTATCTGCTAATTTTGAAGGTGAAGGCCAAGATGGAGTTAGAACAAATGTGTTGATATTATCTAAACCAATTTACAATATGGCCTTGAATCAACTGACCTATGTGGTTAGCTCCGGCGATCCATCGATTCAGTTGCAAACGGGTTCGTGGAGTGACGGTGCAATTGTTATCGATAGCAATGCACTAGGGCAGTTCTGTACGGTTTGTTTGAAGTAGTAGTCAACATTTACTTTTTTAGTTTGAGACCGCGTTCGAAAGCTGCGGCAGGGATGCATTTGGAAATCTCTTATGATAAAAACCCAATATCAGATAAAACAAATTAACCAGAGTCAAATGCCTGTTATTATTGAATGGGCTAATGCAGAAGGTTGGAATACAGGTTTTCATGATGGGGAATGTTTTTACCAAGCTGATCCGAATGGTTTTTGGATCGGAAAATTAGGTGATGAAATCATCTGCTGTGGTTCAGCTGTCTGTTATGATGACGCTTACGCATTTTGTGGTTTGTATATCGTAGCGCCGCAATTCCGGGGAATGGGTTATGGCATTGAGCTTACGCAAGCTCGTTTACAATATATAGCTGATCGCAATGCGGGCCTTGATGGTGTGATCGATATGGTTGATCGATATGAGCGCTTGGGTTATCGCACGGCACATGATAATGTGCGTTATGAAGGAGTCGCAAAGGCACATCAGTTTAATCATGAATACATCAAGCCGATCAACGATGCCAAATTTTCAGA
>CAXMUH010000021.1:0-4867 GCA_964196565.1 uncultured Legionellaceae bacterium | reverse complement strand
CTCGGCTTTTATATTTAATTTTTTTTCTAAAGTTTCAATAAAATCTATTAACTTAACTGGGTTACCATTTCCAATATTATAAATTCGATAGGGCGCATAACTTACGCCGAGCTCTGGGTTATCGGCTTTCCAATCTTTTTTACCTTGCGCCGGATTATCGATGCTGCGGATAATCCCTTCAACAATATCGTCAACGTAGGTAAAATCACGCGCCATATCACCAAAGTTATAAACATCAATTGGATCACCTTCCAGCATCGCTTTGGTAAATTTAAACAAAGCCATGTCTGGTCGCCCCCAAGGACCATACACTGTAAAAAATCTCAAACCCGTGCATGACAATTTAAAGAGATGCGCATAACTGTGCGCCATAATTTCATTCGCTTTTTTTGTTGCACCATATAATGCAAGCGGATGATCGACTGTATGATTTTCACTGAAAGGATAGGTTTCATTAGCGCCATAAACTGAACTGGATGATGCAAACACCAAATGTTCAATTTTGGCTTGGCGACAGCCCTCTAAGATATTACCAAAGCCAACGAGATTTGTATCAATGTACGCTGCAGGATCAGTGATAGAATAACGAACACCCGCTTGAGCGGCTAAATGCGCCACGCGATTAAAATTATGCTGCGAAAATAATTGCGCCATCGCCTCGCGATCTGTAATGTCCATTTTTATAAATTGAAAATTAGGCAATTTCTTCAGTTGCAAAAGACGAGCCATTTTAAGGGTAGGATCATAATAGTCATTAAGATTATCAATGCCTACCACCTCATCGCCGCGCTCACATAATTTTTTAGCAAGGTGGAATCCTATAAACCCTGCAGCTCCTGTTACTAATATTTTCATTTTTAACCTCTTATATAATCTCGTTTTATGCGGGAAATTTCTCGCAAATGGCGGCCTCTATCCATAAGGCAAGTAATTAAAGTCGCCACAGGTCGATACCTGCTTCCTTACACTCATGCTGATTTAATACATTTTTAACATCAATCATAATAGAATTATGCCTTAATTTATCATGATATTCTTTAATCGCATATTTTTTAAATTGATCATGCGCTACTGCCATGATAATGGTATCAACATTGTCAATTTCTTCCCATGATCTAAGATCAACATCATAAAGCTTCTTAGCGGTTTTGCGATCACAGACTGGGTCATGCACCAAACACTCCACCCCATAATCCTCCAATTCTTGAATAATATCGATTACCTTAGAATTACGAAGGTCAGCACAATTATCCTTAAACGTCATTCCTAAAATTCCCACTCTGGCATTCTTAATTGTATATCCCGCGCGAATCATTTTTTTAATGGTTTGTTGCGCAATAAATTTTCCCATCTCATCATTAATTCGACGCCCAGAAAGGATAACTTCAGGCTTGTAACCATGCTGCTCTGCTTTATAAGTTAAATAATATGGATCTACGCCGATGCAATGTCCGCCCACGAGACCCGGTTTAAAATGCAAGAAGTTCCATTTAGTCGCTGCTGCATTTAATACCTCGTGGGTATCAATTTGCATGCGATCAAAAATTACGGCTAATTCATTCATCAATGCAATATTAACATCGCGCTGAGTATTCTCAATAACCTTAGCGGCTTCTGCCGTTTTTATAGTGGGCGCTTGATAAATTCCTGCTTCGACCACACTGCCATATACATGGGCGATAATCTCTAATGACTCAGCGTCTTGACCTGAAACTACCTTAGTGATTTTTGTAAAGGTATGCTCAACATCACCTGGGTTAATGCGCTCAGGAGAATAACCCACTTTAAAATCTTCGCCTCCTTTTAGACCGGAGACTGATTCCAAGATCGGCAAACATTCCTCTTCTGTTACGCCTGGATAAACCGTTGACTCATAAACAACGACATCGCCAGGCTTTAAATAAGCGCCCACACATTTTGAAGCTTCTAATAATATGGTTAAGTCCGGATGCTTTGCTGCATTAATGGGTGTAGGCACCGCAATGATATAAAAATCAGCGCCGGCTAAGTCACCTGGGTTATCGCTAAATTTTATCTCGATTTCTTCAAGCGCTTGTTTATCTATCTCACCGGTTCGATCAATTCCTTTTTTTAATTCCACAATGCGTTCTGAGTTTTTATCAAAGGCAATAGTCGGATATTTTTTTGAAAACTCAACCGCTACCGGAAGGCCAACATAGCCAAGGCCAATAACGGCAATCGTGCGTTTAAATTTATTTTTACTCATAACAACTCCTTACAGGCTAAACTTAAGCGATCAACGACAATGACTTATAGGTGTCAAACGTCTGGCTAAGCACGATTTCTTCTGCGTAATTATGCTCAACTAATTTTCGACTTTGCATTCCCATTTCTTGCAATGATTGTGGCATTGATGCCAATTGATCAATTGCGTTTGCTAAGGACTTCGCATCTTTTATTGGCACTAACAATCCATTCACATTATGCTTAACTAAATCCCTGCATCCTGAAGTGTCCGTCGTAATAATTGGGCGCGCTGATGCGGCGGCTTCAATTAACACTCGAGGAGAGCCTTCACGATAAGAAGGCAAACACACAATGTGGCTTGCTGCAAAGACGTTTTGCATATCGTCTCTAAAACCCCACCATTCGATGATTCCCTCATCAGCCCACGCTTGGATTTGTTTCTTTTGCAGTGAAGCAGGATTTCCAGGATCCACATCACCAACTAATACCAACCTCAACTTTTCTTTTGTTGCTAATAACCTTGCTGCTTCCACAAATTCTAATATGCCTTTATCGATTAACATTCTAGATGCTAAAACAACGGTTATTTTTTCATCAAGTGGCATTGCGAGCGGCTGATACTGCTTCATACACACGCCAGATCCCAAAATAATTTGCGACTGTTTTTGTTTTGCTACGCCACTTTTAACAAATAATCGTTGGTCATCTTTATTTTGAAATATAAATTTGCTATTCGGATGCCTGCCCGAAATTGCATACCCACTATTGGCGATTTTGCGGATTAGTTTTACCTTGAGCGAATCTGAAATATAAGTACTACCCAAACCTGAAACTGCGTTAATGGTTGCAGGCACCTTAGCTAATCGTGCGGCAACCCCACCATAGATAACCGGCTTAATGGTCACGTGATGCACCAAGTCGGGTTTCAGTTTTTTATAAATCTTGTATAAGCTTCTTATCGCTAGTATTTCAGTAAAGGGATTGGTGCCGGATCTTGAAACTTGCCAAGGGTGATGAACACAACCATGGTCTTTTATAATTTTAACCGCGTCCACAAGCGGGCAGGCCACATGCACTTGATAGCCTTGTTTACGCGCGCCGATTAATAAATTTAAACGATGTGATATTAAAAATTTGGCGTTATTCACAACGTATAAAATAATTGGACTTGCCATGGTTTTGCTATTATCCTAAATTATGAATATTTGCAGATTATCGCAAAATATCAGGTACTAAAATTCGCTCCGCTGACGTAAGTGTCAATAACGCCGGTTGAGACGTTTCTACTGCTCCAAGTTGAGTAACAATAATCACAGATTGTTTTGGAATCTGTGCAAGTTCTTTGTGCACCTTTTTTGCAAGAAACCGTTCACCTTTAAACTCTGGGGCACAAATTCCCAAAATCTCAATATTTTCACGCAATGCCTGTATTATCGCAATCTCTGTCAACTCGGCAGCTCCATACAAATAAACTTGATTCCACCCCTCGGCTTCACAATGCTGATAACAACGTCGGCAAGAACTGCTTGCATCTCGATAAAAATTAAATGAATTAGATAGGTATTTTGCTGCAAGGCGGCTTTTTTCCGCAAAGCCTTGTGGCGTTAAATAATAAAGATAGCGGTTGGCAGGAATTTGCTCAACCTTAATCAAACCTTTCTTTATGCAATGCTTAACAAAGCTGTTGGTTAATCCGAGTGCGACGCCTAAATGCTGAGCCAGCTTACGCTGTGAAATATCATGCTGCTCATCTATTGTTTGCAATAGAGGCAAAGTAATTTCCATATCTTTTTCATCAGAGTTCATAGCATGAACTCTATACCAATTGATATGGCTATTGCAAGTTGACAATGGCGTCGGTTGAAATATCAACTCGCGCCGCTTTGCCGACAATCTCTAACAACAGTGTCACTCGTTTTGTGCTATTTTTTTCAGCAACCACGCCCTCATACCCTTGCATTACGCCATCGACAATCCGCACGCTATCTCCAAGCGCAAACTCGATCTCAGCAGGAGGTTTGGTTTCCCACAACATTTCTCTTTGCTTGATCAGTTCAACTAACGCTGCAGGCACTGTGGCTGCGACTCCACCAAATCTAACCAAACCACTTACTCCGCGGGTGGAACGAATCGGTCCCCAATCATCTTGCGATTCACTGAGGCTGATAAAAAGATAACGCGCAAACATCGGTTCGATAACTTGCTGATACGCGCTGCGTACCCGCTTATTGCTATGCATCATCGGAAGGTAGGCTGTGTAATTTTGGCGCTGAAGATGCGTTAATGCAGTAGCTTCTTGTCTGGCTTTTGTGTGAACTAAATACCAGTTGTTGCTTGTGTCCATTTTATTAAGCTTATTTTAATAATGTGTGAATGTGCTTTACAGGATTAGAGTGTGCTATTTAGCACCATCTTTGTCAAGCGTCTAAAATCTGACTGCAAATATACACACGTTTTGTGCCAATACGAAGGTTTTCTTGTGTAAATTTGCAGTGAGACTGCAAATTTACACAAACTGTTTGATTGAGTCAGGTTCCTGGGGATATACCCAGCGCATGTGAGCATTAGGTTTTGATTTGTAATATTTAGTTCAAAGGCCGATAAGAACTTCAGTTTTATTAACCCATGAGCTACGCCGTTCTTACGCGGCTTTGCTGCG
>CAXMUH010000020.1:0-3900 GCA_964196565.1 uncultured Legionellaceae bacterium | reverse complement strand
ACATCATGCTTCCAGGCAATTAACGTCTGCTGACCCAGCGTTTCAAGTTCGCCGAGCTGTGCTTCATCATTGGCATCAGCAATCGCGCCGGGGCGCATGCCATCACCCAGCGAAAGAGCCACGTCATATTTTTTGCAGATTTCGCATATTTCCTCAAAGTGAGTGTAGAGGAAGCTTTCCTCATGATGAGAAACACACCATTTCGCCATAATGGATCCACCGCGCGAAACAATGCCGGTCATACGACTCGCGGTTAATTGTATATAACGCAACAAAACCCCGGCGTGTATCGTAAAATAATCAACGCCCTGCTCGGCTTGCTCGATTAACGTATCACGATAGACTTCCCAGCTTAAATCTTCAACCACACCATCAACTTTCTCTAAAGCTTGATAAATCGGTACAGTGCCAATCGGTACGGGGGAATTACGAATAATAAAGTCGCGCGTGGTGTGAATATTTTTCCCCGTCGATAAATCCATCACCGTATCAGCGCCCCAACGTGTGGCCCATAAAAGCTTTTCGACTTCTTCAGAAATTGAAGAAGACAGCGCCGAATTACCGATATTAGCATTAACCTTAGTTAAAAAATTTCGCCCAATAATCATGGGTTCGATTTCTGGATGATTAATATTTGCAGGAATGATGGCGCGCCCACTGGCAACCTCAGAGCGCACAAATTCAGGGGTAATAATTTCAGGAATCACGGCACCAAAAGGTTGGCCGCGTAAACGCTTATCACGCTCATCATTTTTGATAACCGCCTGCCATTTTTCAACGCGTTGATTTTCACGGATGGCAATATATTCCATTTCAGCGGTGATTATCCCGGCTTTTGCATAATGCAGCTGAGTAACACTTTTGCCTCCTATCGCATGTCGCGGCTGACGCTGTAGTAATATGCCTAGCACTTGCTCCGTCTTGGCCTTATCGGAATAGCTGTCATCGATTGCGCGAATGTTGCGACCCTTGTAAGACTCTGTATCCTGGCGATTTTTCACCCAGTCGCTACGAATCGGCTCGATGCCTTTCGCAATATCAATCAATGAATCAGGTTCTGTAAAGCAGCCTGAGGTATCATACACCGAAAAAGTTCGATTATTGGCTAGAGTAATTTCTCGCAGCGGCACACGGATTAATGGGAATAATTCACCGTTCACATAGGTTTTCTTAGAGCCTGTCAAAGGTTGGCGATACTCAGTACTGATTTTCATGGATAGCTCCTGATTGCATAGTGATCGGGAGCCAAAAGGTTTTGAGAATAGACATTCACTTTCCTCCGCAGGCATCAGCCCGATCAGGTTCAAAGGGTTGAATGTTTCAACATTCTCTCGGTCATTCAATAATGACACCCCTAGCGATGTTTGAATTGGAACACAAGATTTAGAGAAAAACAAGTTTCATCTAGCGCTTAGTCGAATATGAATATATAATAGTCAGGATGTTTCAAGCAAGGAAGGCTACATGGATCTTATTTCTATTGGCAATATACTTACCGCCTTATGGATAACCCTATTTCTAATGGTCTGCCATTATCTGTCGCCACTGGTTTCAAAAATCACCTTTATCTCACCCAGAAAAATTTCTTCATTTGCCGGCGGTGTCGCTATCGCTTATGTTTTTTTACATATGTTGCCTGAGCTTGTTGAAGGCAATGTAGCGATTGGCGAAATGTTGAAGGATACTAAGGTATTAACTCCGCTGCTTGATCTTGGTATTTTTATTGTAGCCCTTTTTGGTTTTGTTATTTATTATGCGCTTGAAGTCATTGCAGATCGACAGATGGCAAGAATAGGAAAAAATAGTCGCGCCATTTATTATCTGCATCTATTTATGTATTTTCTTTATAATTTACTGATCACCTACACCATGCCATTACGAGTACAAACTGGAATATGGTTTGCTATTATATTTTCATTTTCAATGGGGATCCATTTTATCCTGATGGATCGAAATTTTGATTACCATTTTAAAGAATACTTTAATAGAAGCGGCCGATTTATATTATTATTTGCGTTACTTCTGGGTTGGTTTATCACTGCAGTCACTAATCCCATTAACGTGCTTTTTGCAAGCTTAATGATAGCCTTTTTATCCGGATCTGTTTTATACACTGTTTTTCGAGAAGAGTTGCCAAGTGCCAAAAAGCCACATTTTATTAGTTTTTTCCTAGGGATTTTACTGGTAACCGTACTGCTGCTATTATTGGCATTAAATCACTATTCATAAGTAAAATAGGCGAATATACTATATGACTAATAAATATAATTTGATTGTTTCTTGTCCAGACCGAACCGGCATTGTGGCGGCAGTCAGTAGCTTTATCGCAGATCGCAGTGGCTTAATTTTAGAGGCAGATCATCACAGTGACCTTGAAAATAACTGGTTTTTTATGCGTTATGAGATTGATGCAGATACTCTAGAAGTTTCGCTCGATGACTTTAAAAATCAATTCCACCCATTGGCTGATCAATACAAAATGAGTTATCGTATTCGTGCTGCAAATGATAAACAAAATATATTAATTATGGCATCCTTAGAATCACACTGTTTAGAAGAGCTTTTGTATCGTTGGCAAAGCTGTGACATCAACGCTAACGTGGTTGGAGTCATCTCTAATCACACCACTTTGAAGGAGCGGACCGAGTGGTATAAGCTGCCTTTTTTTCATATTCCGGTTGATAAAAATAACAAAGAACCGCACTTTACCAAAATCCAAAATGTGATTAAGGATAATAATGTCGATACGATCGTATTGGCGCGCTACATGCAGATTTTACCGGATAATTTATGCAAAACTTATAGTGGACGAATTATTAATATTCATCATAGCTTCTTACCTTCTTTTGTTGGTGCAAAACCCTACACCCAAGCCTATCACCGCGGCGTTAAATTAATTGGCGCAACCTCACACTATGTTACCGATGAATTAGATGAAGGCCCCATTATCGAGCAAGACGTGATTCGCATCAGTCATCGACAAGATCTAAAAACATATATTCGTATGGGAAAAGATGTAGAACGCATGGTGCTGGCACGAGCCCTAAAGGCCCACCTTGAGGATCGGGTGATTATTCATGGCAATAAAACCATTGTTTTTACCTGACGCGGGCCGCATCCCATCGCATGTTTCCACTATTAGTGATACATGCTATAATTTGTAAAAAACTGGACCAATTATGAGCAATATATTAAATCGAATCGCAGCAACCATTATGCCCATCGTCGGCATGCTGATATTCCTAGCCCTACTGGTTCTCGCGATTATTTTCTTTTCTTACCTATTTATCATCATCGCGGTTGTCGGCTTTGTTTTGTTTCTTGTAGGCTATATTCGAACACGGATTATGATGCATGGTCGTGGACACCCTGACAATAAGGACGATGATCACAAGGGTCGGGTAATCGACCACGACGATAAGAAATAACCTCCTTATAAAATTTTACCTGCAACTTATTGTATAATAGTGATATACTAACAAAGTTATCTTATAACTGCCCACGCACAGGGTAGCAGAAGAATATCTTTAAGGATGAAGGTATGAAGATAGAGCATCACTATAAGCCGGTAAAGAAAGTTCTCGGAAGTTTCAGCTTAGCCATGATCGCTGTGGCCGCAATTATCAGCCTTCGCAACCTCCCACTCACTGCAAATTATGGCCTTGGCGCCATTTTCTTTTATGTGGTAGCGGGTATCGCTTTTCTGATCCCAACGGCTCTGGTGGCCGCTGAATTAGCGACAACCTGGCCGGAAACGGGTGGCATTTATGCCTGGGTCAGTGAAGCCTTTGGGCCTAAATATGGCTTTTTAGCAACATGGCTTGAATGGATAATGAATTGTGTTTGGAACCCCACAGCACTCGCTTTTATCGCCGCCACCATCGCTTATATCTTTAACCC
>CAXMUH010000019.1:0-11043 GCA_964196565.1 uncultured Legionellaceae bacterium | reverse complement strand
GGAGGAAACTACTTTGGAAGAATATTGCACTGTTTTTAGTTTCCTCCAAGGCGTCGCTCTTAAGGTTTCAACTATCTGATTATACAAGATTATTTTTATTATAGTCTCCTTGGAGTTATAAAATATTTTCTTAAGGATTTATTGATCTGATTTAAACCATATTGTATACTTTTATTCTTTTCAGATATGCTGATATAACCTAAAGGGCGATAAGTTGCTTCAATCAATCAATTGGCATGATCAAGCAAAACACTTTTGCTCATCATTTGAACATACGTTTGCGGTTATATTTGGGGTTATTTTCTTAGCGTATATTTTAAGGTGGGTGAAGCCAAATAAGGCCAAAAAGCTATCTCGGATATCCACTCAAAAACGATCCTTAAAAAAAATCACAATGGACACGGTAAATACGATTTCCAGCATTGCTGTTTTTTCTGTGCTAACACCGCTGTGGTATTTTGTTTATTACAAACATCACCATTCTTTGCTTTATACACATATAAACCAACATGGATGGCTCTACTTTATTTTCACAATCCCGTTAATATTTCTGCTGCATGACGCTTATTTTTATTGGGCTCATCGCATCATGCATCATCGCTTAATTTTTCGTTACGTTCATAAATCGCATCACCGCAGTCAACACCCCACCGCTGCTTCAGGGTTTGCTTTCTCCCCAATTGAAGCGGCAATACAAGCTGTCTTTGTACTTACCATTCCTGCAATTTTACCGATTCAATATGGACTGTTTGTCGTGTTCACTTGGCTGCTGATCATTCGCATTATTTACGGCCACAACGGTCATGAAGGCTCGACTTTAAAGCGAGAAAAAATAGGTTTATATAGAATATTAAGCACACCCACGCATCATGAAATGCATCACACCCGGCCAAATTCGAATTATGGATTGTGGTTTGTTTTTTGGGATCAATTGATGGGCACTGAAAATAAATCCTACTATAAAGAACTAAAGCAAAATATTTTGAGAAAGCAAGATAAAGTCACTGCGCCTTCATCTAACTCCAACCCTACTGATTAACGTCGTCACCTGAGACAATAAAATCACTTTACCTTTTTGACTCGTTCAGGCCGGCTCTGGCAAATCATTAGAATATCTATTTAGATGAAGCCCTAGGTCAGCAAGCAGCATAAACCATATGCTCCTTATACCCACAGGCAAATTTAAAATCAATAAGTTAGCTGTGACTCAGCCCGCTTACGGTATTTGTACAATAATTAATATTGTACTATATTTTTGATGTGGCTCATCAGTCACATGAAAAATGTTCATATATTTTTAATCTATTGATTTATAGGAGAGATTTATGAATTTTCTCACAAAGATATCTTTATCCACTGCAGCTGCAGCTATGCTTTTCTCTGCAGCTATGCTTTTCTCTGCAGCTATATTTGCTGATAAACCACCGGCGGTACGCTCTGTAACAGTTAACGGCACTGCAACACTCACATATCCAATCGCCACATCCCAAATCTGTCAAACAGAAATTCAAAATAGTCTCGGAAAAAACTGTGGACCCGCTGGCTGTCCTGCCAGTAATAAGACACTAAAACTTTATAAATGCAATGAAGTTAATTTAACCTTTCAAAACGGGAGTGGATGCAAAAACTCACAAGCCGAAATTAACTTTAGCCCCAGCAACACTACTTATGATATTAGTTTAGTAAATGGATTTAGCAGCACAGTTAAGATTACAGGAGGTACACCCATGACTGCTGCGTCGCAATTTGCCAACAGTGGTGCAAATGTAGCACCTGGAGTATACCCTTTTGGTTGCACTCAATGTAAGACAAACCCAGGAAGTCCATGTCCTATTCTACCCACTGGTTGCGCTACACAGAAAAACTGTCAAACGACTGATGGCACAAAGCATTTTACAGTAACTTTCGGCGGTTAACCCTTCAAGAACTCGTTCAGACCGGCTCTGGCAAATCATGCAATATTGCATGGTTTGCCAGAGCCGGTCTGAATATCAAGTAACACTACTTTTTATCGGTCTTTGGCTGCGGCAATGCGCTCTCGCGAGTAATAATGGTAAACTTCATTTTCTGAGAATTACCCATCACCACCCAGGGGCGAACATATTGAAACGTTATTTGCGTTTTTTGCGGAACCCTAAAACCATCATTGTCTATTTTAAAAGTAAAGGTTTCATAGCCGGGCGCACCAATCAGTTTGGAATCAGGTGCATGAAATTTATGTGAAACTGGCTTAATCAGCTCCTGATCATAATTATCAACCAACACCCATGAATAGCCGGTCGTTGGGTTTGATCTTAAATTAATACTAAAAGTCCGCGACTTTTTTGACACCAAAACCACTTTATTGGGATCCGTTAATACGCTTTTTTCAGTTTTGGCTTCAGGTTTTTTAACCGGTTTTTTTATCTCTGCTGCCAAAGCACCGGTTACAAATGTTGCGAGAAAAGCACTGCTCGCCAAGATTAATAATTTATTTTTCAAAGCTTTCTCCTGAAATTACCAATTAAACATCGTGCCGTCGAGCTTACGGTTTACCGGTAAATAAGCCGGTTCGTAAGCATATTTTTCAGCTAACTTAAGATCAATATCCACTCCTAAGCCAGGCGCATCCGTCACATTCAAATAACCATTTTCAAAATAATAAGAATGTGGGAAAACTTCATCGGTTTCAGGAGTGTGGCGCATGTATTCCTGAATGCCAAAATTATTAATAGCGGTTTCAAAATGCAATGACGCCGCCATGGTAATCGGTGATACATCGGTTGGACCATGACAACCTGTGTTAATGTGATAAATCTCAGCAAGGGCTGCGACTTTTTTCATCGGTGTTAGACCACCGCCATGCACAATCGACATACGAATATAATCAATTAACTGCTCAGTAATTAAAGTAGTGCAATCATAAATGCTATTAAAAACTTCGCCCACCGCAAGTGGTGTCGTGGTGTGTTCGCGAATAATACGAAAACCTTCTTGCAATTCCGCCGGAATCGTATCTTCTAACCAAAACAAATGATGAGGCTCAAGTTCTTTACCAAGGCGAGCCGCTTCTATCGGTGTTAAACGGTGATGGCAATCATGCAAGAAATGTGGGTCATCGCCATAGGTGTCACGCAACTTTGCAAACAGCTTAGGAATATAATTTAAATATTTCGGCGTTGACCATTCATTCTCAACCGGCAAACCTTTTTCTGCGGGTTCATAAAACATTTTATCTTTTGAAACACCGTATGTGCCCTTTAAACCCGGAATACCCGTTTGCGCGCGCACCGCCAAATATCCTTGATCGATATATTTGCCAACTTCTTCCACCGCATTATCGATATCGGTGCCATTTGCATGGCCGTACACCATAATCCCATTTCGAGACCGGCCACCCAATAAATTATAAACCGGCGTGTTAAGCACCTTACCTTTAATATCCCAAAGCGCCATATCGATGGCCGCAATTGCAGACATGGTCACCGGACCCCGGCGCCAATAAGCGCCTTTATAAAAGTATTGCCAAATATCTTCGATATCAGCTGGATCGCGACCAATCAAACAGGGAATCAAATGATCGGTAAGATAAGATGCGACCGCTAACTCGCGACCATTTAAAGTTGCATCACCCACTCCGTGAACACCTTCATCTGTGTACACAACAATCGTGATAAAGTTTCTTCCAGGGCAAGTAACGATGACTTTAGCGTCTGTGATTTTCATTTGGCTTCTCTCTATTTATCTTTATCTTCAAAAAATACATCTAATGGAATTTCCTTAATGAGATTGCGCCCGATCACTGGATATTGTTCTAACTCATACACCGAGCCATTCGCTGGTGCTGATGCGCTGGATGCCCAAAAAACCACATGACGCGCAACGTCTTCGGGTCTCACTAATTTACCAGAAGGTGCATACGTTTGTGGAATTTTATCTTCCCACTCAGCTGGAAAACCATCCTTTTGTTTAATTTTGCTCTCATTGGGTGTTAATGTCCACCCGACGTTTATTTGATTGACCCGAATATTATCCACACCTAATGTATTTCCTAAGTTGCGAGTCATGGTCATTAAGCCACCCTTACTAATCGCATAACTTAAATGATCCGTTTGACCACAGTAAGCATTAATCGAACCGATATTCACAATGGTACCACCACTTTTTTGTTCGCGAAAATGGCTAACAGCACATTTAGATAAAAATAACGGCGCACGTAAATTTAATCGAATAATCCAATCAAAGTCTTCTTCTGTTAATGATTCAATATTATTGCGCGGTGAACTGCCGGCATTATTAATAAGCGAGTCAATACGCCCAAAGTGCTTTACTGTTTGATCGATAATTTTATGGCATTGATGCGGATTGGATAAATCAGATAACACATAGCTTGCACGATCAGAACCAATACACTCAACCATTGCTTTGGCACGCGCTTCATCACGACCATGCAACATCACCTTTGCGCCTTCTTCAGCACATAATTTTGCTATCGCGGCACCAATACCTGTCGTTGAACCTGTAACTAAAATCACTTTATCTTCGAGTAACATATACTTTCTCTCCAGCCTCATATGATTGTACCCAAGCGTGTTTTTTTGATCCTAACAGACAAAATATAGCAGACATCAATAAGGTACGATATGCTGCGCTTAGTACTTAAGAATCAAGCGCAAGTTCACCTCGCGCCACGTCAAACCAGGAAGCAATTCCCGCTAACGTGAGTGTGCGGTAATTGCTGAAAAAACTATAAAGTAAATGAGACACTGATTGCAATAGCTTTTGTACTAACCTGAAATAATGATAGTTTTTTCTCATCTTAAACCAATAAAACTTAACACAAAATTATGTTACAATTATCTAATGCGAAACTTACTTTCCTCATCACCCATTATTGCGGTAATCACCCTAGCCGATTGCAAATATGCTGTTAATATTGCAGACAGTTTGATTGCGGGCGGGATTAATACTCTAGAGATTGTGTTGCGCACCGAAGCTGCCCTTCAGAGTATAGAAAAAATTGCGCATAAATTTCCTGATGCCATTGTCGGCGCTGGTACCGTTATCAGCAGCCTTCAAATTGAACAATGCCAGCAGGCAGGCGCCAAGTTTCTTGTAAGCCCGGGTGCTAACGATCACATCATAGAGGCAGCCCAAGCGGCAAAGCTCCCCATTATGCCCGGCATAGCTACTCCCAGCGAGATTTTGCGCGTACTTGAGCATGGTATCGATGTAATGAAGCTGTTCCCAGCAAGCGTGGTTGGCGGGCTTGGTGCGCTTAAGGCTTATGGGGCCGTGTTTTCTGATGTAAAGTTCTGCCCGACTGGCGGCATCAATCTCCAGAATCTAGCGGAATATCACGCATTAAATAACGTCATCTCCGTCGGTGGCTCATGGCTGGTTCCGGCGAACCTCGTTGAAACCAAAGACTGGCAAGGCATCACTAAGCTTGCTAAACAATCATTGGCTTTAATAAAATAACATTTTAATTATTACCTTAAGGAGTACCTTTATGGCATTAACCGCATCTTCGATGTTACCACTTGGCACAATAGCCCCTAAATTTAGCTTACCAGATACAATCAGTGGAAATGTTTTATCGCTCGACGAACTTAAGTCTGACAAAGCCACGGTGGTCATGTTTATCTGTAATCACTGCCCTTTTGTGGTGCATATTGTAGATCAACTGGTTAAAGTAACCAATGATTACAAATCCCGCGGCGTTCATTTTATTGCAATCAGTGCAAACGATGTTGAAACCCACCCAGAGGATAGCCCTGAAAAAATGAAACAGCTGGCAAAAAAAGCAGGGTTTAGTTTTCCTTATCTTTATGATGAATCACAAGCAGTTGCAAAATCCTATCACGCCGAATGCACTCCAGATTTTTTTGTTTTCGATAAAGATTTAAAATGCACTTATCGCGGACGCTTTGATGATTCAGGCCCAGGTAAAAAAAATATTGCGGTCACAGGCTATGATTTGTGCGCCACATTAGATGCGATGTTACAAGGTGAGCCAGTCAACGCTGAACAAACCGCTAGCGTAGGTTGTAATATTAAATGGAAACACAGTTAATATTCTCTAAAAAAATAAATTTTAAATCAGGTCTTTATTCATTCCTTGAGTAGACCTGATTTTTTTTAATTATTTTACTGCAGTAATGCGCCTCCCTTCTTTAAATTTAATATCTTTTTTATAGGCAATTCTTAAGAACAGCATCTTTTTTAGATAACCGATTAATGAATTATTAAAATAACGGGGTTAAAAAATTTATGTTGTAACAAAGGTGTTACATTTGAGTAATATTTTCCATTGTTAAGATTAATTTAATATATGTGGGATAATATTGTGAAACTATAAATTCGGAATTATCAACTAATCTTAAAAAAGGGAAAGTATATGGAATATCATCAAGCTCTCACAAACGCAACTCAACACTACACAAAATGGATTGACGGCCACAACCGAAGTCTATTATACCATAACAAAAATAAAGGCATTAGTAACGCACAGAAGAAATACCAACTGGGTGCAATGCCAACAAATTTCCACACACTTGTACTGACACTAACGGATATGTATGTAAGACGATGTGCAAACTGGATTTTTAATCGCCTGCATCAACACTCAATGGAAAACTTTCTATTAGCCGTAGTCGTATTTCATTGCTTAAAAGAAGCACAAAATGAAGCTGTTGGGAATAAGCTCAAAGAAAGTCTCAAAAAAAGTTTAGGAGTACCTCTAACTGAAAAACTTAATACAATTAATGATCAATCTGCGTTTGTTAATGCTTTTTTAAATAATGGCCCTAGAAAAAAACTTGCTTTAGTCGATATAATATATCAAGACTCAGTTACAGAACAAGAAAAAAATACCGATGAGGTTGCAGAAGTCAAAACAACTGTTGTTGATCAGCCCAAATCACAAGCTCCTGAAAAAGATGAAAAAGAAATTAAGAATGAAAATGATTTAGCCAAAAAACAAAACACGAAAAAGAGGCTTAATTTCAAGCTTGAATCAATCAAAAAAACGTTAACAAGAAATAAAGCTACTCAAACTACAATGAAAAAGGGTCTAGTTAAGCTGCAAGTATTAGCACAAAAATCCAAGGGCATTAAAGCTGAAGCTGTTACAAAACTTAAAAAATATAAAGCACAAAGAGCGCTACTGCAACATGCTTTAAACAACCCACAGACAGCTCCCGCTATTGCTCGAAAGCTGGGATTAAATAGTACCTGGTTTTTTGAAAAATCACCAACCGAGTCATATCCCCACTACTGGGCATATATCCTAATAAAAAATATTCTTTTGCAGTTTATGAAACCTGATTCTTTAACCTTATCAGATAAAGAGATCCGAGAAAAAATAGAGCAGATTCCTCATGACAAATACGGATGCAGCAAAGAAGACTTCGCCAAAATAAAGCCTTTTGTTATTTTTTCTGTCGTAAAACTGTTAGCAGGCTGCAAAGAAAGTGGTAGCGCCAAATACAATAACAGTATGACGGAAGTGCTTTTTTCTGGTATGGACCAAGACTATGCGACGGATAGAGAATTCAAGCGTCAAGCGAAAGATAACCTTAACTCAAGTTACAATGGCATCCAGGATTTTATTAAACGCTTATTTGTAAAAATATTAGATTTTTTTAACAAGCCGCAACAACAACCAGCGCAAAGTGAATATAAATTAGAAGAGCTAGAGCACACCAGTTATTTGGGCTATTGGGAAATAATATTAAATCCTGAGCTAAGCCATTGCCAGTCCAAAATAACGGAGCAACAAACTATCATTGATGAACAACAAAATGATATTGAACTTTACGAGAACAGCATCCTCGAGGCAGAAGCAGAACTTGAAATTATTCATGAAGATCAAGCCCATAATACTAAACAAATCACATCGACTCAATCTAAGCTTGACCAACTCAATGGCGAGGTAACAGCGCTTCAACATGAGCTGGGGCACCCCGAATCTAAGGAGGAGCTGCCAATAACAGCTACCGCTACAGTGGTGAACGATAATATTCCGCCAGCACCGCTACCAACTATTAACCCGGTGGTTTTAACTCAAGAAGCAGTTAGTACTGATGGTGTTACTGTTACTGGCGAAACCCAGGGCATTCCACTAGCACCACCGCTACCAACTATTAACCCGGCGGTTTTAACTCAGAAAGGAGTTAGTCCTGATAGTGCGCCGAGCACAAGTTGTGCCCCTGTTACTGTTATTATTAACAAAACCAAACAAAGCATTCCACTAGCACCGCCACCACCTCACGATCCAGTTGTTACTACACCAACAGCAGCAGCACTCCCTGCGTTGGATAAAGCAAAGAGCAGCAGGGCAAGTCTTTTCAGTCAAATTCGAAAATCTAAAATAGGCAGCTTAAATCCTGTAAATACAAATAATACAGCTGGAAAACCTCATTCGAAGCAACTGACAATTCCACAAACAACCTCAGCTACACGCCGCCCTCCCCTAATAAAACTGGGCAACCTGTCTGCTGCTCTTTTAAATCAAATTAAACAACCTAAAGTAGCCTTAAGAAAAGCAACTGAAAACAAACCTCAACCTGATCGTAAGCCCACGGGCATATTTGAAGGGATGAAGCAAAAAATGGCTAACCGGCGTTTTGCAATCGCAGGATCGGATGGGCCAGGTTCGGATTCAGAAGACGAAAACGGCTGGAATCTCACGTAGAACCATTAACTCCATAATAAACGTAGCCCGGCCAACCGACACGGATGTCATCATGACGGGTAAAGAGCGGATCCAAGCTTCATCATCCTGCGGCTTAGCTTTTGTTGGCGTAGCCCCCCGGTCAGCAGATCCTCGACTTCGCTCGGGGGACGACCCTCACGCTTGCAGAGGGCAGGCTCGTGTCGGCTGACCAGGCTACTACAACCGCATCATCTATGTTAAAATACTGGGCTGTTTTAAATGGCGTGGGCTGCACATGATACATCGAAACATTAAGGCCAAATTAATCCGTGTTTCACCGTGGTTGATTATCTTCCTGGCTTCATTTCTCTTATTCTACAAATACTTACTACAAGTTTTCCCTTCGGTGATTACCGATGAGCTGATGCGCAGCTTTCAATTGACTGGTGCGGGCCTTGGCAATCTGGCCGCTTTCTTTTTTTACAGTTATCTTGTTGTACAGTTTTTCTCAGGATATCTGATCGATCGCTTTAATATGAAATACATTATCGTCAGCTCAGTATTGATCAGCGCGCTGGGGGCACTGCTTTTTAGCTTAGCCGATAATTACACCGGAGTAGTCGCTGGCAGGATATTAATGGGCGCAGGTGCCGCCTTTGCCACCGTGGGTTATATGAAAACCGCAGCGGTTTACTTCCCACCCAGTCGCTTTGCCTTAGTCAGCGGTCTTTTAACCGTTGGTGTCATGCTGGGCGCCGTGTTTGGTGAAGCACCACTGGCGATATTAATTAAATCGATCGGCTGGCAGCACGCGCTGATGGTGGTGGCTTTCGCAGGTGTAGTAATTAGCGCTTTATTTCTAATTTTTGTTAAAAATAAACCTGCGCAACCAACAAATCTAATACCCACTGTTCAACAACGCATTAAGCTATCTGATATTACAAAAATTTTTAAAAGTAAAACCACTTGGTATTTGACTTTATATAGCGGTCTCGCCTTTGCGCCATTAGCAGTTTTTGGTGGCTTATGGGGAACACCGTTTATGATTAAGGCCTATCACATTAGTCGCACACACGCGGCTTTAAATGTGTCAGTAGTATATATTGGTTTCGGTTTAGGTGGCCCTTTACTCGGCTATCTGGCGGATCGTTTCCGTAATCGTTTTCGCTTTATGAAGCTGGGATTAGTGCTATCGCTGATTTCGATCTGCAGTATTATTTATCTCACTCCAGCAACTCCAATATTAATTGCGTTAACTTTTTTATTTGGTTTTTCAACCGGTGCGTTTATGCTAGGTTTTGCCGTGGGCAAAGACATTAATCCAATTTATATGGCCGCAACTGTTATTGCATTAATTAATTCCGGAGATGCGATTTGTGGCGCATTATCCGAGCCATTGATTGGAAAAATCTTAGATGTTTACAATCATGGTAAGTATGTTATTCCCACCCATTTTCAAATTGCTGACTACCGTATTGCATTTATCACCCTTCCAGTGGAGCTATTGCTTGCGTTCTTCTTCCTACGCCTAGCCCGAAAATCAGTCACCTCCAAGCAACACGCAACGGTAACATCACCACTAAACCGTATTGGCGCCGAAAATACCTAAAGATATTATCCTAGAATCCGCCGGATTCTAGGATAATGTAACTCCCTGTAAATATGTTATTATTTCAGATTACAAGCGCTTACGCTTGTGCTATATTCGAACATATGATTGATCAATTAATTTTGGGGGCAAAATAATGAAATCTGTATCAAAAGAAATTGTGATGCTAGTTGCAGCATGCTCACTATTAGGATTTGGTGCATCGCTTGCTGCATCGAAATCCAACAGCAATGGCGGTACCATTTCAGTCTCGGTAAGAGCGGACAGCAGCATTAAGGATGCAAAAGCACTTGGCTTTAAGGTTGGTAGTAAATCAAAAGGCGGCTTAGGAAAATCATACTCGACTTCAGGAGTTCCAATAAATGCAACTTATAGCTTTGGTTATAAAACCGGAATCATCGGCGGTGAAAAAATTGACTGTGGTAGCCAGAAGCTTACCAAGGACAGCACGGTCACTTTGCATGTTAGTGGCGGCAAATGTAGCTCTAGTGTCTCATCAAGATAACCATCTTAAACTCTTTTAAACTGCCCGTTTTATAGTTCCCGCAATTAAAATTGTGGGAACTATAACTGATATAAATGGCGGCGCGAAGTGAATTCGCGCCTGCCACTTAAGGGGAGAATCGCGCTGAGTATATACTTAGCGCAGGTGAATTTCAGGCTTTTTGTAGGGTGCGCTGGGTATATACCTAGCGCGGTTTAGTTATAGGTGTAGCCCGGACAAGCAATCGTAGATTGCGCGGCCGGGAATGTTGCGCGAGTCGCTTTGAGGCGAGTTGGAATCGTGCTTCGCATG
>CAXMUH010000018.1:0-35841 GCA_964196565.1 uncultured Legionellaceae bacterium | reverse complement strand
AAGAAAAGCCTATCCTGCTCAATAAATTAAGTGTTATTACAAGAAGTTGAAGTGAAGGATGCGATTGTCAGTACCACTTAGCATTTTGACTTGTTAGCATCCAATGGCAATTTAACCATCGCTGAAGTACGCTTGTTGAGTAACGAGCGGCGCGAACAACATTTACACACCCTGCTTGACTCAATCCAAGATGAGTATGACATTATTCTGATTGATTGCCCGCCTTCATTGAATATGCTGACGGTAAATGCTTTAGTCGCCTCTAACAGTGTGATTGTTCCGGTTCAGTGTGAATATTATGCGCTGGAAGGTTTAACCAGTTTATTAAACAGCATCGAAAAAATCCGTTTGGCTGCAAATGCAGAGCTGAAAATTGAGGGCTTATTACGCACAATGTATGACGGCCGTAATCGCTTAACCATTGAAGTCTCAGAGCAGCTGATTAATCATTTTGGGGATAAAGTTTATCAAACCGTTATCCCACGCAATGTGCGGCTAGCAGAGGCGCCGAGTCATGGAACCCCGGTTATGTTTTATGACAAAAACTCACAGGGTGCTGCTGCTTATTTAGCATTAGCCGGGGAAATTTTGCAGCGCGAAACCACAGGTGAGGTAAAAGCAGACCAATCAGTGGCTGAAATAGCATAGAGGAAAAAGCATGAAAAAACGCGGACTCGGTAAAGGCTTAAGTGAAATGGGAGTAGCCGAACTATTAAGTGGTAGTGCTGTTGCAGTTCCAAGGTCGTTAGAAACAGAGTTAACTAAGCTGCCGATTAATGCGATTCAACCTGGAAAATATCAGCCACGACGCAAAATGAATGCGGAACGCTTGGAAGAACTTGCAAACTCAATTCGCTCGCAGGGTATTATTCAGCCGATTGTGGTGCGCAAGATAGCGGATGGGTATGAAATCATTGCTGGTGAGCGGCGTTGGCGTGCGGCACAAATGGTTGAGTTAAAAGAAGTGCCGGTTGTTATTCGCAATATTAATGATGAATCGGCATTGGCGATGTCGTTGATTGAAAATATTCAGCGTCAAGATTTAAATGTAATGGACGAAGCCTATGCCTTAATGCGCTTGATTGAAGAATTTAAGATGACGCATCAAGAAGTGGCGACGGCCGTTGGAAAATCACGAGCCAGCGTTACCAATATTTTACGCCTATTAAAATTACATCCAGATGTTCGCTCCATGGTGGAGCAAGGGTTGTTGGACATGGGGCATGCGCGCGCATTATTGACGCTAGACTGCGAGCAGCAGAATGCTGTGGCGAATGCCACTGTGGCGCGATCACTCTCGGTTAGAGAAACTGAGGAGATGATTCGTAAACTGCAAAATCAAAAGCAAAGCAGTACGCCTCGACCAACAGTGGAAAATTCAGATGTGCAGCGCCTGCAAGAAAATTTGTCCACGCGATTAAAAACGCCGGTTTCAATTAAGCAGAGCGCGAAAGGTCGCGGAAAGCTGATTATTCATTATGATTCCGTTGATCAGCTGGACGACATCTTGCAACATATCCAGTGATTCCTTTTATGAATGAAAAAGTAAGCGGTGCTTTAAAAAGTTATAGCTATGCATATTTTATATTCATATTAGCGCTATTTTTTTATTTATATGATTATTTTATTCAGGTTTCACCGAGTGTGATGACACAACAATTGCGTGCAGACTTTTCCATTGGCTCTGCAGAACTGGGCTTGCTAGGCGCATGTTTCTACTACTCTTATACGCTGATGCAAATACCCGCAGGTTTGTTATTGGATCGATTGGGCCCAAGGAAAATCATGAGCCTGTCTGCATTAATCAGCGCATCGGGGGTGTTGTTATTTGCCAGTGCGCATGTGTTTATATGGGCGGGCATTGGACGCTTGTTAATCGGCGCGGGTTCTGCCGCTGCATTTTTAAGTGCATTGGTTTTAGTATCAAATTGGTTCCCTTATAAATATTTTTCTCTTATGGCTGGGATGATACAGTTTGGTTCATGCATTGGTTCTCTGTTTGCGCTAGCTCCTCTGGCAATAGCTGTCAATCATTACGGTTGGCGTCAAACGATGCTGGTGGTTGCAACACTTACTTTTTTATTAGCATTAATATTTTGGTTAGTGATTAAAGATAATATTTCTTCAAAAGAAAACCATAATTCACCGAGCATCAAATCAAACGAATGGGCACGATTAATAAGCACATTGAAAAACATTCAGGTATTTTATATCGCCTTGGTTGGACTGTTGTGTTGGAGTACCGTTGGCGCAATCGGCGCTTTGTGGGGAGTGCCTTATTTAATGGCAGCCTATCAATGGACGAATGTGAATGCTGCTAAATTTTGTAGTTTATTTTGGTTGGGGGTTGGTATTGGCAGCCCGCTGATTGGATGGTTTTCTTTAAAATTAAATAGCCGAAAAAAACCAATGTTAATTTGTTTTACCATTGGGTTAATTGCATCGATTGTGTTTTGTTTTGCGCCAAAATTTCCTCCGTGGATTGTTGGGGTAAGTTTATTTGGATTAGGTTTTATGGCGTCAATCCAAGCACTTACTTTTTGTGTGGTGCGAGACTTAGTTGACGCAAAATTATTTGGTAGCGCATCCGGTTTAGTTAATATGGCCGCGATTTTAGGGGGCGGATTAGCACAACTTTTAATTGGTTTGATAATCGGCTGGCAATCACAGGGATCAAATAATCTTATCAGTTATCAATATGCATTTGTTGTTATTAGTGTTGCCATGGCGGCTGGATTATATATCGTAAAATTCAAACTGAAAGAAACTGCACACAGTTAAGCTACCTATTTGGTACCATCTGAAGTAGCCCGGACGACTCGTCGGCCGGGAAGCATCCAGTGAAGCTGGATTCAAACATTATTCCCGGCCAAAAATAAACTTTTATCCGGGCTGGCTACACCGATTTTCATATCATAGGACAGTCTGATTATGTGCAAGCAAATGCGATATTGTGCTATGATTGTAAAGTCAAAAACCAGTAATGCTCTGTCGTATAGCGACAGTGTAAATTGAGAGAGAAGCTTGCATGGATGAAACTAAAGCAGAATTGGAACAACAGCTGCTGGCCATAACGCAACAATTTTTACAAGAATCTGGTGCCACTCGAGCAAGCCGTTCGGTAACGCTATTTGCACAATTAGAACAAGACCTTGGGATTGGCAGTTTAGAAAAAGCTGAACTTTTCCATCGAGTTGAAATACATTTCAATGTAAGGCTGCCTGAATCTCTTTTGGCAAGCGCACAAACCGTAAAGGATATTATGGATGTGTTGCAGAAATTATCACAAGCGGGTGAAGTAAATTATAAAAAATCTAAAAAAATTGAATTAAGCGCATTGCACGTTGATCAGAGCGTGTCGAAAACATTGGCGGACGTGTTAACATTATATGCGGAAAAAGACAGTTCACGCGCTTATATTTATTTACAAGAAGAGACAGGCGAATTTATTATTACGTATGGCGCCCTGCATGAGTCCGCGTTAAAAGTCGCTGCAGGATTAATATCACATAATGTTTTGTCGGGCGACACAGTTGCCATTATGTTGCCAACGGGCGCTGACTTTTTCTATGCTTTTTACGGTGCGATATTAGCGGGATGTGTTCCCGTTCCGATTTATCCACCAATGCGATTAAATCAAATAGAAGAGTATGCACACAAAGAAGCAACCATTTTATATAATGCTGGTGTTAAAATATTAATTAGTTTCAAAGAAGCAAAACGCTTAAATAAAATATTACAACCCTTCGTTCCAACCTTAACCGAAGTAACGGATGTTGAGGCATTAATGAAAAGCAAAGGGGAATATAAAAAAGCAGAAATTGATAAAGAAGATATTGCCCTACTCCAATATACTTCAGGTAGCACCGGTAATCCAAAGGGCGTTGTATTAACCCATGAAAATTTATTAGCAAACATTAGAGCTTATGGTGAAGCAATTAATATGAAACCCAGTGATGTGGTTGTAAGTTGGTTGCCGCTATATCATGATATGGGATTGATTGGAACCGTAATGGGTTGTTTATACTATGGCGTCCCGCTGATTTTAATGTCGCCTTTAAGCTTTTTATCACGTCCTGAAAAATGGTTTTGGGCTATACACTATCGCCGCGCCACATTATCAGCGGCCCCAAATTTTGCCTATGAGTTGTGTGCTAAAAAAATAAGAGATGAAGATTTAGAAGGCTTAGACTTAAGCAGTTGGCGCCTCGCGTTTAATGGCGCTGAGGCGATACACCCAAAAACCCTTGATCGGTTTTGTGATCGCTTTAAACGTTATGGTTTTATGAAGAAAACCTTTTTTCCAGTCTATGGATTAGCGGAGTGCTCTGTGGCTTTAACTTTTCCACCGGTTGGGCGTGAACCATTGATCGATCGAATTGATGCAGCCGAATTTGAAACCGCACAAAAAGCAATTCCTGCAAAAAAGCTAACCCACAATGTTTATGAATTTGTGAGTTGCGGTAGTCCACTTGCCGGCCACAAAATTCGGGTTGTGGACGACCTTGATAATGTGTTGGCTGAACGTGAGATCGGCAACTTACAATTTTGTGGACCTTCATCAATGGCGGGGTATTACCGAAATTCAGAAGCTACAGAGGCAGTGTATCATGGTGGATGGTGGGATACTGGGGATTTAGGGTATCTTGTCGATGGTGAATTATTTATAACAGGTCGAAAAAAAGACTTAATTATTAAAGCGGGACGTAATTATTTTCCACAAGAAATAGAAGATGCAGCCAGTGATGTGCCCGGCGTTAGAAAAGGCTGTATTGCGGCCTTTGGTGTGTTTGATAAATCCAGTGGAACAGAGAAATTAATTGTGGTGGTGGAAAGAAATTTGCGTGCTAATCTAGATGAAGATGAAATGATCACCCAAATTAATCGAAATATAGCTGCAAGAATTATAATTTCACCGGATCACGTCATTGTTGTCCCGCCAAGGACAATACCTAAAACCTCAAGTGGAAAATTAAGACGATCCAGTTGTAAGCAAATGTATTTGGATTCAGCATTAACCACGCCGAATAAGTCTACTTGGATCCAATTGACCAAACTGATTTTTTTGGGTTTCACAAGAAAACTAAAAAAATTAGTCAGCGTTTTCTTTCGATTCATCTATACGCTGTATGTGGCTCTGGTATTTTTAATTACATTTTTACCAACACGTTTAATTATTGTGTTTCAATCCAGAGAGTCATCGGCAAAACTTATAAAAAAATGGTCTAAATTGGCCATTGCGATGATTTTTTGTCACCTAAAGGTGGTGGGTGAAGATGTACTAGCAAAGGAAAAGCCGAAACTATTTGTTGCTAATCACACCAGTTATGTGGATGTCGTGCTGTTGATGGCGGTATTGCCCGTTGATACACGATTTGTGGGCAAAAAAGAGCTATTGAAATTACCTATTTTAGGCAGCCTGATGAAAAAGTTAGGCCATGTTTTTATAGATCGCTTAGATATTACCAAAAGTGAGGCAGATTTAGCGCGCATAATGCAAGAAGTTGATAAGGGACATCCGGTTTTATTTTTTCCTGAAGGCACTTTTACTCGAGTCACGGGCGTCCGGCCATTTAAGTTAGGACCCTTTAAGCTCGCAAGCGAAAAGAAAATCGCGGTATGCCCAGTAGCGATAGCAAATGCGCGAGGAATTTTACGTGCAAATGGGTTTCTGTTTTCACCGAGAAATGTGAAGATAACAATACTTCCTTCAAAACAACCCTTTGGTGAAGGTTGGGATGAAATTGCAGTCATTCGTGACTGGGCAAGAAAAGAAATAAGTGATCATTGTGGCGAAAAGCCAATAGATCTGATTAAAGCCGGTGTACAATAATAACTGAGGCATGGAATGAAGCGCGATTTATTCTCGAAAAGTATCATTGCATGGTTTTTTTATGACTGGGCCAACTCGGCGTTTCCAACCATCATCACCACTTTTATTTTTGCAACTTATTTTTCACAAAGAGTAGCCCCAAATAAAATCATTGGGACATCGATGTGGGGTAATGCGATTTCCTTGGCGGCATTAATCGTTGCGGTTGTGAGCCCTATCTTTGGAGCGATTGCAGATCATGAGGGGCGCCGTAAACCTTGGCTTGGATTATTTACTTTATTAATGATTGTCGGATCAGCCTGGTTATGGTTTGTAAAACCAGAGCATGGATATATTTATATTGCACTCACTGGCGTTGTGATTGGAACCATTGGGTCTGAAGTATCAATGGTTTTTTATAATTCGATGTTGCGTGATTTGGTTCCTGAGAAATATATTGGCAGGATGTCGGGTTGGGCCTGGGGTTTTGGTTATTTTGGCGGGCTGCTGGCGTTAATTTTTTGCCTTTTCTTTTTTATGAACAACCATTTCCCTTTTATTGCATTGAACTTTAAATCCTATGAGCAAGTGAGAATTGTTGGACCCTTTGTTGCTGTTTGGGCGTTGTTATTTTCGCTACCACTGTTTATTCTTACCCCCGACAGAGCAACGACCAATATACCTGTTCGGACAGCCATTTTTCGAGGGATAAAACAATTAATTGATACGATCCGGCGTTTGCGCGATTACAGCAATATTTTTAAATTTCTGCTAGCGCGCATGCTCTATATCGATGGCTTAAATACGGTTTTTGCATTTGGTGGTATTTATGCGGCTGGTGCTTATAACATGAGTCTAGATCAAGTGATCTTATTTGGTATTACCATGCATGTCACTGCCGGACTTGGCGCTATTTTATTTGCTTGGCTGGATGATTGGATTGGTCCCAAGGTAACCATTTTAATTTCTTTAGTTATTATGACGGCTGCTGGAATGACCATGGTATTAGCACATTCTTTAGAATTATTTTGGGTTGTGGGCCTTTTCTTAAGTTTTTGTGTTGGCCCCATCCAAGCGGCAAGTCGATCAATGATGATTCGATTATCACCGAAAGAAATTATTACTGAATTATTTGGGTTATACGCATTATCAGGGCGCGCAACCGCATTTGCTGGGCCTTGGATATTAGGTTTGGTTACATTGCATTATAATAGCCAGCGGATTGGTATGAGCACGATAATAGTATTTTTAATTGCTGGTGGTTTGATGTTATTGTTTGTGGAATCCCCGAAGCCTCGTTCAGCCTGATGAAATTATTTTGTTTGATGCGCATCAAAAAGAAGAGGCAGAAGATCACGCCACTAACCAATCAACAATTTTATTTAACACCGCATCTGTTTTAATTGCACGAATACACGCGCAGTCTTGACTATCATGACAAAGACTGGCATCACAGATTTTATCGATCACCATAAACTCGGCCTGCTTACCCAATGGCGCCCAGCGCGTAGGGTTCATGGTTTTAGCGGGCGGGAAAAGCCCCAAGGTTTTTATGCCGGCAGCTGCGGCCATATGCAAAGGCCCGGTGCTATTCGCCAGCAGTCCATCGGCGTGTTGGATAAGTTCGAGCAATTCATCTAAGCTTAATTTCCCTGTCAAATCAATAGCCTGTGGGCACTTACTCATCATCGGGTCTTGCAATTGAGTCCGCTCTTTTTCAGAGCCCGTGACTAAAATATTAAACTTGTCTGCCGGCAGATTGTTGATTAACACATTAAAATTCTCAATTGGCCATTCACGGGTATTGCCATTAGAAAGTGGATGTATAATGAGATTAAATTTATTAGCGTCAAGGTAGGATTGCAGTTTTTGGCTTAATGAAGCATGAGTTTTTAACTGAATAAGCTTGGATATTTGAGACAAGCTGTAGTCAGTTTGCATGTGAAAAGCGGATAATAGTTTTATATTTAATTGCGCCTCATGTAATTGCGATTTTGAGCGGCTGAATTTAATTCGCTTATTGCAGTTGAAGTAATGATACCAGCGCCTTGATGTGCCGATGCGTGTTTTAATTTTTGCCTTTTTAGCAAGGCGGGCAATTTTGCTCTTTGGAAAAACATGCAATATGGTATCCGCACCAATAGCCGCGAGTGTCTTTACCGCTTCTTTTTCATTTAATGAGTTAATGTTATCCCAGCTAATAAAGGCATCAACATCCGGGGCGCTTTTTATAATAGCACTAACATATTCGCGCGCTAAAAAAGAAATTTTGCAGTCTGGGTATTCTTGCTTTAAAAGCGAGGCTAAGGGCAGTGTTAAAATAACATCACCGATATTATCCGTGCGACTAATGATAATATGTTTTTGATTAAGTGTTTTCATAAGATAATTGGTCTGATTTTTTTGTTATTGCTTGGGCAGAAGGCGCGCACGCACTGAAGCAAACGGCTGAGAAAATTGCATATAAATGGACTTCGCAAAAGGAGACAAAAAAAGAATTTGCGAGCGAGCCTGCAAGGTAGGCGATTAAAAAAGCTTGCATCGTGTATTTATACTCAGTCGGTAGGCGAAATGTCATTATTATTTGAGTGATGATAACCCCCAGGAAAATAAATAATCCGAAAACACCAAACTCTAACATAAAATTAAGATAAGAATACTCGACATAGTCGATGGATCCTGTGAGATTGATCATTGCGGGCGGCAGATTTTGTTTCATTGCCGTGCTTATATTTCCGGTTCCATAACCAAACCAAGGGCGTTTTTTGATAAGTAGCACGGCATCATGCCACATGCTGATTCTTATCCCTATCGGAGTCATGGCGTTGTTTTTATTGTAATGCTGATATTCGGTTGGAATAGCGCGAATACGTTTGGATACACCATCCGATAGCGTGAATGCCGCGCCAAATAATAGAATGCTTAAGGTGACGGCGGTCAATACACCTTTCCAGCCAAAACGAATAAAGCATAGAAAAGACAATAACAATCCAAACTGAATATAACCCGTTCGCCCTTGGCTTAGAAAAGCCAGATTAATTGCCATTAAAATAAAAATGGCTAAATTAATCCAGCGCCACTTAGCATGGTAGAAAAAACGATAACCAAAAATAAAAGCGGCAACGCTCATAAAAAAGTATTGCACAATATGCTCAAAGAAAACGCCAATGCCCGATAATTTTTTGTGGGTAATAAAACTCACGATGTCTAACCCCATCCATTTTAAATAAGATAGAAAAAGCGTGATGACCATGATAATTAAAAAAGCATTGATGATTCGTTTTCGCCAGCAATCATCATTGATCACCATCATAAAAAATGGCGCAATCAGTAACCAGTGCCGTTTTTGTAAATCCTTAAAAGCAAGGTGGTGTGGTGAAATAGTATAAATTAATCCAATTAAAAACAGCGCGAATAAAACCCAAAAGCTGATTGCCGCTGGGTTGTGTTTAATCTTTTGCAAACGTTGACGCCAATTGCCAGAAACTAGGATTAGCACCCAGGCGAGTAAAAATGTGATCGTGGTAGCAGTAACTGAAATTGGTATAACAAATGAGCAGATCACAAGTGTGAGGAGCGCCAACCATTCAGTGGTTAATGAAAAGCGGTTCCTTGTTGCGATAGTTGTCATGGCCTGTCCTTGCTGCTATAAAATGTGGGTTATGTTAGCTCTATCATGAGAGAGTCGCAATGGAAAAGATCGACTAAGCATAATCCTAGAATCTGAAATTAGCATTAAATTACCCAGTTGAGATTGCACTTCCTAACAAAAGCTTATATACTCGCCCGCAATTAGCCGTGCCAAAAAGCGGGGATATTTTGTGCGCCAAAATGTTGTAAGTACTGAAAATTCATCGACACGTGTCGAGCGTAATAAAGCGTTTAGAGCTGTTATGCTGCAATTGTTGGCAGCCGTGTGTATTGGCTTAATATGGTGGTTTTTTAAAGACTTAGATGTATTTAAGGCGGTGGTATTGGGTGGCCTAGCGTTGAGCGTTCCAAGTTTTCTATTTACTTGGGGCTTGTTTGCCATTGTAAGTCCAACCGCAACAAAGCGCCTAGCAATTGTATTTTTTGTTGGCGAATTCGTTAAATTGGTTGTCAGCGCGCTCGCTTTAGCGTTTGTCGTTGTCCATTTGCAGTATGCAATTTTACCCGTTTTCGTTGGTTTTATAGGTGCTCAGTTTGGAGCATGGCTGGGTCCATTATTGTTTAAAAATAACTCAACAAAAGGTGGTTGGTGATGAGTACAAATGCTGTGCCTCACACATCAGCTGAGTACATTCAGCATCATATGACAAATTGGCAGTTAAATCTGCACAATTTCACTTTTACCAATGGTGGTTTTTGGACAGTCGATTTAGACACCATTCTGGTATCCGTTCTTCTTGGTGCATTATTCCTTATTTTCTTTCACTCAGTTGCTCGTAAAATGACAACCGGTACACCGACAAAGTTGGGTAATGTGGTTGAAATGTCGATTGAAGCCGTTGAGAAGGTGGTCAAGGAGTCGGTGCGCAATGATCGCCACTTTATTGCACCGCTCGCGCTGACGATATTTATTTGGACTTTTTTAATGAATTTTATGGACTTGGTTCCAGTAGATTTAATCCCGCAGCTGATGAAATTATTTGGCGTCACCTATTTTCGAGCGGTACCAACGACGAATCCAATGCTCACTTTTGCCATGTCACTAACTGTTTTTGCCTTAATACTTTATTATAATGTTAAGTCAAAAGGCCCTATCGGTTTAAGCAAAGAGGTCTTGAGCAAACCATTTGGTTGGTATTTATTTCCGGTTAATATTTTATTTCGTTTGATTGAAGAGTGTGTTAAACCTGTTTCATTATCACTTCGACTTTTTGGTAATATTTTTGCCGGAGAAATTGTTTTTCTATTGATTGCGATGATGCCTTGGTGGGGTCAGCTGAGTTTAGGCTTTATTTGGACGATGTTTCACTTGTTAGTGATTACCATTCAAGCCTTTATTTTTATGATGCTGACCATTGTTTATCTTGGTATGGCGCAAGAATCCCATTAACACAAACAGAAAAAAAGAGGAAATAACATGCAACTAGCACAATTAATAGCAACCGTACAAGGACTCTCCGCAATCGCCGCTGCGATTATGTTTGGCTTTGCAGCCCTTGGTGCCGGTGTTGGTTTAGGCGTTTTAACGGGTAAATTTATCGAAGGAATTGCGCGTCAACCTGAATTATCCGGTATGTTATTGGGGCGTACTTTATTTATGGCAGGCTTAGTGGATGCTTTTGCGGCGATCTCGCTGGCCATGGGTTTTGTATTAATGTTTGGTGGCAACCCATTTTTAAAAGCGGTGATAGCCGCTGCGTCAAAAACAGCTAGTTAAAGGCTTTTGGAGATTCGAGTATGAATTTGAACGCGACTTTATTTGTACAAATGATTTGTTTTATCGCCTTTGTGGTGATAACGATGAAGTATATTTGGCCGCCGGTTACCAAAATTTTGGAAAAACGACGCAAAGAAATCGCAGATGGATTGGCAGCAGCTGAGCAAGGTATAAAAGACTTAGAGTTGGCTCAGCACAAATCTAAAGAAATTATTCTTGAGGCGAAAACCCAAGCTGCACATATTATCGAGCAGGCGAACACCCGCGCTAACCGCATCATTGAAGAGTCAAAAGGTCGGGCGCGCGAAGAAGGTGAGCGTTTGATTAAAATGGCGAATGAAGAAATCGATCAGAATTATATTTCAGCAAGATCTGAGTTGATGAAAAGTGTTTCCAAGATTGCAATCGCTGGTGCTGAGAAAATTTTGCAATCAGAAGTGGATAAAGCCAGCAATGATCGCTTAATTAAAGAACTGGTGAGTGAAGAGATTTAGTTTATGGCTCAGTATTTAACAATCGCAAGACCTTATGCAGCCGCTCTTTTCAGCGATGCGAAAGCAGATCCTAAACTTCTCGAAGCTTGGTCGAAGGTGCTTCAGGTGTTAAGTTATATCATGAGCCAAAAACCAATGATCTGTTTGACATTTGATCCTAAGGTTTCCCCTCAGAAATTAAAAGATATTTTACTGGAGCTGGTTATTGAGGTCGTCAACAATGAAGTCGATCTATTAGGTGCAAAGCTTGATAATTTTATTCGTTTGTTAATCGAGCATAAAAGGCTGATTACCATTCCAGATATGCTAACACTTTACAATCAGCTGATGGCGAAGGCACAAAACATTACCGCTGCAAAAGTCATCTCTGCTTTTGAAATTGATTCCGCTGAAAAAGAAAACATGAAACTTGTATTAGCTAAGAAGTTTCAAAGCGATGTTTCAATTCAATTTGAGATCGATAAAGACTTAATTGGTGGTGCGGTCATCCGCACGAATAAGTTTGTGATTGATGGATCCGTTAAAAGCAAACTTGCAAATTTATATCAGAGCTTGATAAGCGTTAAGGGGTAAGATTTATGGTATCAACATTACAACCATCAGAAATTAGCGAAGTTATTCAGGCGCGCATTGATAAATTCGATGTTGCACCAGAGATACGCACCGAAGGTGTTGTTGTTAATTTAAAAGATGGTATCGTTCGGATTTATGGTTTGGGTGATGTGATGTATGGGGAAATGATTGAATTTCCTGGCAATACGTTTGGCGTTGCTTTTAACTTAGAGCGCGACTCTGTTGGTGCTGTGGTTTTAGGTCCCTATGAGCATTTAGAAGAAGGTATGACCGTACGCTGTACTGGACGAATTTTAGAAGTGCCTATCGGCAAGGAATTACTCGGTCGCGTTGTCGATGCATTGGGTAACCCGATTGACGGCAAAGGTGAGCTCGGTACCGAATTAACCTCACCACTCGAAGTGGTGGCTCCTGGTGTAATTGAACGCCAATCTGTTGATGAACCTATGCAAACAGGATTAAAATCCATTGATGCCATGGTGCCAATTGGTCGTGGCCAACGTGAATTAATTATTGGTGATCGTCAAATCGGTAAAACGGCCATTGCAATTGATACCATTATTAATCAAAAGCACACGGGCGTTAAATGTATTTATGTGGCCATTGGTCAAAAGGCATCGTCAGTTGCTAATGTGGTACGCAAGCTTGAAGAACATGATGCGATGAGGCACACCATCGTGGTCGCGGCAACCGCAGCGAACGCAGCAGCGCTGCAATATTTAGCACCTTATGCCGGTTGCACCATGGGTGAATATTTCCGTGATCGTGGGCAAGATGCATTAATTATTTATGACGATTTAACCAAACAAGCTTGGGCTTATCGCCAAATATCATTATTATTACGCCGCCCACCAGGTCGAGAAGCCTATCCAGGTGATGTTTTCTATTTACATTCACGTTTACTAGAGCGCGCGTCACGCGTTAACGTTGAATATGTTGAAAAGTTCACTAAGGGTGAAGTCAAAGGTAAAACGGGTTCACTTACTGCATTGCCGATTATTGAAACCCAGGCGGGCGATGTATCCGCCTTTATTCCAACGAATGTTATCTCGATTACTGATGGCCAGATCTTTTTAGATGTAAGCTTATATAACTCGGGCATTCGTCCTGCAATTAATGCAGGTTTGTCGGTGTCACGTGTGGGAGGGGCCGCTCAAACGAAAATCATAAAAAAATTAAGCGGTGGTATTCGTATTGCGTTAGCTCAATATCGTGAGTTAGAAGCCTTTGCGCAATTTGCATCAGATCTTGATGATGTAACTCGTAAACAATTAGAGCGCGGTCAGCGAGTTATGGAAATATTAAAGCAACCGCAATATCAGCCCTTAAGTGTTGCTGAGATGGCTTGTGTTTGGTATGCCGTGAATGAAGGCTATTTGGATGATGTGGAACTGAAGAAAATTGTTGGTTTTCAACGTGAATTAATTAGTTACCTGCACCATCAGCAAGCTGAGCTGCTAAAAGAAATTAATGACAAGCCAAAATATACTGATGAGATCGCAGAATCGATGAAAGCGGTGTTAGATGAATTTGTAAAAACACAAGCCTATTAACCAAGGTGATTGAGAGCCAATGTCACAAGCGAGAGAAATACGCGGCAAAATAGCCAGCGTTAAAAATACGCAGAAAATTACACGGGCAATGGAATTAGTTGCTGCGAGTAAAATGCGAAAAGCGCAAGATCGCATGGCGCTGTCACGCCCCTATGCACAAAAGATTCGCGATGTTATTAGCCATGTTGCTTCCAGCCAAAGTGAGTTTAAACATCCTTATCTAGAACAACGCGAGAGCATTAAGCGCGTAGGATTTATTGTTGTGACCACGGATCGCGGATTGTGTGGTGGGCTTAATATTAATTTATTGCGCCGCGTGCTGAAAGACATGAAGGGCTGGGACGAAAAAGACATTGAAATCGATTTGTCTGTGATTGGTCGTAAAGGTGAATCCTTTTTTCGCTCAGTCGGTGGTAATGTGATCGCCGTTGCCGATCATTTGGGTGATGCTCCAGAAGTGCAAGATTTGATTGGTATCGTTAGAGTGATGCTGGATCAGTTTGATCAAGGCGAAGTGGATGCCGTTTACATTGCCAGCAATGAATTTATCAACACCATGGTGCAGCGACCTCAGATTCGCCAATTATTGCCTTTGCAGCAATCAGAACAAGAGTCACAAGGACATTGGGATTATATTTATGAGCCCGATTCATCAAAAATATTATTAGAACGATTATTGATTCGTTATATTGAATCACAAGTTTATCAATCTGTTGTTGAAAATATTGCGTGCGAACAAAGTGCGCGCATGGTGGCGATGAAAAGCGCGACCGATAACGCAGGTGGTATTATTAAAGAATTACAATTAGTCTATAACAAAGCACGTCAAGCAGGAATTACCCGAGAAATCGCGGAAATTGTTGCTGGTGCCGCTGCGGTTGAGTGAGGAAAAATAAATGAGTGCAACGGGTAACATAATTGAGGTGATAGGTGCCGTCGTGGACGTTGAGTTTCCACGTGATGCGGTACCTAAAATTTATGACGCGTTAAAAATTAGTGAAAATAATTTAACGTTGGAAGTGCAGCAGCAATTGGGTGACGGCGTGGTTAGAACCTTGGCCATGGGTGCAACCGAAGGTTTGCGTCGTGGTCTTGAGGTAAATAATACAAAAAAGCCAATTGAAGTTCCGGTTGGTAAAAAAACCTTGGGCCGCATTATGAATGTATTAGGCAACCCTATCGATGAGAAAGGACCCATCGGTGCAGAAACCAAATTACCAATTCACCGTGAAGCGCCTTCTTATATTGATCAAGCAGGCAGTACCGAAATTTTAGAAACCGGCGTTAAAGTGATCGATTTGCTTTGTCCATTTGCCAAGGGCGGTAAAGTCGGCCTATTTGGTGGAGCGGGTGTTGGTAAAACCGTTAATATGATGGAGCTTATTCGTAATATCGCGATTGAGCACAGTGGCTATTCAGTATTCGCCGGTGTGGGTGAGCGCACGAGAGAAGGGAATGATTTTTATCATGAAATGAAAGAATCAAAAGTATTAGACAAGGTGGCCTTGGTTTATGGTCAGATGAATGAGCCTCCTGGTAACCGTTTGCGTGTTGCGTTAACTGGACTTACCATCGCTGAAAGTTTTCGTGACGAAGGGCGTGACGTTTTATTATTTATTGATAATATTTATCGTTATACCTTGGCTGGGGTTGAAGTGTCCGCACTCTTAGGTCGTATGCCATCTGCTGTAGGTTATCAACCCACCTTGGCTGATGAAATGGGTAAATTGCAAGAACGTATTACCTCAACTAAAACTGGATCGATTACGTCGATTCAAGCGGTTTATGTTCCGGCCGATGACTTAACCGATCCGTCTCCAGCAACCACCTTTGCGCATTTGGATGCAACCATTGTGTTATCTCGCCAAATTGCAGAGCTTGGAATTTATCCTGCTATTGATCCACTGGATTCTACCTCCAGGCAATTGGATCCACTGGTTATTGGTGAGGATCATTATAATGTTGCGCAAGGCGTGAAAGAAACTTTGCAACGTTATAAAGAGCTAAAAGATATTATTGCTATTTTGGGTATGGATGAATTATCTGAAGAAGATAAATTAATTGTTCGTCGCGCACGTAAGATTCAGCGCTTTTTATCTCAACCCTTCTTTGTGGCAGAAATTTTTACTGGATCCCCTGGAAAATATGCATCCTTGAAAGATACCATCCGTGGTTTTAAAGGCATTATTAACGGTGACTATGATGGGCTGCCTGAACAAGCTTTTTATATGGTTGGTACGATTGAAGAAGCGGTTGAAAAAGCTAAATCATTATAGAGTAGGTACCAATGGCACAAGAAACTATGCAACTAGACATTGTGAGCGCAGAATCTGAGATCTTCAGCGGCAAAGTCAAAGCATTAATTGCCACCGGCAGTGCTGGAGAGCTCGGGATATATCCTGGGCATACCGCATTGTTAACTTCCTTAAAACCTGGTCAAATCCGCGCGATTCTAGAGAACGACGAAGAAGAAATTTTTTATATGTCGGGTGGGATGCTTGAGGTGCAACCAGAAGTGGTGACAGTGCTAGCCGATACCGCTGTTCGTGCCGCTGATTTGGATGAGGCTGCAGCCCTTGCTGCCAAAGAGGAAGCAGAGAAAACGATTACTGAGCATAAGGCTGGGGTCGAATATTCGCGCGCATTGTCTGAATTGGCAGAAGCTGCCGCCCAGTTACGCGCGATTGAAATGCTGCGCCGACTTGGCCGTCGTTCGTAGGCTGACCGGATCTTGTTGGGCTTTATTTCATTCAATCCAATAAATCGTCATCCCAGCGAAAGCTGGGATCTTTTGAGTTAAGCGCCGAATTAATGAGATTCCTGCTTACGCAGGAATGACAAAGGCATCGCAGGAATAACGAAGCATAATAAAAATATGCTAAAATACTAATATCCAGCTTACAAAAATGGTCTCAAATTATGCAATTAAGTGTTGTGATCCTTGCCGCCGGCAAGGGAAAGCGAATGGCATCAAACGTTCCTAAGGTTATGCATCACCTTGCAGGTATACCTTTATTAGAACGCGTGGTGAGTACCACATTAGAACTTACACCGCACCAAATTCATGTTGTCTGTGGCAATGGGCAAAAGATTGTTCGCAACAGTCTTCTGCAGTTGGCCGTTAACTGGGTTGAGCAAAAGGAGCAACTAGGCACGGGGCATGCGGTGATGCAGGCGCTTCCACATATCGATAAAGATGATCGAGTTTTGGTTTTATATGGTGATGTCCCACTGATTAGCAGTGAAACATTACAGTCTTTGTTGGACGTGACGCCAGTTAATGGCTTGGGCATTTTGGTAGCAAAAGCCTTCGATCCAACAGGATTAGGCCGCATTATTCGTAATGAGCATGGAAAGGTTATTGAAATTGTTGAACACAAAGATGCGAATAAAAAGCAGCGCCAGATTAATGAAATTAATACAGGCATCATTACCTGTTCCTCAGCTTTATTAAATCAATGGTTACCTACCTTAAAGCCACACAATCAACAGGGTGAATTTTATTTGACGGACATTATTTCATTGGCTGTTAGCCACCAAATACCGGTAAGCGATATAAGCACCACAAATGAAATCGAAGTTCAAGGGATCAATGATTTGTGGCAATTAGCCAATTTAGAACGCAGTTATCAATTGCAATACGCAAAAAAATTAGCATTAGCTGGTGTTCGCATTATCGACCCGCATCGTTTAGATATTCGCGGCAAAGGCGTTAACTTAGGTCGTGACACAACACTCGATATTAATGTCATTTTAGAAGGTCCTGTGACCATAGGCAAAAATTGTCATATTGGTGCAAATTGTATTATTAAGTCAAGCACCATCGGTGATGATGTAACGGTCTTACCTAATACCTTAATTGAAGGCGCTGTTATCTCAAACCACTGTTCAGTTGGACCGTTTGCGCGTTTACGCCCCGGCACAATTTTAGAGGACGAATGCAAGGTGGGCAACTTTGTTGAAATTAAAAAAACACAGCTTGGCAAAGGTTCTAAAGCCAGTCACCTAACCTATTTGGGTGATGCTAAGATTGGTGAAAATGTAAATATTGGTGCGGGCACCATTACTTGTAATTATGATGGTGTCAATAAATGGGAGACCGTTATTAAAGATGGCGCCTTTATTGGCTCTAACACCTCAATCGTTGCTCCCATTATTGTTGGGGAGAATGCTACCATAGGGGCGGGCTCAACCATTACTCAAGATGCCCCCGATCACCAACTCACTTTAGCGCGCACTAAACAACAAACCATTTCTGATTGGACTCGCCCTGCTCGCCGTTGTGAAACTGAATCTTAGTTTCTATAAGTACCAGGATGTTTTGGTAATACGTATTTCCTCACGAGCCGCGGCTCATGCCTTTAAAATTATACAAGCTGGTTCGAATGAGGATGGGTTGCTGTTGTTTTGGTTATTTTAAACCCCCAGAATTTTAAAAGTAGGGGCTAAAATTTATGTGCAAGGCATAGATGTGTCTTTTTGGGCGGGATATTAAACATAATCACAATAACCTCTTGAATTATATTGCCAAAGTTGCTATTGTAATTTTACTTAATCTAAGATTAAGCCGCCGGCAGTAATGGAGCACAACAGGAGGAATGCTCATGGATAAAAAAACGATTCTTCTCAGCACAGCCTGTGTTTTAGCTGGCTTAAGTGCTAGCGTAAACGCAGCAGGGAACAATTTTGACCCGTCTCTTAGAAATCAGAGCGGTGCACAAGCTGCAAACCCCTACAAGGGAATGTCAGTTAATGCGTTTATACGGTCTCGGTTTACAGGGTTTTATACACTCCCTAGCCGTAGTCCAAATTTGGCAAGCAAAAACCCACGTCGCCAGTTATTGAATGATTATTATAACGAAGGCAAACCATTAGCTGATGGCTCGTACGTGAATTATGCCCCATACAATATGAAAAACGTTCAATATATCGAGAAACCAAAAGGTGAGTTAACACGCTTTTGTGCTGCCAACGGTGGCTCATTAAGGTCTGTTGCTTATTTCACTAAAGATATTATTGCGAAAGAATATATCAATCCAGTGAAAGCCTATTTGTCTGCAAAGACATCACTAAGTTCATTGAAATACAAGGTTAGTGAGCGTGGTGAAGTGATGCTTTCTGATGCAGCAATAGAGCAATTGGCTCGCAATGAATATTTAAGAGCGCAGAAGCTTAACACCCAACATGATATCCAGGGCTCAATTTCTGGTTATATGGCAGCAGTTAGAAATGGCGCATTTGGTAAGTTTGCTTGTGTTTCACAGCAAACCAACAATTCGCTTTGGCATGTTTCAATATTGCCAATAATGTATAAGCCAGCGAATGTTGATAATAATGTGCATGAAGCATTATATATAGGTATTAGCACTAAGGGTTAAGCCGGAAATTTAGCCATGAGCTTTAGACCACTTCATCTTGGGGTGGTCTATTTTTCGTCTATTTTCGTCAATTTTCTTTTTAGATCAGTAATTTGTTGTAAACCCCCCTCAAAGTTGGTACTGTTGTATTATCTTAAGCAAAAATTAAGACGATTGTTGGCCGGTGAAAAATATTTTACTAGTTAGCAGCGGAGTTACATGGATGTAGCTTTGCAAAAAGGCTGTTGCGATAAGTCGGTAAATTTTTTACCATTTGGTTTAAAGCAGCAGTTGTCAAAGAAGCGAGCACAAGGAGGATCTGCTCATGTATAAGAAACTATTTGTTTTTGGCGTTGCCTGCTGTTTAGCGGGTTGTGACGCTGATCAAAAATCTGCAGCGTATTCAGCTGATAATAGGCCCACCGCAGCTACCCGACAATACAGTCAAGTAAAAGTAAATAGACCAGTTAATAGGAGGGTTGCTTACAATCGATACAAAGGATTATCGCTTGCAAGTTTTATCCGATCTCGTTTTACTGGGTTTTACCAATACCCGACTAAAGGTAATAATTTAGCCAGCAACAATCCGCGTAAGCAGATGCTAAATGATTACTATAATATTGGTAAACCAATGTCTGATGGATCTTATATTAATTTTGCGCCATATAGCGCTCAAAATATACAATATATAGAGAGACCTAAAAAAGAACTAGCCCGTTATTGTCAAGCAAATGGTGGATCGTTTCGTTCAGTCGCCTATTTTAGCAAGGACATCGTTGCTGACGCATATATCAGCCCAATAAAATCTTATTTGGGTGCAAAAGCATCTCTTAGCAGAATAGATTATTCGGTGGATGGTCGAGGCAAGATTAAGCTCTCAAAGCAAGCGGTTGAAACTCTGGCGCGTGATCAATACATGCAAGCTGAAAAAATAAATCGTATGCATGATATTAGAGGGTCGATAAGCGGATATATGGCAGCGGTGCAAGCAGGTTCATTTGGAAGGTTCGCTTGTATTTCACGCCGGACAAATAATCCACAGTGGAATGTGTCGATTATTCCGATAATGTATAAGCCATCACATTCTGATAGTTTTGCACAAGAAGCATTATATATTGGTATTAATCCTAGAGGCTAATTCTGCCGAGGGGGTCAGTCTTGACCCCCTTAATATTTAATCTTAGTATTTAATTATCTCTCGGTGATGATTGATTTTTATATCTGCGATCACTTAATTTTGCTATTATTTGCAAACAGTTGAGAGTTTTCTATTATTTATATAAGGTTGGTAAAGTTAATCCTATAAATATAATAATTCTTAGAGAAATCTTAAAAGTACTGGTCCTATCAAATCAAAAACCAATTTGGTAGCATACGCCGATCATAAAATCTATCAGAGGAGGATCGATATGCGTGGCGAATTACCGACGAGTTCAGCTATTCCAGACATGTTAAAATGTCCTATTACCGAAGAATTATTTGTAGATCCTGTTGTTGGTTCTGACGGCAATTCGTATGAGCGCGAAGCGCTTGTTGCCAAGTATGGAACAGCAAAACCTGCCGATATTATTATAAGTAACTTTGCGTTAAAAAGTATTATTGAAAAACTACAAACCGTCTGTGTAACAGATTCTGTAGTGGTACCAACTGTTTTATGTGGTCCCATTTCAACAGTGCCATTCGATAATCCGGTTATTATACAGACCTCACAACAGACTTATAGTTTAAGTTCAATTCAACGATGGCTGAATGGAAACACTACCAAACCTATAACTAGAAAAACTACCGATCCTCTAAATAGGCAAGAATTAGGTAATAAACCAAGTTATTTGCAAAATAAAAATGTTGCTGCATTCGTGGCGTGGTGGAAGCTTCGAAATCCACGTGCATTTACTGCAGAAAGTAAAGAAGAGTTGTCAGCTAAAGCTCCAGTACCACCAAGGAAAGTGCAGTCACGCGTCAAGTATAGTTTTTTTGCTTCAGTCTGCCCGGACCTTGCTGACATGGCAATAAGGAATAGCCTTCCATCAGCAAGTACGGATACGCCACTGGATGTTCTTCGTCGCTTGCAAGCATTTAATAATGGAATAAAAAATCAAAGGCTACATTCAGCATTAGCCGAGAACTGTCTTACTTATCCTAAGCAGCTGCTTGAAGCAGAGTTCAAGCGAGGCACACAGGCCATAATCAGTGACGATAAAAATGAAAGTTTGCACGTGCAGTTTACTGCATTATTGGACAGAATTTTTAGAAGCGCCACATCGGCCGATCTTACGGCTAAGATCACTTGTTCCCCGGAACTCGAAGCGGCCCTTATGAGTAATGCTTCTTTAAAACAGTTGTTTGGCTCTCGATTTTTCAGCTCTACTTCTCAGACGCACGATACAGTTAAAGGCGTGTGGGAAAGGGCGCGGGATTTGCCAAACTCTGCACAGGTTGTGGCTATGGCCAATTCTCAACCGGTCACTTTAACAACCCGTGTTTCATTTACTTGATTTGATTGGTGCAATATCCAAAGTAGCCCGGTCAGCAGAGATGCGCGACGAGTGCTTTGTTTTCCCTCGGGATGACGCTCATTATCCGTCACTCCGAGAGAGCGAAGCGATCCGAGGAATCTAAGCCATGCACTCAACCATAGTTGATGACGGCAGGCCGGGGAGTATCATGCGCAGCATGATTCAAAAAATATCAATCAGTTAGCTTTTGGGGCGGCAAGAGAGCGAATAATACAAACTATCAAGCAGTTATAGGCGCAATATTGGTTGGAGTTCAATGAAATCTGACAATAACTGCGATTTCTTTTCGCATAGGAAAAATAGCATGCTATTTGTGCAAAAACTGTTGCATTATTGTTCAATAATTGATATCATTTTTCTTGTTGATAGCTCCTCTTCAAGGAACTCATAGCTCGCTAAGATCCCTCATCCGCAAGGATGGGGGATTTTTTTTTGCTCAACATTCAATAAGTTGCGGCGTAAACCAATTTTCCCACTTATTTCGGGATAAGATTAATACCTTGTCAAAGGCGCTCTATCTGCCGTATGCGTAACTCTGGGGTCACATAAACCTAGAATCCGCAGTTGAATCACGATTCTGGACACAACATCTTAATTCATCTGACGTTGGTAAAAATTCTCTTATCACCAACAAGGTGACGTTGAAATTTTTTCCAACGCCATCTAAATCAACCTGTTGCGCCAGAAGATCGCGATCAACTGCGGATTCTAGGTTAAAGGCTAACTTGCTATCTCTAAATGGCTTGGAATAACAATTACGTGGCTGCGGGTTGCTGCTAGTGATTGATTTTGCTGGTTGTGTTTGGATTGTTCGAGAATGAGTTTGCGCTCAGTAAGCTTAATTTCTTTGCTTAATTTGATGCATGATTTCTTAATTAGGTTGACTAGCTTGATCAAAGCCTGTGCCGTTAAGTTATGTTTTGCCGCTAATATAGCCATATTACGATAGTTGGACTGGGAAGCGGTTAAGATAGCACGTTGATAGTGCATAACGTTAAATTGATTTTCTTGGTTGCTTCCGGCCATTGTAGCTCCCTTGAGCTTAAGTCGCGCAACGCGCATTAAGGTGACTCGTTTATAGCGGTCGAAATCAGTAGATGATTTGTATTCATGGGTATGTCTTTGTTGACCTTGTACAAAATCAATGACGGCCGATAACGCATTATACGATTGTTTCTCTTTAGCTTGTAATGCTGAAATCGCAGCTTGACCGTGATTAGGCATGTTAATCTCCGTCTTAATGAATCGTTTACAAAAAATACAATTTATTTGCAGAATCTGCTTTCAAAAAGTACATTTTGTTAGCACCGCTCCCATTTTGTGAGTCAGTATACCTTAAGTCTTAAAACTAATCCTTAAATATCGATTAAAAATCCAGCACAATTAATAAAAATAATTGTTTATATTATATTCAATCAGGCTGTTGATTATTTATCATCGGAAACAGTTTCTGCTTTTTCATTTGCGACTTCTTCATCTTGGATGCGTAGATAAATTTCTTCACGATGAACGGCGATATTTTTTGGTGCGTCGATTCCAAGGCGTACTTGATTACCTCTAACATCTAAAATGGTAAGTTTAATTTCACCATCACCAATGATTAGGCGTTCACCTACTGACCGAGTTAACACTAACATGATGCTGTCCTTATTCCATTTAAATTCTCTGTTATACAGGATAATACTAATGAACTATTTTGAGCGAGCCATTATACTCTTGTCAATGAGAATAGCAACCCCGCTTCAAAGCCCATTGTTTTATTTGCAGTCTTCACTCATTGAGTGGAATTGTTTCTCAAAATTTATGGCAGAAGTAACTGATTAATTCTCCGTCCTGCTCGGAAATCGCTGAACTTAAATTATGTATAGATGCTTATAAGTGGAACAGCTGATTATCCTAATATAATAATATAAAATCTTATGTGTTGCTTGTTAAGTGGTTTGCATATTACTTGATAATTTTAATGCCGTCTTTGGTTGCATTTAAAATAATATCCGCACCTCGTTTTGCAAATAAACCATTCATGACCACGCCAGGGATATTATTTAAGATTTGCTCAAGTTCAATTGGGTTTAAAATATGCCAATTGTGGACATCCAAGATTACATTACCATTGTCGGTAACAAAGCCTTGGCGATATTCCGGAGTGCCGTCCAGTTTTGCAATTTCGCGAGCCACATAACTGCGCGCTAAGGGAATTACTTCAATAGGTAGGGGAAAACTACCGAGCACATCGACACGCTTATGTTCATCGACAATACACACAAATTTATCTGCAGCTGCTGCAATGATCTTTTCGCGAGTGAGTGCACCCCCGCCACCTTTGATCAGGTATTTATGCTCATTAAACTCATCAGCACCATCGACGTAAAGTGGTAGTGAGGAGACGCTGTTAAGGTCATACACAGGGATGCCAAGCTTTTTAAGGCGTTTGCTTGTGGCATCAGAGCTTGAGACTGCGGCTTCAATACGGCCTTTAATTGAGGCTAGAGCATCGATAAAATAATTTACCGTGCTGCCAGTGCCAACACCAATAATGCCATCATAATCAATGTATTTAAGTGCGGCCATGGCGGCTTGTTGTTTTAGTGTATTTTGTGACATGTTATTTAATTCCTGATTGTTCTAATAGTGCATCTATCTGAGGCTCATGCCCGCGAAATTTTTTAAATAAAACAGCGGGGTCTTCTGAACCACCGGGCTGCATAATGTATTTAAGAAAAGCATTCGCGGTTTCAGAATCAAAAATACCCTCTTGTAAGAAGAGTGAAAAAGCATCGCTGGCCATCACTTCGGCCCATTTGTAACAATAATAACCTGCTGCATAGCCTCCGGCAAAAATATGTGAAAATCCGTTTTGAAAGCGATTAAATGTGGCAATGGGAACCACGCTGACTTTTTTGCGCACTTGGTCTAAAATATTTTGTATTTGATTTTTTTCTTTAGGGTTAAACTGCATATGCAGTAAAAAGTCAAATAATGAAAATTCAATTTGCCTTTGCATTAGCATAGCAGATTGAAAATTTTTCGCCTGATTTAATTTATCAAACATTTCGGCGGGCAGCGGTTCATCTGTTTTATAATGTTTAGCAAACATCAACAAAGATTCACGTTGCCAAGCCCAATTTTCAAGAAATTGGCTGGCAAGCTCAACGGCATCCCAAGGAATTCCGTTAATGCCAGAGACTTCTGCATAATTAACCGTGGTTAGCATATGTTGTAGTGCGTGGCCAAATTCATGAAATAAAGTCACGACCTCATCATGAGAAAAAAGCGCAGGCGTATCTTTTGTGGGTGAGTTAAAATTGCAGGTGACAAAAGCGATAGGCAATTGAATTTTACTATTGGCTAATTTGCGGCGAATTTGACAATCATCCATCCACGCGCCGCCGCGCTTATTGGGGCGGGCATACAAATCAAAATAACAGTAACTAAAAATCTTGCCATCTTTATCATACAAGGCAAAGAGCGAAACATCAGAGTGCCAGCTATCGAAATGTTTTACCGGCTTTATTTTTATTTGAAAAAGTCGTGAAACAATATCAAAAAGTCCTTTAATCACGTTTTCTTCTTTAAAATAAGGGCGTAATTGCTCTTGTGAAATATTATGTTGATGTTGCCGCAGTTTTTCTGCAGCATAAGTAATATCCCAAGGCTGTAGGTTTTCAATCTTTAATTGTGTTTTAGCAAACTCAGCTAAGGTTTCAAATTCTTGTTTAGCTCGGTCATGTGCGGCATCCGATAAGTGTTGAAGGAAATCCAAAACTTGTTGCGGTGCGTTTGCCATCTTGGTGGCGAGAGACATTTCGGCATAGTTAGTAAAATTTAATAACTTTGCCAGCTCCGTGCGTTTGCATAAAATGGAATGCATAATTTCAGAGTTATCCCATTGTTTCGCCTCGGGCCCTAAGTCTGACGCACGAGTGACATAAGCGCGATAAAATTCTTCGCGAATTTTAGATGAATCTGCATGCATAATAATCGAAAGATAAGACGGCATCTCAAGCGTAAACAACCAACCCACCTGCTTGGCTTTTTCGGCGCGATGTTTGGCGCTGGCAAGTGCATGCTCGGGAATACCAGATAAATCTTTTTCATCACGAATCAGTCTTTGAAAGTCAGTGGTTGCGTCCAAAAGGTTTTCTTCAAATTTTGTGGTGAGTTCTGATAATGCTTTTGTAAGGTTGGCGAATTCTTTTTTCTGATCAGGTTCGAGTGCGACCCCGGCTAATTTAAAATCACGTAATTCGTTTTCCAAAACTTTTTTTTGTGCATGATCATAGTGTTCATATTCTTTTGATTCGGTGAGCGATTGGATGGCTTCATACAAAGCGCGATTGTGGCTGATAGCAGTATAATATTCGGACAGCTTGGGTAGGCATTCATTATAAGCTTTGCGCAGCTCTTCTGAGTTTATGACCGCATTCATATGGCTCACTAACGCCCAGAACTGATGCAAGCGGTCGCCCATTGCATCCAGCGGTAACATTAAGTTTTTCCAGGCAAAGTGTTTTTGTTGCAATAGAAAGCTGAGCTCGGCGCGGTTTTGTGCCAGTAGTTCTTTGAGTGTATGGGGGATTTTGCTGATATCAATATTGCTAAAGTTTGGTAGCTTAGTTTCTGTCGTTGCGGTCATGTTCAATTTCTTTCCTCGCTTATGATAAGTCGAGGTATTATAGCGAGTTATTGACGAATAAGAAATGTGTAGTTGCTAAAAAAGGTTTTGTGATACTCCAGCATTTGACGGAGTCCGGTTCTAATATTCTTTTAATCTGCATCAGTTACACTAGATTATAAGTTATTTTTTACATATAAGAGGACGGGGTTTTTATGAGAAGTGAAAATAAAGAGGATGAAAAGCAAAGTGATTATATTGAAGAAAAAGTCAATATTGAAGAATATCCCGTGATCGATCTAGTCGCAAAAGCAGAGCTTACCCTTGGGGATCTGCATGCCAATCCAATTAAATTTTTATATAGCCTAGTTCGTCACCGAGTGGTGCAATTATCTGAAATTAATTACCTTGCACTTGTTGAATTATATAATTCAAACAAAGGTCAACTTAGTAAAGCATGTATTGCGGAATTTAATCGACTTGTTGGATGCATGAAAGTCAGTACAGCTACCCGATTGCGATTAATTGGCGATGAGGTCGCCGATCGTGGTTGGAATGATTATTATATGTTAAAAATACTCGACGTACTGCATCAAAAAAATGTACCCATAGATATCATGCTGTCTAATCATGGCATGCATTTTGTCGCTTGGTATGAGGCAAAAGTGTTAAAGAAGAAAAGTATATCGGTGGTAACACCAGCAAGCACCCAATCCTCGTCTAACTTAAAATCGTTAATAGACCAAAAAGTATTAGATTGGAATCAAATTTCTTTAATGATAAGGCGTTGCTATAAGCCTAAATTAAAATTACTTGATTACTCTTGGAATAGAGAAAAAAATTGCCTTAGCCTTTATAGCCATGCGCCCGTTGGGCTGAATATCATTTGCGCAGTCGCTAATTGCTTAAATGTCAAATATGATGATAATGATGCTTGCTCATTGGCATACACAATTGATCAAATTAACGCAAAGTTTAGAAAACATGTCGACAAAAATACGGTAACCGGCTTGTATCAGAGCTATGTTCCAATTTACAGAACGTTGTGGAATAGGAAATATACGGGGTTAAATCGCCCAGCAAATCACAATGGATACAAACTTAAGTTTGTTCATGGGCATGAAATTAGTCCAGAAGTGGAAGACCATCTGCTTACGCTTGATAGTTCTTTGGGCGCGATGTACAATTTACCTGGCGCTAATAACTATTGCTGTTTTCCAGGTGGGTCACATCGGGTGGTGTTGTCAAATGACATTAAGTTCACTTTGAAAGATATTTTTCATTTTTACGTAGAGAAAATTAAATCCAAACGTGATGAGTTTAAAGGCAAGCCACAACAAAAATACCAAGACGCTTATCAAGCAGCGGACACGCTATATAATGGCCTTTATGCGCTGGGTAAAGATTATATTCCGAGTGATGCCAATAACGATCGATTTGTAAAAGCGTGTTGCCAGAAACTTAACAAAGCAAAACCGCTGCTAAGTGGGCACCGTGGTTGGGGTGGGCTGCTAGAGGGGTTTGTGAATACGCTTATGGTGGGTACGGTCATCACACCTTTTGCGCACAAATACATAACCGGTAATTGGTTTTTTTCAAAACGCACGGACTCCGCTAAAAAGCTTGATCGTTTTGAGGAGAAACTTAATAACTTAGCCAGTCCCGCCGCGTAAGTTAACTTAATTTATAAAAAGGATTGGGCAGTTTAAACGTCATATCCGAAAAACCACCCGCGAGGGTTGCATCACGATTGCCAATGTTCATGATAATATCATAGCCATCACTGCGAATTTGTTTGCGTTGTGTGGCGCGATAGTGAATGCTGGCGCTGCCAATTTTGCTTCCGCTATTAAATGAAATGCCATCCCAGCGGTGATAGCCTGCCGCATCTAGATTGCCAATAGTGAGGTGTTTAATCGACGTGGCACGTCCTGTGATAAAAAATATGGCGATACCATGATCTTTGGCGTAATTATAAAAAGCCAAAGTATAGGGTATCGCGGGGTCCTCATCTTTGGCTTCTATTTGTTTAAGTGAGTCGGTGTTGATGCTAAAGCCAGCATTGAGTAATTTAGTATAATTAGACAGAGCGGTTTCATCGATGTCCATCACAATGGCTAATTTGCGTTGATGCTGTGTGCGGCCATTTTGAGTAATTCGAAATTGTAAATAGTAAGAGGCCTCTCTAATTACGCTTGAAATATCCGCATAATATTTACCAGAATCATGATATTTGATTAATTGGCTTTTGGGATCACGACTTTTATAAAAAGCGGTCGCGGTGACCAGGCTTGCTATAAAGGCCAGAAGATAAAGGCTGCGCAAAATTTTTCTTGTCATTGCTCGCACTCATTATTTAATTATGTTTTAATAAAACATGGGATTAATTTTGTCCCCGAAACTATCGCATTAAGCAAATTTATACGCAACCTTTACGTGCTTAAGAGAAAATTAACAATATGAAATTAACGCGAATTTATTATCCAGGTGAGCTGGTTGAGAAACAAAACGTGGTTTTAACCGCTCTGGCCAGTCATCATATTTTAAAAGTATTACGTTTGACAATAGGCACAAATTTAATTGTATTTAATGGTCGTGGTTCTGAATATCAAGCTGAGCTTATTGCAGCTGATAAAAAATTAGCCGAATTGATGCTTCTAAGCAAAAGCAAAAAAGATGTGGTGCGCGAGTCAAACTTAAAGATAACGCTTGCTCAAGGAATTTCTCGAGGTGAGCGTATGGATTACGTGATTCAAAAAGCAGTTGAGTTAGGGGTCAGTGTAATTAATCCAATTTATACCGAGCACTGCGGAGTTAGATTAAATCCGGATCGTTTGCAAAAAAGGCTTAAACATTGGCAGGGGGTGATTATCAGCGCTTGTGAGCAAAGTGGTCGCTTGCGTGTGCCAACACTTAACTCGGCGCAATCGTTGGATGATTTTATTTCAGAACCAGATGCAGGTTTAAAATTAGTTTGTACGCCAGATGCCGAGCCCGTCGAGTTAACTGAAAAGCCAAAGCAAGTCACTCTATTAATTGGACCAGAAGGTGGTTTGACCGATGATGAAGTGAGTCGAGCGGTTAAAGTGGGTTTTTGTCCCTATGCTTTGGGCCCAAGAGTGCTGCGTACGGAAACGGCAACTGTGGTGGCGTTAACCATGGCGCAACTGCGTTGGGGTGATATGTAGAAAATAAAAACCTGGTCGTCCAGGCTACGGGTGCTGGAATAAGCTTTGATGTAGCCCGGTCAAACGGAGTTTGGCCGGGAAGTATTCGGCGAAGCTGAATTCGACACCTCTTCTAACCAATTATCATATAATTTTTGAGTATCAGATCGACCAATGCGAAATAAGCAACATCTGCTACGATGTTTGAGTAACGATGACAGTCCTCCCGCGCGACCTGAAAATTGAAACGCATTTGGAGAAATTTGTTTTAATGTTTCAATATTTTTAGTGGCAGTGTATTGCTCTTTTAGAGCATCGATATAGCTCATTAGCGCCATCCCTTTGCGATAACCTAAGGCTTTGTAGGAAGAGCCCTCACTTTTTTCATTTCCAGAAAGTCCTTCGGATTTTTCAATCAACTTTGTGGCATGGTTCGCTAATTGCAGTATGTTAAATGGATTATTAGGGTTAAGCAGATCATTCGTTTTATTAACTTCACATTTTTGTAGATAACTTCGAAGATAGCACTTGTTTCTAGTGGTCCCGTCAGGATAAGAAATAGGTTTCTTAAGTCCTTTAAAACTATCTATAAATGTTGCCCGAGCCTGTGCCAATTTTATAAAACCTTTTTTTACCGGTTCTAGCTGGTTGAGGTTGGCGCTTCTTAAATCGACGCATGTTTGGGTAAAGATCGTCTTCAGTTGATTCCAGTCAAATATGGACGCAAAAATATTATTGCATTCATCATTTAGCTTTTTGTGGGGAAGTGGGTTACGTCCAAGTAAGGCAAAATCAGCTTTAAGTTTTCTTTGTTCTAGATCGGTTAATGCTTCGGGCTTTGCATTTCTTTTGTCTTCATGCTTTAAAACCACGCCTTGAAATACGATACACTCGGTAATAAGTTGCTTGTGCGTCTGACTCAGATGGCACAAAACATCGTAATCTTTAATTAAGGGTTGTTGGTAGAGCATTTTATACAGCGCATCGAGTCGCAGAAGCTGTTCCTGCAAATAAATACAAAATGAGTAAACATTAAAACAGTGGCTAATAAGCCTTGCTTTATCCGTCGATCCACCAAAAAAATAATGTCTGAGCTTTGACTCTTGTGCATTAGCGTGTGCAAAGACTCGAATTTCAGCTGAGGGTATCCCGGCGATTTCAGCAAGCTGCGACTGAATTGATTGAGCCGCTTGGTTGCTGAAGTTTGTCTCAAAGAGAATGTTAATTCTTTCTTTTTTTCGTTTTTTATTGAAGTACGGCAGTGTGTTTTTTTCAACAGTGGTTTTTAATATTGCTAATAATTCAATTATCGAGTCATTTAATTTTTGGCTACTTGGAAATGAAAATTGTTTGTCAGAGCGCATCAATGATTTCCTTTTTAATTCGCTATAGCGTCGGCGACAGAGTTTAGGTATTCTAACAATTGATCCTGAGGTTTTCCAAGTTTGTTTTTTTAGCTTACCATGGGATTAAATGCTTACTTTAAGGTGGCATTATAGTGGTAAGGATTTAATAGTATTTTAGTCTACCTAGGTGCAGACAAGGGGGGTAAAGATCATCTATAATTAAGGTGTAATGATATCGGTTTTGGACATGGTGATTTAAGCGATGACAAATTATCAAACTTTAGCTAACAACATGAATAACATAATAAATATAATTTTAGCTGCCAGTTAAGCTTGGTGGAAGTCGTTGTTTTGTCATATCCATACTCAAATGCAAGGATGCGTGGCGATCTAGTAATTAGTCAATTGAATTAGGGGATTAAAATATGCAAGTTCCACTTCAAATAACGATGCGAAATGTAGACCATTCTCAAGCAGTTGAAGAAAGAATCAGAGAAAAAGCGAATAAACTCAATAAGTTTTCAGATGATATTATTTCTTGCCAAGTCGTAGTCGAAAAGGGCCAGGGACACCGTCAAAATGGCATGCTTCATAATATCCGTTTGCATGTCTGTTTACCGGGCAAAGATTTAGTGATTAATAGAAACGAACAAGAAAATCTTTACCTCGCGATACGGGAAGCATTTGTTGATATGGTGCGAAAAGTAGAAGAATCTTCACGCATATCACAGGGCGATGTAAAACATCATCCACCTATTGTTCATGGTGAGATTGCGCGTTTATTTACCGAAGATGAGTTTGGATTTATTGTTAGCGCTAATGGTGATGAATATTATTTTAATGCCGATAATTTAGTAAAACATCGTTTTGATCATTTGAAGATTGGTATGCCAGTGCATTTTATTGAAAAAATGGGCAACGAGGGCTTAAAAGCTTGTCGGGTGAGTGTTCATAGTGAAGGCGCTTAACTTTGTACTCGGTTCTCGTCGGTTAATCACAAGTGAGAAGATTTACTTTTTAGCTTGAACTCTTCCTGCGAGTTCAGCTATAGCGAGAATATGATGTTGCATCTTGATTTGCATTTTAGCCGCGTTTTGATTAGCTGAAATAGGCAGCTTGATATTAAGAGCGTAGAGGCGGAAAAGATAATGATGGGTGACGTTGTCTGTTGAGCAGGGAGCTTTATAGTTGTGGTGCCCCCAACTATTATTTGCAATATAATTTCGATGCTTCTCATACCATGAAGTGTATAAGTGTGATGTTCTGGGTGAAATATTAAACACAGCCCAATGGTATGATTGATTTCGCGGCACATCTTGATCAATTAAAAGCAATGCCAGTGATTTTGTTCCCTTCGGGATTCCTGACCATTTTAGTGGAATTTGTGTATCTTTATCCCAGCAGGTGCGCGATTGAGGAATAAAGCTGTGGTTTTTAAACTCAGGGCTATATAATTTAAGTGCGTTAGGTGCATCTGCGTTTCCATGCGGTTGCGCAAAAAGATAAGTTAATATCATCAATGACTTTAACATGGTGTATGATATCCTTATTAGATCATGCGAATGTCCTGACCACAACTACATTGTACAATATTTGCCCCAGAGGTCAAGCTAATTTATATGCGATTACCCATTTAAAGGAATCGGTTATGTTGCGAAAAAAATCAATCTTGGATATGTTTGCTCGCTCCCCTATGCGGCCATTACAACGCCATATTGAAAAAGCGAATGCATGTGTCGAGTTATTGCTGCCATTCTATCGTGCGATACAAAATGATCAGTGGGATGAGTCAGAAGCTGCTTATAATGCAATCAGTGAATTGGAACGAGAAGCTGACGATTTGAAACGTGATCTTCGCATTCATTTGCCCAAAGGTTTATTTTTGCCCGTGCCTCGTAGTGATCTATTGGTGTTGCTGAATAAACAAGAAATCTTGCCCAATACCGCAAAAGATATTGCAGGTATTATGCTGGGACGTAAAATGCAATTGCCAGCAGAGTTGGCCGGAGACTTTGAAAAATATTTATCTCGATCAATTGCTGCTTCAAAGCAAGCAACTCTGGCGATCAGCGAGCTGGATGAATTATTAGAATCTGGGTTTCGAGGCAGAGAAGTTACGATTACCGATAAAATGATTCAAGAGCTTAATGTGATTGAGCACGAGTCTGATGAGATGCAGGTTACGTTGCGCCGATCATTATTTAAAATCGAAAAAACACTTGAGCCAGTTGATGTGATGTTTTTATATCAAGTGATCAATTGGGTGGGACATTTGGCAGATGGTGCGCAGCAAGTTGGTTACCAGTTACAATTGTTATTAGCGGATTAAAATGACTGACACACTCAAAAAAATGTTTCAAGCAGCGAATACTGCGAAAGAAAAAGCGTACGCCCCTTATTCTAAATTTCAAGTTGGCGCCTGTATTCGAGTTCTGAACGATGAATATTTTAGTGGCTGCAACATTGAAAATGCCGCGTATGGTTTATCGATGTGTGCTGAGGCGGTGGCCATTTGTGCCATGGTTAAAGCGGGGCACATTAATATTGAAGAAATTGTTATAACATCCGATTCAGAAGATTTTTGTGCGCCGTGTGGTGCGTGCCGCCAACGATTATGGGAATTTTCAGCAAATCACACATTGGTGCACTTTTTTAATAGAGCGGGTGAGCATAAAAGTGAAAAATTAGCTGACCTTCTTCCCTACCCTTTTAGTAAAAAAACTTTAGGAGCATCATGACCAAAGAAGCCATTCAGTCTGCTGAAATTATTAAAAACAAGTTAAATAACTTTAAGCCTAAAATAGCTATTGTGTTGGGATCTGGCCTTGGCGATTTAGCGGATTATATTCAAAACTCAACCACCATTTGTTTTTATGAATTCCCCGGGTTTCATAAACCCTCCGTTGAAGGACATATGGGGCAATTTGTGTTTGGTGAACTGGAGGGTGTCTCGGTCATGTGTCTTCAGGGGCGCGCGCATTTGTATGAAGGTATCGACACGGATGTTATTCAAACAATGATTCGAACATGCCATTTGTTGGGATGTGAAACCATGATTACGACGGGTGCAACCGGATCCTTGAATCCGGACGTGACACCTGGAAGTCTGGTGGTGATTAATGATCATATTAATTTTCAGTTTGTTAATCCTTTGGTTGGAAAAAATGATGAGCGATTTGGTGCGCGTTTTGTCGGCATGGAAGATGCTTACAGTGAAAAAATGCGAAAAAAATTATTTTCTCTCGGTGAAGATTTAAAAATACCATTAACTGAGGGCGTTTATATTTCCACGATTGGCCCCTCATTTGAAACCCCAGCAGAAATAAGAGCATTTCAAAAATGGGGTGCGGATGTTGTTGGCATGTCGGTGGTGCCTGAGGTGATCGTTGCGCGCCACTGCGGTATGGAAGTGGCGGCCATCGCTCTGGTTACTAACCTTGCCGCTGGACTGCATAAAGGGGTTTTATCGCATGAGGAAACTTTGCGAGGCGCCAAGCTTGGTGCTGCAAATATGTTGAAGTTGGTGCGAGAGTTTGTGAAGAGTTATTAGCTTCGTAGGGCTTTGTTCCCATACGATATTTTAAACAGGAAGGGTTATCGCCACGCTATTTGAATATTAATAATAAATGGGCGGCTGTTTGATTTCACTTAATATTTCATATAGTTACGAAAAGTTGATAGTTGCAACCGCATAGTATATACTTAGTGTATATACATTGTAAGTGGGGTGCGCCTAATGCGAAAAACTAAAGTCTTTAAATGTGGCAATTCCCAGGCAGTACGGCTACCTAAAGATCTCCAATTCGATGTAGATGAGGTTGAGATTTTTAAACGTAATGATGAGCTGGTTATCCGTAAGATTCCCATTAATTTAAAGCAAGCCTTTAATTTGTTAACTACAATGCCAGAAGATTTCATGTCAGAAGGTAGGGAGGATGAACCACCACAAGATAGGGATTTTTGATGAAACTGAAATATATGTTAGATACTAATATTTGCGTTTATATAGCAAAGGAAAAGCCAGTAAGTGTTTTGGAGAAATTTGAAAACATAGCAGTTGGAGAAGCTGTTATGTCAACAATCACATATGGTGAGCTGTTATGTGGCGCCCATAAAAGCCAATACAGAGAAAAAGCAATTGAACAACTACAGTCACTGGCTCATTTTATCCCGCCATTGCCACTACCAACAGATGTTGCCGGTTTTTATGGAAAGATAAGAAGTCTGCTTGCTAAAAAAGGAACGCCGATAGGCAACAACGATCTTTGGATAGCAGCACATGCACTGTCACTTGATATCATCTTAGTGACAAATAACGAAAAAGAATTTCGACGAGTTGCTGAGTTAAAGGTTGAAAATTGGGTTTGATTTTGAATTCAATTTAATAGCAGAAAGCAATGTCCATGGCCAATAAATTCAAAGATAGCAGCAAACCATTTAAATGGAAACACTCCAGCGGTGAGATTATTCTTTATGCTTTAGTTGGTTGGGGTTTTCTAAATAATTGTGTATAATTTAGCTCTAATTAGTTCAATTTGAATAGGTAGTGTTATTATCCCTAGGACATTCAATTTGATTTTAGGAGAGATTTTTGGGCTGCTTACTTGTTATTTTTTCATTATTTGTTCCACGCCTGATTATGGTTGGGGTTTTTTTATTCACCAATTGGTTTTTACAGGCTTATACCACTTGGATTTGGCCAATTTTGGGTTTTATATTTATGCCTTACACAACTTTGGCTTACATGGTTATTATGCTAAATAATAAACATCAGGTGAGTGGTGGTTGGATAGTATTACTTATAGTGGCTGTGATTGTTGATCTTGGTGGGCAGGGTGGATCAGCTTCTCGACGCAACAGTTGACCCATACGCCTTTGTGAGGCTGAGGTATCCTTTTGGCTTTTTGTAGGGTGGATTAGAACCAAAAGGTTCGTAATCCACCCTACGATAAGACATAATTAATAGACCTAATTTCCAAACGCTCTGGGTATGCCTTAAATGTAAGAAATAATCTCCAACGCTTTTTCAATCATCGACGC
>CAXMUH010000017.1:0-3527 GCA_964196565.1 uncultured Legionellaceae bacterium | reverse complement strand
GCGAAGACCAGCATCACTGCAAAGGACACCAGCATTCGCAAGCCTTGTTGTTTTACCATTGCCAAATTAGAGTTGCTGGCACTGTAAAGAATAAATAAACCAAACAAGGCTAAAATAATTAATAAGCTGAGCAGTAGCGGGTCAATATGCCACTTATACCAGCGTAACATTTTAATTTTTTGTTTAAGTTGTGATTCGTAGGTGGGTGTAGTAACCATATTTTTATTAATCCGTTTTGGAATTGCTGGAATTTAACTTAACAGGTGCCCTGAAATGGCCATCCAGACTCGTTTGCTCTTTGAAATAATACTTAATTATTTTGCCTGCCATTCGATCTGCCATTGCGCTGTGTTCAACGACAATGGCAATTGCAATTTGAGGGTGATCAACCGGTGCAAAGGCAATAAATAAATGATTGTTGCGTAAGCGTTTAGGAATATTAGTGCGTGAGCGATCTTCATCTCGGGTATGGCCGTAAATTTGTGCGGTGCCGGTTTTAGCGGCCACGGTATATCCTCTTTTTTTGCCAAAGTAGCGAGCGGTTCCATGCCAACTGTCGACAACCAGCTGCATGGCTTTTACCACAACTTGCCAAGATGAATTATGCTCTATTATTAAAGGGGGCTCAGCTTCCAGTGGTTGCAGTTCGGTGTTTCTTTTTTCGTTAACAGTTTTCAAGAGTAAGTGTGGTCTGATACGTTGGCCATGGTTAGCAAGAATAGCAGTGGCTTGTGCTAACTGAATGGGCGTTACCAGAAAAAAACCTTGTCCAATGCCACTCTCAATGGTGTCACCCGTATACCAAGAGGTTTGCATGCGTTGTGTTTTCCATTTTGGTGATGGAACGAGGCCTGCCGACTCTCCTGGAAGATCTATTCCGGTTTTTTGACCAAAGCCAAATTGAGTGAGCATATTATTTAAGCGAGCGATTCCTAATTGTGATGCAATATTATAAAAAAATGTGTCACAGGAAACTTCCAGCGCTTGAGTTACATTGACCCAGCCATGCCCGGTGCGTTTCCAATCACGAAAAATATGACGGGTGTTGGGTACTTTAAACCAACCTGGATCAAAAATGCGAAAATTAGGATTGATAAATCCGCTGTCTAGGCTGAGTAGCGCAATAAACGGTTTTAATGTTGATCCTGGGGCAAATTGTCCGCGTACGGCGCGATTATAGAGAGGGTGATCGGGTGAGGTTATGAGTGTTTGATAGTCTTGATAGTTAATGCCATTGACGAATTTATTAGGGTCAAAGCTTGGGTGGCTAACCAAGGCGAGCACTTCACCGGTTTGGGGTTGAATAATAACAATCGAGCCATTTTCAGGCCCGAGGATTTTATGCGCCTTGGCTTGTAGGTGGCTGTCGATGGTAAGATAAATATTTTTACCGGCTGTTGGAGCTGATCTTTTTAATATGCGAACCACATGTCCTGTTGCATTAATTTCCGCTTCTTCTGAACCAATTTTCCCATGCAATGTTTTTTCATAATATTTTTCAATGCCATTTTTACCAATGTCATCAGAGGCATCGTAATTATTGGAGTTTAGGCCCTGTAGTTCATGATGATTGATACGACCAACATAGCCGACCACATCACTGGTGATATTAGCTTGTGGGTAATAGCGCATGGTGCGTGTTTGAATCACCACGCCAGGAAATAAATGTAGATTTACATAGAAACGGTCAACCTGTTTTTCGGTCAGTTTCATTTTCAATGGGATTGGGTCAAAGGGTCGGTATTGATAGCGATAGCGGTAAAAACGCTTTATCTCTTCATCCTGTATCGGAATAATGGTTTGTAAGGCTGTTATTGTTTTTGCGATATTTTTCACTTTTTCTGGAATAATCGCCAGTGAGTAAGTGGGAATATTCTTTGCAAGTAAAACACCATTGCGATCATAGATTAATCCACGAGCGGGTCTCTGCGGAATAATATTTAATACATTTTGTTTAGAAAGGGTGGAATAAAACTGATGCTCAAACAGTTGTAAATAGCCGAGGCGGATAATTAAAATGATGATGCACAGAAAGATAACGGCTACGGCAATAAGTGCGCGTTGTCTAAATAAGGAGGCTTCCTTAATATGCTTATTGAGCGCAGAATTTTTGCCCATGTTCCCTTAGCTTTTATTTTATCGGTGATACGGATGCTGGGTCATTATACTCCATACGCGATAGATTTGCTCGGCAATTAACACTCTAACTAAAGGGTGAGCAAGGGTTAGAGCGGATAGCGACCAGATTGCATCGGCTTTATTTAAACAATCGCGGCTAATGCCTTCGGGCCCCCCGATTAGCAAACTGACATCTTGGCTTTGCTGATAAAACTCGGTAAATTGTTGTGCAAGTTGTTGGGTGGCGTACAGTTTACCTTCGCGATCGAGTGCAATGATTTTATTATGAGCGGGAACTGCATTGAGCAATTGTTTACCTTCTTCCTCTAGGAGTTGCGCAATATTGGATTGTTTTAGACGCTTTTTCGCCGGCAGTTCGATAAGATTCAGTTTAAACTCTTTGGGTAAACGTTCTGAGTATCCATGATAACCTTCAACAACCCAGGAGGGCATTTTTTTGCCAATGGCAATTAAGTTAACCTTCATGCTGCTGGCGAAATTTTTCGGTCATACTCCAGAGCTTTTCAAGATCATAAAACTCGCGTACAGAAGGCAGCATAATATGCACAACCACATGATTGAGATCGACTAGAATCCATTCGCCCTCATTTTCCCCTTCAACTCCCAGTGACTGAATTTGATGGTTTTTCATCTCACGAACGAGTTTATCCGCTAAGCTCGATGCATGACGCTTAGAAGTGGCACTGCAGATTATAATGCAGTCGGTAACATTAGTAAGCTCAGTTACGTCTAGTTGATTGATATTTATAGCTTTATTATCATCAAGCGTCTTATAGGCCAGTTCTTTAATGCTGTTGGTCTCGTCTTGCATGGGGTAGCTTACCTTTATATTAAAGCCACAGATGATATCGGCTTCGCTCGAAGGACGCAAGGGGGTCATTTTGCTATTCCCGGAGTGAGTTGTATAATATACTCAAAATACCCAAAGCGTTTGGAAATTAGGCCTTTTTAGTATTGGCTTTAACATTGGTAACTTTGACTTTTTGGCTAAAAAGCCGCTCGAAGATGTTTTCTCTTACGCGGCGGCGCAGCGTAAGAGTGTTAATTTGTATGCCGCACCATAAATTTTAAAACCTTATTTTCAAGCGCCCTAGGCATAAAGCATGTTTTTTTATTAGGAATGGGGTACAAGGATGAAGTATAAAGCGAGTATATACTTATTAATATTGTCCGGTATGGTAACGAGCACCTCGGCGCTTAGTTTATCATTATCACACTATTCTGAACAAAACCAAGGTATCGTGTCATATGATGTCTCAATGCCGATTGACTCAACCGGTTATACGTTGATTGGTAAAAACTTAAAAGGCGGCCCTGTAAGGTTTAACGATAAAGGAGATTATGTCACTCGTTTTCTGGCCTCTGAAACAGGCAGTTTTGTCTTGCCT
>CAXMUH010000016.1:0-26172 GCA_964196565.1 uncultured Legionellaceae bacterium | reverse complement strand
CTTTGGTGAGGGAGCTATCATTAACGACGTTTTTCGGATAGGTATAAACAGACTGTGGGTCGGATAGCGCTCTATCAAAGGTGTCCATGGCGGTGCTCCCAAATATAGCTTTACTATGAATAATATAGCATATATCGTCATCGCGGCTGCTTGTCGTTGCGAGCTGTGAAACGACCGCGGCAATCCAGCAGAATAATACTAGATTGCTTCGCGTTGCTCGCAAAGACGGGTCTAGACTGTTTCCCACTTCGCAAAGACGGCGCTAAATAGAGTTATATACTTTGTTTAATTAAATCGAGGTGTTTTTCAATGGCGCCACGATTTTGGTCGCTCACGCTTAAAGCCCGTGCGCCATAAAGATGACTCATGTTTTTATCAGAAAATAATTTAATCACTTGCTCAGCAAGTTGCTCGGCATCTTTCACTAATATTAATGCATTGGCTTCTTGTAATAAATCTCGAATTGCTAAAAAATTTTCAAGATGCGGACCACTGATAATCGGCACACTCAGACTGGCGGGTTCAATTAAATTATGTCCGCCTATCGGTGCAAAACTACCGCCGACAAAAGCCACATCCGATGCTGCATAGAGTAATGTTAAATCACCCATGGTATCGCCAAAATAAATTTGGGTGTCACCATTGGGGAATTCATTTTTGCTGCGATAAGCGAGATGATAACCTGTATCACTGCAAAGTTTAGCAACTGGCAAAAAGCGTTCAGGATGGCGGGGTACTAAAATTAATAACGCATTGGGAAATTGGATAAGAATGTTTTTAAAAGCGTTAAGCACGATTTGTTCTTCGCCTTGATGCGTGCTTGCAGCAATAAAAGTAGGACGTGATTGCCAATGCGATTTTAATTCTTGAGCGCGTTGACAAAGTCCATCGGGGATATTGGTATCAAATTTAATATTGCCTGTAATAATGACATTTTGCGTGGCGCCGAGTTTTTTAAAACGATTGCCATCCGCTGGAGATTGTGCCGCAATCACAGTAATGGTCTGCAAAAAAGGTTTGAAAAAATGAGAAAAGCGCTGGTACTTTGCATAGGAGCGCTCGGATAAACGTGCATTAGCAATCATCACCGGAATGTTGGCGCGTTTAAGTTCATATAACATGTTTGGCCACAGTTCGGTTTCCATAATAATGGCTTTAATCGGCCGGGTGCGTTTTAAAAAACGTCGAATAACCGTTGGCAAGTCATAGGGCGTGTAAACATGGTACACTTTTTGGCCAAATTGCTTTTGTATTTGTTGCGATCCCGTCGGGGTGGTGGTGGTTACAACGATGGTTTGGTCTGGATATTGTTGAATTAGCTCTCTAATCAGCGGCGTGGCCGCAATCGCTTCGCCTAAGGAGACAGCATGGACCCATATGCTTTTTTTCTTATTAATCATGGGGATATAGGCAAATCTCTCTTTGATGCGCGCTCGATATGCCGGATTTTTTTTCGAACGCAATAAAAGTCGTACCAGGATCAGTGGTGTGGCAAAGTATAATAATATGGTATAAAGGTAACGCATGGGCGACAGTTTAATTGACAAACACCTAGAGAGTCAAAGTGTTTTGGGATCCGTACTGTGCTAATCTTTTGATTATGCCTATAATTTGAATATTGTTTTAATTAATGAGAGGGCGACCGATGCCTCGAGCTAAATCTACAACGACAAAATCATCCACTAAAACGGGTTATACTGCCGAATCCATAGAAGTATTAACTGGTTTAGAGCCAGTACAGCGGCGCCCAGGGATGTATACCGATACCACACGCCCAAATCACCTGGCGCATGAGGCAATTGATAACAGTGCTGATGAGGCGATTGCGGGATTTGCTAAGCATATTGATGTGACTTTATATAAAGATGGCTCTGTGTCGGTGGTTGATGATGGACGCGGGATGCCAACCGATATTCATCCAGAACATAAGCTTTCAGGTATTGAATTGATTTTGACACGATTGCACGCAGGGGCTAAGTTTTCAAATAAGAGCTATGAATTTTCAGGTGGTTTACACGGCGTTGGGATTTCCGTGGTTAATGCGCTATCGAGCCAATTAACCGTGCAAGTGAAAAAAGCAGGTAAAGTATATCAAATGGATTTTGCGCATGGTGATAAGACCTCAAAGTTGCGTACAGTGGGCACATGTGGGCCGCGTGAAACGGGCACGTTCATTCAATTTTGGCCAGAAGGAAAATATTTTGACACCACAAAATTTGCAGTGGCCGCGTTAAAGCATACGCTGCGCGCGAAAGCGGTATTGTGTCCCGGTCTTGAAGTGACGTTTTATGATGAAGAAAAAAACACACGCGATCGCTGGTATTATGAAGAAGGTATAAAAACTTATTTATTAGATCGCTTGGGCGCGTGTACACGTTTACCGGAAGTTCCAGTGACCTCAGAAGTTGCAGGTGAAACAGAATCGGTTGATTGGGTGCTAACTTGGTTACCGGATGGTGACGAATGCATTACTGAAAGTTACGTGAATTTAATTCCAACCGCGCAAGGTGGAACCCACGTCAGTGGTTTTCGCACCGGCTTATTGGAGGCCATGCGTGAATTCTGTGAAATTCATAAATTATTACCGCGCGGTGTTAAATTAACCGCCGATGATTTATGGGAACAATGCAGCTATGTGCTATCTCTGAAAATGAAAGAGCCACAATTTGCGGGCCAGACCAAAGAGCGTTTAAGTTCGCGCCAGAGTGCAGTCTTTGTTGCAGGTGTTGCTAAGGATGAGTTTAGCTTATGGTTAAATCATCATGTGGAACAGGGGCGTGCGATTGCAGAATTGGCATTATCCAATGCGCAAAAGCGCTTGCGTGTTGCTAAAAAAGTCACACGTAAAAAAATCGCATCAGGTCCTCCACTTCCAGGCAAGCTTGCGGATTGTGTGTTACAAGATTTGCATGAAACAGAAATATTTTTAGTCGAAGGGGATTCGGCTGGCGGCTCTGCCAAACAAGCGCGTGATAAATCAAATCAAGCGGTGATGCCACTGCGTGGTAAAATATTAAATACTTGGGAGGTGGATTCTGATCAAGTGTTATCTTCACAAGAAGTCCATGATATCGCAATTGCCATCGGTGTTGATCCGGGGTCAGCGAATATTGAAGGTCTACGTTATGGTAAAATTTGTATTTTAGCCGATGCGGACTCAGACGGTTATCATATTGCCACTTTGTTGTGTGCTTTATTTCTACGTCACTTTAAACCGTTAGTATCTGCAGGCCATATTTATGTTGCCATGCCGCCTTTGTATCGAATTGATGTCGGCAAAGATATTTATTACGCTTTGGATGATGATGAGAAGCAAGGTGTGTTAGATCGTATTCAAGCAGAAAAGAAAAAAGGTGTCGTCAATATTCAGCGTTTTAAAGGCTTGGGGGAAATGAATCCGCCACAATTACGCGAAACCACGATGAATGCAGAGACTCGACGCTTAGTGCAGTTAACGATTAAAGAAAATGACGCTTCACAAAAAATGCTGGATATGCTACTTGCTAAAAAGCGAGCTTCCGATCGACGAAAATGGTTGGAGAAAAAAGGGGATTTAGCAGCGAGGTCATAATCGAAACAGGAAACAATCTCGGTCGCTTGCGCTAAAGGCGATGGGGTTTCCAAAGGGGAGAGATGCAATTCTCCCCTTTGGTCGCCGTTCGCGCGGGTTTCCCGCAGAGGCGAAATCGAAACAGGAAACAATCTCGGTCGCTTGCGACCGAGATGTTGGAAAGGATTTTTTCATGTTGGGAACTTTTACCGGAGAATTCCTTGGGACGATGGTGCTAATCATCCTGGGTGATGGCGCCGTTGCCAATGTGTTATTAAAAAAATCAAAAGGCGAAGGCGGTGGTTGGATAACCATTGCCACAGGCTGGTTTGTGGCAGTTGTGATGGCGGTGTTTGTTGCGCGATCTGCAGGTTCAGCCAATGCCGATGTAAATCCTGTTATTACGTTAGCGAAAACCATTATTCATGTTTATACCGTGCGTCAAATGTTTATTATCATGCTTGCCCAATTGATTGGGGCGGGCTTAGGTGCTGTGATTGTGTGGTTGGCCTATCTCCCGCATTGGAAATTAACCGAAGACCCAAGCAAAAAGTTAATGATTTTCTGCACCGTTCCGGCAATCAGAGCGTATCCAAGTAATGTGTTAAACGAAATTATTGGCAGTGTTATGTTGGTGGTTGGTGTTGCTGCAATTTTTGGTGGCGCCACATTTGGCAAATTAGCCGTTGGAATGGGGCCTTATTTAGTGGGCCTTGTGGTTTGGGGTATTGGTTTATCGCTTGGCGGAGCAACCGGTTATGCAATCAACCCGGCTAGAGACTTAGGCCCGAGAATTGCCCATGCGTTATTACCGATCGCAGGCAAAGGCAGTTCGGATTGGTCTTACAGTTGGGTGCCTATCCTCGGTCCACTGATCGGTGGCGGCATCGGCGCTGCTCTGTGGGACTATTTTTTCTAAGTTTCACAAACTTTCGTGTCGGGTGCTGCTTTGTCTATGGTAATAGACAGTGTAAATACCAACAAGGCTGCCGAGTGTGGCGCCTGCAATCACATCACTAACATAGTGGTAATACATTCCTATTTGTGACAGCGCGACCAAAATAGCGAGCAAAAACCATAAAATACGTAATTTAGGAAATAGAAACCACATGCTCGCAGCAAAGGCGAAAATAAAGCTGGTGTGGCCGGATGGGAATGAGCTGTAGGCAGGGCCTCCGTGAAACCAGTTAAACCCATATGCGTTGTTGTTAATGAGTGATGGGTTGTTATTGACAAACGTCGCTGCCCAAAATCGGCCAAAAATGATTTTTAAAATATCTTTGATAAAAAGTGAAATAACAACAGCGTTGCATACGATAATAAATTTTCTATCAAATATTGAAACTTTATTAATAGTCAGTTTCACGAGAAAATAAATAAAATATAAAAATATCATAGCACCAATGATCAGCGTAATATCATTGGCAAATATTTTTAATATTCTGAAATGGCGTGAATGATGCGCCACAAGAAACCAGACCAGCTGGCGATCAATTAAGAAATAGCTTGCGGTGATGATGAGTGCGCTCAGCATGACGAATATGAGCGTTCTTGCTAGCTTGGTTTGCATATGACTTGTCCTTATTTTAAAGCACTATATACCCACCGCAGGTGAATTTAAGGTGTAGGTGTAGCCCGGACAAAAATTTATTTTTGGCCGGGATTAAAGCATGAATCCAGCTACGCTGGATGCTTCCTGGCCGGCTATGCCGTCCAGGCTACTTCTAAGCCGCGCTAGGTATATTAAACCTTAAGAGGTGCCAAAGGAGAATAAGAAAAAATTTATCCTTTTTATTCAATCGATTAGAACCTTAAATACGCCGCCTTGGAGGAAAACACATCGGTAGTTTTTGAGCAGTTCAATACTCTAATAGGGGCAATGTTTGTTTGGTCATTTGACAGTCACATAGTTTCGGCGCAAAATAACACAAAATCAGTAGGCGAGGAGTCAAAAAAATGTCAAATGATCAAAAACCTAAAAGCACAGTTCGGGCGATACTATTGGCCATCTTTTTAATTCTTATCGTGGTTATTGCTTGGCATTTGTTTTTCCCGGTGATGGGTGCTGCGGTTGCTGTTACTGGTGTGGTGTGGGGCGTTCTTATTTCTACTATTTTAGTATTAAGTCTCTCGATTCTTTTGTTTTTTATCTTTAGTGGCGTTGGCATACTTATTTTAGGCTTACTGGCATTTATCTGGGTGATTGTCGCTATTGCATTATTCCCGGTGATTTTTCCACTTATCGTACCCATCTTAATTATTATGTTTTTGATTGCCTTTATTAGAGGTCGCAAACAAAAGTAGCTAGTTGGCAGATTTTAAAATTGCATCCCATTCTTTTTTGCTAACTGGGGTAATCGACAGTCGGTTACCTTTCTGCAAAATCAACATATCTTTTAATTTTGGATTTTGCCTAAGCTGATCCAAGGTAATGGTATCTTTAAATTTCTGCTTAAAACGAACGTCAACCATCATCCAGCGCGGGTTATCGGGATCACTTTTAGGATCATAGTGGTGGTCATTGGGGTCAAAGGCGCTGTGATCGGGGTAAGCCTTTTTAACGATTTCCACGATACCGACGATGCCAATGTCTTTGCAATTGGAGTGATAAAAAAAGGCAGCGTCTCCGGGACTCATGCCATCGCGCATAAAATTACGTGCTTGATAATTGCGTACGCCATCCCAATGCGTGGTTTTATTTTTTTCTTTGCAAAGTTTATCAATACTGTAAGAAGTGGGTTCGGATTTCATTAGCCAATAATTCATAAATAAGTCTCTTTAAATAGTGTAGGTTTGTTTTTCAGTAACAACACAGTTCAGCGGGATATCCCAAGCATCCGTTTGTAACGCTAAAACTTTTTGAAATTCATAAGCGGTGCCAATTAAATAAGGCGACTTACCCTGCATGCCTTGCATAAAACTTAAGGCGCGATCGTAATAGCCAATCCCGCGTCCCAATCGATTGCCGGCTTCATCAAAACCAACCAGCGGTAAAATAATCACATCGATATTTTTTGGATCAATGGCATTTTGATTGTGTGTGGGTTCTAAAATTTCAAATTGATTCGCTTTAAGTTGATCGCCTGGCTGATAGGGATAAAAGGCCAATTGTTTATTATCCAAAACAACCGGTAAACTCCAGGCTTTTTGTTGCCCCAACAAATCCATAATTAAAGTAGGGTCTGCTTCACCATGATGCGCAAGGTACAGCGCAATGGAGTGTGCGTTTTGCATGGGTTTTAGTTTAATAAGTTGTTGACAAATCGCTGTAGCGTGTTGCTTTTGAAGTGCTAAAGTTAAACGCTTTCGTTTTTTTAAAATCTGCTGGCGCAAACTATTTTTATCTGTATTTTTTAAAAAAGTATTCATACTAAAAATACCTCCATGATAACGCTGTAGGTGCGTTATGAATCCAAGGTACTAAGTGGGACAGGTGAGTACGCATCAGGCTTCCCACTTTATGTGGGCTTGCACAACTGCTGTAACTACAACCGTCTTCCCTGGGATTTCTAATTATAGATTCAAAAATTGCTTATCCTACTGGCAATTATCATAGAGGACTAATGTATTATACTGCAACCTCTTCTTTAAGTTCCAGGAAATTCTCGATTCTTTTTTGCAGGGATTGGATGCGTTCGTGCATGGTGTCAATGTATTGATTTTTTTGTTTTTTTAGCTCCATGAGCTCATTGCAAATATTAAGGGCTGCTACAACCGCAATGTTATCTGTGGTGGTAATGTTGCCGGCCAGCTCTAAACGCTTCATTTGTTGATTAACATATTCAGCGGATTGTTGCAGTTCGCGCGCTGATTCGGGTGGACACTTGACTTTATAGCTTTTGCCAAGGACATTAACAGAAATTGAATTGTCGCTGGTTGTCATGCCATTTCTTCCTTAAGTTGAGAGATGATTTTATCGATCTCGTTTACAGTGTGGTGGTTTTTTTCTTCGAAATGATTTAGCTCACGTTCCAGCTGGGAAAGTTTATTGGAAAGTGAGCTATTCTCAAGTCGCAGCCGGTGGATGCTGCGAAGTAGTGTGTCGATTTGGTATTCTAGTCCGCCAATATCTGTTTTGTCTAAATTTTGCATTCCTGTGCAATCCTATAATCACTCACACTTAATTTAAACATATTACCACAAGATTGCAAGATTAGGATATCAATCGAGTAAAATATTAGCAGCTCCTTGCTTTAAAGCGGAGCTGTTGCTGCCTTCAACCACTCAACTAAGGCCGGATCCTCTAAACGCGGAGCTATGGTTTTATAAACCCGCTGATGATATCGATTTATTTGTTCGATTTCATTGGCATTTAGCTCGTCGGTATTAATTAAATTGCGCGCATAAGGCACGAGAGTTAAATCTTCAAATTGATAAAACGGACCATTATCGGTAAGGCTTTGATCGCGCGTCAAGGCTTTCGTGACTAACACCAAGTTTTCAATACGAATACCATAACGACCTTGAAGATAAACGCCTGGCTCATTGCTGACAACCATGCCCGGTTTAAATGCCCAATTGGATTTGCGGTTCGATATTACGGGTGGAAACTGATGGACGCAAGAATAGCAACCCACGCCATGTCCGGTACCATGACCATAATCAAGACCTTCTTTCCATAAGGGTGCGTGGGCAAAAGCATTAATATCTTCGCCACAAGTTCCATCTGGAAACACTAAACCCGAAAGCGCTAAATGGCCTTTTAATACCAAAGTGTAATGGTGCTTTTGCTCTTTTGTTGGGGTACCAAGATGTATGGTGCGTGTAATGTCGGTAGTTCCCATTGGATATTGTCCACCAGAATCCACTAAATAAAGTGAACTGTCATCGATGGTAATATCAGTTTCATCGGTCACCGCATAATGAATAATGGCGCCGTGTGGGCCAAAGCCACTGATGGTATTAAAACTTAAATCAACGCACGATGGATTTTCAAGGCGCAAGCTATCTAGTTTTTTATGTGCGGATACTTCGGTAATACCGTCCGCCCAATGGTTTTCCAGCCAATGCAAAAATTTAATTTCAGCCACAGCATCTTGTATATGAGCCTCAATCATACCTTGTTGTTCAACTGAATTTTTAATCGATTTCAACAGGTTAATCGGTGAATTGGTATAAAGGATATCGGTTTGAATTTGTTTTTCAATCCAATGATTGCAGTTGTTAGGGTCACACCAAACTAAACCTTTAAGTGATTGTAATGCTTGGCCAAACTTATTATAGGCTTGCACATTAATATTTTCTTTTTTGAAATACGCTTTAACTTCAGGGGTGATTTTATCCGCATCAACAAATAAAGTGACAAAGTCTTTTGCAACGATGGCATTACAAATCACCATGGGATTATAGGCAATATCATTGCCACGAATATTCAGTAACCAGCAAATGGCTTCTAATGAATTTAACACCAGCGCATCGGCATTTTTTTGTTTTAGATCAGAGCGAATAAGATTTAATTTTTCTGATGCCGATAAACCGGCGTCTTTAACTTCATGCAAATGAATCGGCGTTTGTGGAAGTGGCGGTTGATCTTGCCAAATTTGATCTATCCAGTTTTCATCTACATATAAAATTTTTCCGCCTTTCGCTTTAACCGCAGAGCGAATTTTTTTAGCTAAATTAATATTAATAACTTTGGGGTCAACAGCAAAGACCAAGCCATCTTTTTGATTTTTGAGCCATTGGCTAATGCTCGGCGATTCGCCTTGGCCCATTTTAATCACTTGGTAAAGGCTGCTATCGAGTTCTAAATCAGCTTGTAAAAAATAACGTGGATCGGTCCAGAGATAAGCTTGATTGAGCCCAATTAAAGCATCGCCTGCGGAGCCGGTAAATCCACTGATAAAAGGCCTGCGTTGCCAATGTAGCGGGACATATTCATCTCTATGCGGGTCAACACTGGGCACAAAATAATAGTCAGCTCCAGATTCGTTCATAATTTGCCTAAGCTGCACCAATCTTTCGTTTATCATTTGACCACCCTGCGTTAATTATTACCTAAGATTAAAATAATATAACGATACAGCAACACTCGCAAGGTAATTACTGTTGATAGCTAATTATAGTATGATGGTCGAAGGCAAAATCTAGGAAGTGGTTGATGCAAGAATATGACATTGTAATCGTCGGCGCAGGTTTGATTGGTGCAAGCTTGATCGTTGCGCTGCAAAATCAAGGGCTTAAAATAGCTGTGGTTGAGAAACACTTGCCGAGTTCTAAAACAGACAAAAACAGCAGCGATCGACCGATTTCATTGAGCTACGCCAGCGTTGAAATATTACGCACACTGGGGGTGTGGGAGTCGTTAAGCCAATACTCATCGATTATAGAACAAGTTCAGGTCTCAGAATTTGGCGCATTTGGCGGCGTTCATTTTAATGCAAAAGAGCAGGGAGTTGATGCGTTAGGTTATGTTGTGCCCTTTAATCGTTTGCATTTGGCTTTGTATCAAAAGGCGGCTGCAAAAAAAGATGTCAGCATTATTCCAATTCAGGAGATCAGCCGGATTGAAAAAGAACATGAGCATGTAAATATTTCAATTGAAACTGCAAAAGGCCAGCAACAATTAAAAGCCTCGTTGTTAATCGGTTGTGATGGCGCAAACTCAACGGTTAGAACGATGCTTAATATCGCAACCAAGAAAAAAATGCAAGACAAAGTGGCAACCGTCGCCACCCTAATGTTAAAAACGAATTATCCAGCCATTGCATTGGAACGATTTTCCAAAGACGGGGTGTTGGCTGTTTTGCCTTTATTTAAAAAAAATCAATGTGGATTGGTGTGGACGATACCAAATAAAAAAGCTGAAGAAATAAAAGATTGGTCGGAACAACAATACATCGATTTTATCAGCAAATGTTTTGTTGGGCGTTTGCCCGCGATTGACTCCATTAAAATTGGCGCCACATTTGCATTGCAAACCATTACCGCCAAGCAACAATTTGTGCCCGGCGTATTATTATTAGGAAATGCTGCGCATACGTTGTATCCATTAGCCGCACAAGGATTTAATTTGGGTTTGCGAGATGTGGCAGCGCTCGCTGAAGTTTTGGTTGAGGCAAAACATGAGATGAAAAGTTTGGGCACAGATGCAGTTTTAAATAAATATGTGCAATGGCGCAAGTGTGATCAAGATCGTATTTCGCGTTTGACTTTAAGTATTGCAAAAAGTTTTGAAATCAAACTTCCTTTTGCTCGCCATGTGCGCGGTTTGGGATTATTGATGACAGATATTATTTCACCACTGAAAAATCGGGTTGCAACCTTAACTTTAGGTTTAGCGGGTAAATTACCTAAGCTGGTGCGAGGATTGCCCTTATGAGTAAAGCCTTAAACGTTGATGTGGTGATTGTTGGTGGTGGCATGGTGGGGCTTGTTTTAGCCGCGGCATTAGTGCGTAATCGATTTAAAGTGGCTATTATTGAGAGCAAAAAGCCCACTTTATCTTGGCCAGATAAACCCTGCGCTCGAGTTTCTGCAATTAATGTCGCTTCAATTAATATTTTAAAGAATTTAGAAATTTGGCGTGAGCTTAATAAAAAAAGCATCAGCTCATTGATGCGTCTTAAAGTTTGGGATAGCATCGGCGGTGGTGAAATTGAATTTGATAGTGCAGAAATGGGGGCAAAAGAGCTCGGTTGTATTGTTGAAAATCGAGAGATAATACGAGCCGCCTGGCAACAACTGGAAAAAAATTCCGACGCACATTTATTTTGTGATCAAACCCCAGCTGAATTAAATCGGCATGAACGAAGTGTTGAAATTTTTTTGCAAGATAAACAGTGTATTAAAGCCAGCTTATGCGTTGGTGCCGATGGCGCTAATTCTTGGGTGCGCGATCAAATTCACAGTGAAATGAAAATGCGCTCTTATCAACAGAATGCAATTGTTGCTGTGGTTGAAACTGAATTATTACACCAAAGTACGGGCTGGCAAGCTTTTTCAGCGGCAGGGCCGTTGGCGCTGTTGCCACTTCAAAATCCCAATCAATGTGCGATTGTTTGGTCGCAAACTTGTGATCGCGCCAAACAACTAATGGCGATGGATGAATTAGACTTTGAATGTGAATTAAATAATGAATTTGGTTTGCGTTTGGGCCATATTAAATATTTGCATGATCGACGCGCTTTTCCTTTGGTGATGCGTCATGTTGCTCAATATGTCGATGGGCGCGTGGTATTGATTGGTGATGCTGCACATACCATTCATCCTTTAGCAGGCCAGGGAGTTAATTTAGGATTTTTAGATGCGGCTGCATTAGCGCAATGTTTAAATGATGCAAGGCATAAGCAGCAAGATATTGGTAATTTAAAGTCGTTGCGTCGCTATGAACGCTGGCGACGTGGTGATAATGCTGAGATGATTTGTGCGATGCGTGGTTTTAGTGATTTGTTTATGACTAGCTCCACGGTCACCGTTCAACTGCGAAGTCATGGATTTAATTTAGTCGATAAAATGCCGTGGCTTAAAAAACAATTTATGCGTGTGGCGCTAGGGAAAAAAAGTGATTTGCCTAATTTAGCCATGCCGTAGCAGTGTGTTTTTTCATTCCGATCGAGTGCGTTGAGCGGAGAAATCCAACTCAGAATTTTACACTATTTAGGAGTGGTGCACTTTCTCATTGAATCCAGCGTGCTGCGCACTCGCCCGAGACAATTCTCGCTTAACCCGCGCTTAATGAAAATTTATTTTATTTAACTTTTTTGCCTGATCTTTTTTTCATTTCGTTGTGTTTGCGCGAGCGTGCTATAAAATATTAACTTTCATTCCTCATTATTTTTACAAGGAACCTGTTATGTCGAAAAGAACTCATGTTACAAAGAATCTTACCCCCGCCCCTACAACCATTATTTTTTATAATCTTTTGACGCTCGCTGTAATTTATTTCGGTTATGAATTTGGCGCTAAATTTGTTCGTGATAATTATTTTGAAGGCCCACCGATGGATCACTTGCTTGGTGCAAATCCAGGTGCGGTGATTACTTATGGTGTGTCGATGCAGTTATTTGCTGATTTCAATCGAACACCATGGGGGCGAAGATTGAATGAACGTTTGAGTCAAACTTGTATTAACCGTCTTTTCAGCGGCAGTGCTTCACGACAATCTGCTATATTATATGGTCCGTTAGCTACTGGTGACCAATTTCTTTTAAAAAATAACATTAATGACGTCACCTGGAGTAAATCATGCGGCGACATTCTGAAAATCATTATGTTGCGTTTAATGCATTATGGTGCAGCAATTGGAACTGGGGTTGCTGTGATTGGGCTACCAATTTATTTTATGTTTAATGGTGAAGGGATTGAAGCGAGCAGCACGCAGATAGATTGCAAGGTTTTTACAGCGATTTGTTTTTTAGTAGAGTTTGGGCTTTATCTCGCAGCCAGCCGTTCTGATAATTACAGTGGTGTAGTGCTTGAAGAGATCACTGCAGAAAATGAAGAAGAGGTTTTTCACACTGTGAGCTCTTCCGCCATGTTTGGTGGTTCGGAGCACAAAACTGGTGATGACTTAGATTATCGCGAAATGCCAGGCGACGGCCTAGAATCTCAGAAGTTTACTTTTCCTGAGGAAGATAGTAAAAGTAGTTGGTGCTCAATAATGTAGAACCTGGGCAATGCGCGTCGGTTGATTTAACTTACTATAAGTATCACTCTGTCCAATATATGAACAAATATCGAGGATCAGTAGGCTCGCTAAACCGATAATGGCAAAAATCCCGTTGCTTTTTATCATCCTGATTACTCCTTTGTGTAGGTTAGATAAGTTGATATTAACGCTAAGTTGTTACAATATTGTGAATTTTTCTAATAAAGAGTGTTACAGCAGTGTTACAACGCCAGGCTTGATAATCAAAGGCAAATCGCGTAAAAAGAGTACATGAAAGTGACAAAAGCACATATTTTAATTGTTGATGATGACCCGCAAATTGGCGAGTTAATCAGAGATTATCTTGAAAAACACGGCTATCGAGTGTCCACAGCAGCTGACGGCAGAGAAATGCATCGGGTGCTCAAGCACGCTAACATCGACTTGGTGGTGTTGGATGTGATGCTGCCTGGTGATGATGGGATTAGCCTGTGTCGCCGATTACGAGAAACCTCTGAAGTGCCGATTATTATGCTCAGCGCCGCTGGCGAAGAGACCGACCGAGTGATTGGTTTGGAAGTGGGTGCGGATGATTACTTGGCAAAACCTTTCAGTCCGCGAGAATTATTAGCACGGATTAAAGCCTTATCGCGTCGATCAAGCGGTGATATTGCTACCAAGCGCAAATCTTCACATATTGCCAAGATGCCAAATATCTGTTTTGAAAACTGGATATTAGAGCAAAATCGACGGCGTTTAATTGCGCCAGATGGCTTGGCTGTGCCATTAAGTTCGGGTGAATATGACTTGTTGCTGGCCTTCTTGGAGAATCCGCGTCGTACCTTAACGCGTGATCAATTATTGGACTTAACTCGGGGGCGTCAGTCAGTGCCGTTCGATCGTACAATAGATGTACAGGTCGCACGTTTACGTAAAAAACTCGAAAAAGATCCTAAAGAACCCTTAATTATCATCACGGTACGTGGTGGTGGCTACCAATTTAATGCCACAGTCACAACTCAATAATACCGCTATTTTCCGATGGCGCTACCCTTTTTTGGTCACATAAGTTACAATCCAAGCTTGATTTTATAGCAGGGCCAAAAAAAAGATGAGCATATTTAAAGGTACAATTTTCGGAAGTCGCTCCTCAAGGCAATCCTTTCTAATTCTGTTTATCGGCTTGATCTTATTGATATCCGCCGGTTTATCTGTATTTGGCACCTATATTCTTTACGGGCGTAACCCGATTTCTCGTGCGCGATTAGCCGATAATACGATCAAGGCAGTTATTGTGGCGCGTTCCATACCGATTGCGCAATTACCCAAAGTGATTCATGTGCTTTCGCAACGTGGCGTGTATGTTCGTATGTCGGCGCGGCCTGATCGTCGAGCACAGATTATGCAATTAACAGATCCCAAGTCATTACGAGAATATATTTATAAACATTCTTATCGCTTTGCGATTAGTATTCAACTGGCTAATGGTCAGTGGCTAAATGTTCATGGTTATAGACCCCGAAGTTTTTGGATTTCTCTGGGTGCCTTATTATGTGGTATTGCTTTATTTTTTGGTTTGATTATTGTTTGTATATGGCCAATTAAACGATTGGCTTGGCCTTGGGATACGTTTACCAAAGCGGCGCGCCGTTTTGGTGTCGATATGGATGCGCCACCGATGGCGTTAACCGGCCCACGCGAAATGCAGGTGGTGATTAAAGCTTTTAATGAAATGCAATCTCGAATTAAGCGGCTGATGCATGATCGTACGCAAATGTTAGCAGCAATTTCGCATGATTTGCGCACGCCGATTACGCGATTGCAATTGCGGGCAGAAAGTATTGAAAATTCTGATTTGTATGATAAAACGTTGGGTGATCTTAATGAGATGGAAAATATGATTTCATCAATATTAGCTTTTGCACGAGATCATGCGAGTAAAGAACCGATGGAGCGTTTCGATATCAATGCGCTGCTTGAAGTTTTATGCAATGATATGGAAGACGTGGGTCAGCCTGTCCAATATCTATCAAAAGATAATGTGCGAACTTCTTATTTTGGTCGAAGCTCAGCCCTTAAGCGTGCTTTTGCGAATTTGATTGAAAATGCAGTTAAGTATGGTGATAAAGCTGAAGTGCGTTTGAAAAACATCGAACATAATTTTGTACAAGTCATTATTGAAGATGAAGGTCCTGGTATACCAGAACATCAAATGGAAAATGTATTTTCACCTTTTTATCGATTGGATCTGTCTCGATCATTAAAGAAAAGCGGCACCGGTCTTGGCATGGCCACAGCACGAGATATTATTCGTGGGCATGGCGGAGATATTAAACTTTATAACAGTCATTCCAAAGGGTTGCGAGTCATCGTGACATTGCCGTTACGTTCTTAGGTACTATACTCGGCGCAGGTGAGTATTAGGTTTTAATTTGTAATATTTAGTTCAAAGGCCGATAAGAACTTGAGTTTTATTAACCCATGAGCTACGCCGTTCTTACGCAACGACGCAAAGTTAAAATAAGGCGCAACGGGTTCTTATTAAGGTACCGTTGCGCCTTATTGTAATCGCTGCGCCGCTGCGTAAGAGAAAACATCTTTGAGCGGCTTTTTAGCCAAAAAGTCAAGGCTACCAATGTCAAAGCCCATACTAAAAAGGCCTAAACCCAATCAAAGCTAATGCTATACCTAAAGGATGGTGCAGAGTATAGATTCATTAAAAACCTTTCCTTGGTTTACTGAGAGCTCAATTGGCGTTAAAATCTTTCCCTAACCATTATCTATTTTATCGTTTGGAGAATACGGATGTTAAAACGCACCCCTTTGTATCAACAGCATGTGCAAGCAGGTGCACAAATAGTTGACTTCTTTGGTTGGGAAATGCCCCTGCATTATGGTTCACAGCTTTTGGAGCATCGCCACGTTAGATCATCGGTGGGGATGTTTGATGTTTCGCATATGTGCATTATTGATATACTTGGTGGTGATGCTGTTTATTTTCTGCGTTTTTTATTATCGAATGATATACAGAAATTAGTTGAACCGGGACGTGCACTCTATACTTGTATGTTAAATCACCGTGGCGGCATTATTGACGATATGATTGTGTATCGTTTGAATCAAAATGATTACCGTTTAGTGGTTAACGCGGGATCTGGGCAAAAAGTCTTACAGTGGTTACATCTCCATACCGATCGATATGATGTTTTAATTTTAGAGCGCGATGAATTAGCGATACTTGCGGTTCAAGGTCCAGATGCGTTGCATTATGTTACTGAGGCATTAAGCACCGATGATGCTAAAGCCATTTCCAAAGCCCGTTTATTTTCATTTATAGAGTTGGATGATCTATTAATAGCGCGTACCGGTTATACCGGCGAAGATGGCGTTGAAATTATTACATCCGATGCTAAGGTGCGTGCGTTATGGAAATCTTTGTTAAAAGAAGGTGTTAAACCTTGCGGCTTAGGTTCAAGAGACACGCTGCGGCTTGAAGCAGGTTTAAATTTATACGGCGCTGATATGTGTGAAGACACTAGTCCATTAGAGACAAATTTAGCGTGGACGGTTTCTTGGGATGATCGAGCGCGTGATTTTATTGGTAAACAAGCATTGCAAGCGCAATTAGAACGCGGCGTTGAATATCAGTTGGTCGGCTTATTAATGACGGATGCTGGCGTACTGCGCGACCATCAAAAAGTGTATTTCGAAAATGATCAAGAAGGTGAGATCACCAGTGGTGGTTTTTCACCGACGTTAGGACATGCTATCGCTCTTGCGCGAATTCCGATGGGTGATATGCAGCAAGCCATGGTCGAGCGACGCGGTAAAAGAATCCCTGTTTCAATTGTTAAGCCGCCTTTTGTAAGGCGTGGTCAAAAGATTTATTAAGGCGGAGTTCCCGCTAAGGAGAAGAATAAGATGAGTGATATACCTAATGATTTACAGTACAGCAAAACACATGAATGGCTACGTATCGAAGGTGCTGACACCTATGTGGTTGGTATAACGGATTATGCGCAACAAGCGTTGGGAGATTTGGTATTTGTTGAATTGCCCGAAGTTAATACGGAAGTGAAGGCGGGTGAAGAAGTGGTGGTGGTTGAATCAGTAAAAACAGCTTCAGATATTTATGCGCCTATCTCAGGTGAAATTATTGAGGTGAATCAGACCTTAACTGAAAACCCAAGTTTTGTGAATCAAGCACCTTATGGTGAAGGTTGGTTATTTAAAATTAAAATTAAAGTTAAAGATACCGATGAGTTAACAGCATTATTGAACTCTGAGTCATATTTCAACCAGTTGAGTGAGAATTAATTTATGCCTTTTATTCCACATACAGAAGCTGACATCAATAAGATGTTGGAAACCATTGGTGCTGCTGACATCAGCGCGTTATTTGACGAAGTACCACAATCATTAAGTGAAGCAGATCTTTCAGAAGTTGCATCAGGATGCAATGAAATGGAAATCTCACGCATTATGCAAGAACGCGCACCCGAGGCGAGTTCCGGCAGAAATTTTATTGGTGCTGGCGCGTATGAGCATTATATTCCTGCAGCCGTTTGGCAAATTGCAGGTAGAGGTGAATTTTATACCGCTTATACACCCTATCAAGCAGAGGCGAGCCAGGGCAGTTTGCAGCTTATATATGAGTATCAAACGATGATGGCTGAGTTGATGTGTATGGATGTTTCCAATGCATCGCTTTATGATGGCGCTACGTCATTAAGTGAAAGTTGTTTGATGGCGGTTCGGATTAAAAAAAGCAAAGCCAATAAAATTTTAATGCCGCGTGCATTACATCCTGCCTACCAACGAGTTCTAAAAACAATCTTGAAGCAGCAATCAATTGAATTAATCCCGGTTGATTTTGATGTCAACACCGGATCAATGGATTTAACTGCAATTGATCAATCAATCTTAAAAGATACTGCCGCGATTATTATAGCGCAGCCTAATTTTTTTGGAATCATCGAAGACGTAGACAAAATAACTGCATTTGCACGTTCGCATAATGTATTGGTGATCGCTTCAATAAACCCAACGGCGATGGCATTATTAAAGCCGCCGGGGCAATGGGGCGAAGATGGCGCTGATATCGTTTGTGGTGAAGGCCAACCGTTAGGAGTACCTTTATCTTATGGCGGACCATATTTTGGGTTGATGTGTTGTAAAAAACAATTTGTTCGTCAGATGCCGGGACGTTTGGTTGGCAGAACCATCGATAAAAGCGGTAATGATGGTTATACGTTAACTTTGCAAGCACGCGAACAACATATTCGTCGTCAAAAAGCCACCTCAAACATTTGCACCAATCAAGGTTTATTGGTGGTGGCAGCAACGCTTTATTTAAGTTTATTGGGGGCAGAAGGTTTAGAGGAAGTCGCTAAGCATTGTCATCATAATGCTGTGTATTTGAGAGATCAGTTAGCAAAAATTCCCGGAGTGAAGATAGTATTTTCAGATTCGTTTTGGCATGAGTTTGTGATTTCTTTGCCAAAGCCAGTGAATGAAGTGATGGCGTTAATGCAAGACTCTGGTATTCAATGTGGATTTGAGCTCACTAACGACTACCCTGAAATTGAAAATGCGTTATTAATTTGTGCTACCGAAACAAAAACAAAAGATGATCTTGATCAATATGCGCGAGCGATGAATGCAGTGATTGTAACATTGCTGTCTAAGGAGTTGGTATGATATATGAGAAAGGCGAAAAAGGGCGACGCGCAAGAAGTTTTTGTTTGGGTGATAAAGAGTTAAAATCGACTATACCCGAAGCGTATTTGCGCCAGGTGTCGGCAAGGTTGCCAAGTTTATCAGAACTCGAAGTGGTACGACACTATACTAAACTTTCGCAAAAAAACTTTTCGATCGATACCCATTTTTATCCGTTGGGTTCTTGCACCATGAAATATAATCCGCGAGTGGCGCATGCGCTCGCAATGTTACCCGGGTATTTGCAGCTTCATCCTTATGCGGATGAGTCACAAAGCCAGGGTGTTTTGCAGAGTTTGCATGAATTACAAGAAATTTTATTAAGCGTTACTGGTATGCAAGCGATTTCATTGGCTCCGATGGCTGGCGCTCAAGGTGAACTTGCTGGCGTTTCGATGATTCGAGCATATCACCAGGCGCGATCTGATTTTGCGCGCACAGAATTTATCGTGCCGGATGCCGCGCACGGCACCAATCCGGCATCAGCAGTTAAATGCGGATTTAAAGTGCGTGAGCTGCCAACGACAATCGAAGGCGATGTGGATCTCGACGCATTAAAACAAATTGTTGGACCACAAACCGCTGGCATCATGCTAACTAATCCCTCAACGTTGGGTGTGTTCGAGCGTCAGATTCAACAAATTGCTGAGATAATGCATCAAGCCGGTGGCTTGCTTTATTATGATGGCGCTAATTTAAATGCGATTTTAGGTCAATATCGCCCGGGTGATATGGGCTTTGATGTGATTCATTTAAATTTACATAAAACATTTGCAACGCCACATGGCGGTGGTGGACCGGGTAGTGGTCCAGTCGCAGCCGGACCTAGGCTGCAACAGTATCTGCCAATGCCAGAAGTCACTTTTGAAAATAATCGGTATCGTTGGCTTACAGAAAAAGACTGCCCTAATAGTATTGGGCGCTTATCTACTTTTCATGGTAATGTCGGTGTATTGTTGCGCGCCTATGTTTATGCGCGCCTATTAGGTCGAGAAGGTTTAAAGCGCGTTAGCCAGTTTGCAACCCTAAATGCTAATTACTTAATGCATCGATTGCAGACAGTGGGTTACACCTTGGCATTTCCAACGCGTCGAGCATCGCATGAATTTATTATTACAGCCAAACCGCTCACCAAAAAATATGGTATCACCGCACTCGATATTGCGAAGCGCTTATTAGATTACGGCTATCATGCGCCAACGGTTTATTTCCCGTTGTTGGTTCCAGAATGTTTGTTGATTGAACCCACGGAGACCGAGTCTCGACAAGAGCTGGATCGTTTTGTCGATGCCATGGCTGAAATTTTAAAAGAAGCACAGCAAACGCCTGAGATTTTAAAAGAAGCACCATTGAACTGCCCGGTTAGCCGACTTGATGAAGTAAAAGCCGCCCGCGAATTAAATTTAAAATATGATTTTTCTGCGGCAAATGTAGTTGCAGAAGATATGACTTCTTTGGTGTAAGGTTGGCTCCAGAGGAGAGCTCTTTAAAATAAGAATTTTTTGATGCATCAAGCCACGCCATTTCAGCGCAAAGACGCAAAGAAAAAAAAGACGTAAAGGGAATTATAGGGTGTTAAGCATTGCGTTACTCCCAATAAATGCATCAAATTCTACCTATATTTGATTAAACATTAGATAACTTTGCGCCTTTAACAGCCTTCGCGTCTTTGCGTTGAAACGGCGCAGCTAATAACTAAACAATAATCAATCTAATTTTTCTGTCACACGTAAAATATTTAAAACCGACATAGAATTCACAGTCTCGCGTCCTCGGTCGGGATACCCATGTCCATATATTAAACCTTATAGCGTACTGACTCCGCTTATTTTATACTTATCTGTTCACTGTCCTGACTACTTTTAAGAGGAAACGTTATGCGAGATATGGAGCGTGTGCATCCAGAACTAAGGCCTATTTTGCAAGCAGTCTTTGACAAGCGTTCGAGATCGCGTGTTGATCGTTATGCAGAAATCAGTGAGTCAAATGATATCTACACAAAGATAATGGAGGTCAGTCAGAGCAATGATAAATCAAAATTTATAGATTCATTTTTTATAAAGAATGAGCAAGGTGAGGTCTCGATGCTGCGTGATGCGCGCGCCTTTGAGGCACTAGATCGCGTACATGATCCCACATCGAATAGCACGGCGATCCACTTTCAAGCGACACGCGATGATAATCGCACATCAAAATGCTATTTAATGATGGCGCTGAATTACACTGCAGCATTGCGAACTTTGCTTTTGGTAAATAAAATTGATTATGATGAGAAAGCGATTGCAGATTTAACGAATAAAATCATTAAGGCAGCAGAAAAAGAAGGCGCCAAAGACTCACGGGTACCGATTATTCTTGGTATGGAGGATTATTTTTTTGAATATTTAGAACGCGTATTAGTACCAGTATTGGTTCAGGCTGGTTTAGCTAAAGATGCTGAGCAAGCGGTTGACTTGTTGGATAAAGCAAAAGACTGGGTTGCTATAGAACATCCGCCGATGTCGATGGTCACGGTGGATCAATTTACAACGGCTTTTGAAAAACCACGTTGGGTAATTCGTATTGATAAACCGGTGTGTGAGTTAACGCCTGCACAGAAAGCTGAGCTTGAAAATTATAAACGCACATATTGGTATAGACGCTTATCTGATCAAGAAAAAAAACTTTTTGAATATTATAAGCCTAAATTAACGGAACCAGGCGGGCGCGTGATTCCCAGCCAATTACGTTCGCGCTTACCTTTATTAAAAAATTCTTACCAGCATCAAACGTTTTTAGTGGATGATGAAGATGGGGTCTATGCCAGTAAATGCCTGCTGGATGTTTTTCATTGTGGTGGGGTGCCGTATTTTGATAAACAAGTACGTAAAAATGAACGCGAGATGCAAAGACTTGCAGATCAAAATATGGATCAACAGATTCAAAATGCAAGAAAACTATCAGCTCTGCAGGATGATAGGATATGGCAAAATCATATCGTGACTCTGTGCTCGCAGTATGGTGATGGGGTGCGTGGTGCATATGAAAATTATGCCAACCTGTGGAAAACAAAAAATGGCGCTTTGCCAAAACCAGCGCGTTATTTATTATTATTTTTAGAATTGATTATAGTTAGAATACCTTTGTTAATCCTAAAAGCAGCTGTTAACTTTGTTTTTTTCATTCTTCCTTTTGGTGAATCCATCAAAGCCAAATTAAGTGCTTTTATTTATCCAACTGTTAGGTTGGCAAAGTGGGCACTGTCACCAATGACCCATGCATTTACACTATTCAAAAATTACTTTATTGGTACCGTTAAACCGTATATCGGTTTTGATAGCCATATTGTCACTAAGACTCGAGCGGCAGTTGTTGGATATGGGCAATGCTATAGTTCTAACATGTGTCTAAATGGTTTTAGTAGTTTTGAGTCGCATGATTATAAGGGGATTATGGAGATCTATGCTCAAGGCGAGCGCTTGCTTGAAAGCTTGGATCCAACACAACATGAAAATTTAATTAAGTTATTGACCGCTAAACTTGCCTATTTGAAAAATGAAATTGGCGGTTTTCATTTTGCTTTAGCTTTAATACGTGCTCAGCATAAATGGACGATTGCTAGCAAATTCGCGCATTATTTTCTTCGTTTGATCGAACCCGCGTATCGATTTATTGCTGCAATGTTTGATACCCGGATCACTGCGATACAAATTATGAGTGCAGTAGGTCAATTGGCGCAACAGTTTAATTTGGTATATGAACACTTGGAAGATAAACAAATCCCAAGAATTAATGTAGGGTTTGGTTGTGCGAGTGGGGAAAATCGTACTGGCTTAACGGAATATCACATGCAGTGCGAAGCGGTTGCTGATGCTTGCATCACCATTGACAAAAACACCATTCGAGATCGTTTGGCGATGAGCGCTCATGTACAGAAAGTCACAGCGTTTCAAGGTGGAAATGCAGGGATGGAAGGGATTCGCAGAAAATCCATGGAATCACTACCGGGGGATTACTCTGAAACTCAGAAAGAATTATTTGTAACTAATTATTCAGATATGAAATCGGTATTACTTTGTTTGCAAAAGCGAGAGAAAATAAGAGCAAAACAAGCTATTTGCTTAGCTAAGCAAAAACAACCCGAAATATTATACAAGCCGATATTAGCAGTAGAAGATGATTATGTTCGGTGGTTTGGTGAATCTGCGCCGGAGTGTGTGCTTGGTACTGCTGATATTGATGGCGAGCAAAAAGAAATACCTGAAGTTGATCATCAACCTGAACCCTATTCAGCTGAACAGTTGGGTGATTTAGCTTACTGGCTCAATTCAGGCCTTGTTGATGCTAATACTTTGCAATCACTTGATACAAGTGAAGAGGCGTTAGCGCAACGATCCGAACAGGTTGCTTCTAAAAAGAGAATGAATCAAAGTGTCGCAATAAAATCTTGTGGGCTGTTTTCCCGCGCACCAATGGGGCCGAATGAACGTTTAGCAAGAGCCCTGGGTTGTCGGCCAGAAGTGACATGCAGAACATAACGCAGAAACTGTTTGTCATTCTGGCGTATGCAGGGACCTCATTACGTTGGCGCTTGATTCAAAAGATCCCAGCTTTCGCTGGGATGACGGTGGTTGGCCTTTCGCAGGGATGACGATGCACTTTCGCAGGGATGACACTTTTATAAGTTCCTTACAAAATATTTTCCAGCCCATAAACCAAATGATCTAATTCAACCACTTTACGACACGCCATACATACGCCAGGCATCATGGAGTCTCGGTCGGTGCTATCATGACGGATTGTAAGCGTCTCGCCATTGCCACCAAAAATCACCATTTGATGGGCAAAAAGTCCTGGCAAGCGCACCGAGTGAATGGGAATATTTTGTTCGGCATGTCCACGTGCGGGCGTATCATGATTAATTGTTTCGGCGTTCTCTCGGTTGGCTGCCATAAGCTGCGCTGTTTTTGCAGCAGTGCCCGAGGGGGAATCTACTTTTTTATCGTGGTGCATTTCAATAATTTCTGCATGCGGAAAATATTTTATCGCGTCCGCTGCGTAACGCATCATTAAAACAGCGCCGACAGAAAAATTAGGCGCAATAATAGCGCCGAGTTTTTTTTGTTCGCATTGTTGCGATAGGGTTTTAATTTGATCTGGGTTTAAACCACTGGTGCCAATAACAGGTCTTGCACCCACTTTAATAATGGTTTCGGTATTATTAAAAACGGTGTGTGGTAACGTAAAATCGATAACCACATCGGCTTTGGCTTTTTTAATAGAGTCTTCTAAGTTATCCGTTTTGCCAATACTGCCAACCAGTTCTAAATCAGTTTGTTGCTTGATGGCTGCTTGGGTTACTAACCCCATCCGGCCAAACGCTCCATTAACAAGTACTCTGATCATGGTTTCCCCTTTAAGAATCCTCTTCGCGTAAAGCCGCGATTTAATTTTAGGTGTAGCCCTAGGTGTTTTTCTGGTGCCATTTGAAGTAGCCTGGACGACTTGTCGGCCAGGAAGCATCCAGCGTAGCTGGACTCATATCTCTAATCCCGGCCAAAAATAAATTTTTGTCCGGGCTACGACTAAAATCCATCTGCACCTGGCATAACTTATGCATTCTTTAAATTGTCAGCAACAAAATCCCAGTTAACTAAATCCCAGAAATGATCCACATAAACTGGGCGCGCATTACGTCTGTCAATATAATAAGCGTGCTCCCAAACATCACAAGTGAGCAATGGTGTTAAATCATCTGTCATCGGGTTGCCGGCATTGGATGTTTTAACCACTTCGAGTTTGCCATCTCGTTTTGCAACAAGCCAAGCCCAGCCCGAACCAAATTGGGTTAATGCGGCGTCAGTGAACAGTTTTTTAAACTCATCAAAGGAGCCGAAATCTTGTTCAATTTTACCCGCAAGTTCATCACTTCCTGGTTGACCGCCACCCATTGGGCTTAAGCAATTCCAGTAAAAGGTATGGTTCCAGACTTGAGCTGCATTGTTAAAAATACCGCCATCCGATTTTTTGATGATTTCTTCTAGCGTCATGTCAGCAAACTTTGTTCCAGGCACCAATCCGTTTAATTTTTCCACATAGGCTTTATGGTGTTTACCGTAGTGGTATTCCAAGGTTTCCTGTGAAATATGGGGTTGCAATGCATCCATAGCATAGGGTAATGCAGGTAATTCAAAAGTCATTGTGCCTCTCCAAAAAAATTCTTAAGTAAGATAAGATACATGATTGGGGATCTGAACGCTAGACCTAGTGTTTTGGCCCCTTGGGGCTTGAACATGGTGGTGACGCTCGGTATAGTGATTGGCATTGTTTGTATAATATTTGGAGGAATAATCATGGCTGTTTTAGTTGGTCGAGAAGCCCCCGATTTTACCGTGGCTGCGGTATTGGGAGATGGCAAAATCGTTGATAATTTTAATTTTTATGATGCTGTTCAAGGCAAGTGCAGTGTTGTTTTTTTCTATCCACTGGATTTTACATTTGTTTGTCCATCAGAGCTGATTGCATTGGATCATGCGATGGGTGAGTTTAAAAAGCGCGGGGCTAAGGTTATTAGTGTTTCCATTGATTCACAATTTACCCATCATGCTTGGCGCAAGACACCGATCGATAATGGTGGTATTGGTCCAGTACGTTTTACCATGGCGGCAGATATTAATCACACCATCTGTCGCAGTTATGGAGTTGAGCACCCAGTTGCTGGTGTTGCTTTGCGAGGCGTATTCATTATGGATAAAGACCATGTGGTTCGATCACAAATTGTGAATGACTTACCGCTTGGGCGCAACATTGCCGAAATATTACGCATCATTGATGCGTTGCAACACCATGAGAAGCATGGTGAAGTGTGCCCTGCCAACTGGAAAGAAGGCGATAAAGGTATGACCGCATCACCTGAAGGTGTGGCGACTTATCTTTCTGAGAATTCTGAAGGGTTATAACGATTTGTTCCCGGTCAGCCGACGGATGTCGTCCCGAGCGAGTGCGAAGCACAAGTCGAGGGATCTGCTGACTGGGCTACTTCAATCCCATGGCGTCTACTTCGCGCTAAACTCAATTCGATTTAAAATATCACAAAACATTTTTGCAGTAACTTCTGCATCATATTTTGCACCGTGCGCCTGCTCTTTATCAAATTCAATTCCTGCGACTTTTAATGCTTTGGCTAAAATTGTTTTGCCGTAAGCGAGTCCCGCAAGCGTTGCAGTATCAAAAACGGTAAAGGCATGATAAGGGCTTTTTGTGATGCGACATCTTTTCATGGCGGCTTGAATAAAACTTAAATCAAAATGCGCATTGTGGCCAACCAATACGGCGC
>CAXMUH010000015.1:0-7973 GCA_964196565.1 uncultured Legionellaceae bacterium | reverse complement strand
ACTACGAGCAGCTTTATGGGATTAGCTCCACCTCGCGGCTTGGCAACCCTTTGTACTGCCCATTGTAGCACGTGTGTAGCCCTACTCGTAAGGGCCATGATGACTTGACATCATCCCCACCTTCCTCCGGTTTATCACCGGGAGTCTCCTTAGAGTTCCCACCATTACGTGCTGGCAACTAAGGATAGGGGTTGCGCTCGTTGCGGGACTTAACCCAACATCTCACGACACGAGCTGACGACAGCCATGCAGCACCTGTCACTTGGTTCCCGAAGGCACTCCTCTGTCTCCAGAGGATTCCAAGGATGTCAAGAGTAGGTAAGGTTCTTCGCGTTGCATCGAATTAAACCACATGCTCCACCGCTTGTGCGGGCCCCCGTCAATTCCTTTGAGTTTCAACCTTGCGGTCGTACTCCCCAGGCGGAGAACTTAACGCGTTAGCTTCGCTACTAAGAGGAAGTCCCTCCCAACAGCCAGTTCTCATCGTTGACGGCGTGGACTACCAGGGTCTCTAATCCTGTTTGCTCCCCACGCTTTCGCACCTCAGTGTCAGTATTGGTCCAGGTAGCCGCCTTCGCCACTGGTGTTCTTTCCGATATCTACGCATTTCACCGCTACACCGGAAATTCCACTACCCTCTACCATACTCTAGATACCCAGTATCGGGTGCAGTTCCTAGGTTGAGCCCAGGGCTTTCACATCCGACTTAAATATCCACCTACGCGCGCTTTACGCCCAGTAATTCCGATTAACGCTTGCACTCTCTGTATTACCGCGGCTGCTGGCACAGAGTTAGCCAGTGCTTCTTCTGCGGGTAACGTCAAATCCTAAGGCTATTAACCTTAAGCCTTTCTTCCCCGCTGAAAGTGCTTTACAACCCGAAGGCCTTCTTCACACACGCGGCATTGCTGGATCAGGGTTGCCCCCATTGTCCAATATTCCCCACTGCTGCCTCCCGTAGGAGTCTGGGCCGTGTCTCAGTCCCAGTGTGGCTGATCGTCCTCTCAGACCAGCTATGGATCGTCGCCTTGGTAGGCCATTACCCCACCAACAAACTAATCCAACGCAGGCTCATCTAATAGCACGAGGTCCGAAGATCCCCCGCTTTGCTCCGTAGAGATTATGCGGTATTAGCCCGAGTTTCCTCGGGTTATCCCCCACTATAAGGTAGATTCCTACGCGTTACTCACCCGTCCGCCACTCGCCGCCAGGGAGCAAGCTCCCCGCGCTGCCGTTCGACTTGCATGTGTTAAGCATGCCGCTAGCGTTCAATCTGAGCCAGGATCAAACTCTTAAGTTTGATTTGGCTTTTGTAGCTGTACTAAAGCTACATATTATTGTATGACTCACAAGACTCATTGAATTGAGGCTTGTGCATCAAAAGTCTCATATTAATAATTAGACTATCTGCACAAGTGCCCACTCAAACTGTCTTTTAAAACATTGCTTCAAATTGTTAAAGAACAAATCTCTATGTAAAGAGGTTCGCTATTCTACGCGGTTGGGGACTAATGTCAACACTATTAAGTGTTTAATCCCAAGCTGGTAGTAGCTTCCCTGGTGACTGGGTCGTTTGACGCTTCATCACAAGGGCGATGAATATTAGCATTAGAAAGGGGCGAATTACAACAGAAAATATTCCAAATTTCTAGATAAATAGTAACACATTTGATCAAAAAATGATATATTTTTACCGATTGTCGACTTTTTGGCTAATGGGCTCAATATGTACAGATTTTTAGTCTAAATTTTAGGGGGTTAGGCCTCATCCTCAGGAGCAATAACTCTCCACCCCACCCGATCTCGGCCACCCCAACCTGAATCAACCATCTCAGCTAATCTCTACGTAAGCTTCACTTTAGCAAACCGCCGTTTCCCTACCTGATATATATGACTCGTACCCGATGAAATTGCCAACCTCTGATCCAGAACCCGCTCACCATCGATCCTTACTGCGCCTTGTTTAATCATCCGCAGTGCTTCAGTGGTCCCTTTCACCAAGTTAGCGCGATGCAGTATATAAGCAATGCCTAGCTTGCCGTCCTCTGCAGCCATTTCGACTTCCAGAAGATCCGTTGGCAACTCATGGTTCTTAAAGCGCTCCACAAATTGTTGGTAAGCTTCTTTTGCTGCAGCCGCTCCATGAAAACGCGTAACCAACTCTTCGCCCAACATCACTTTTACATCACGCGGATTCTTTCCTTCTGAGACTTCTGCACACAACTGATCAATCTCAGACATAGGACGAAAGCTAAGCAACTCGTAATAGCGCCACATCAATTCGTCCGAAATGGACATAATTTTGCCAAACATCTCTTCTGGCTTTTCGGTTATACCTATATAGTTGCCCAAAGACTTTGACATCTTCTGCACACCATCGGTGCCTTCTAATAAAGGCATGGTCAATACGCATTGTGGTTGCTGACCATAATGTCTTTGCAACTCACGGCCAACCAGCAAATTAAATTTTTGATCAGTACCACCCAATTCAATATCCGCCTTCATTTCAACTGAATCGTATCCTTGCAATAAGGGGTACAAAAATTCATGAATAGCGATTGGCTGTTGTGAACTGTAGCGTTTTTGAAAATCATCGCGCTCTAACATCCGCGCCACTGTAGAAGTTGCTGCCAAACGAATAATATCTACTGCTGATAATTTATTACCCCACTGTGAATTGCACAAGATGGTGGTACGATCGGGATCAAGCACCTTAAAAGCCTGAGCCTCATACGTTTTGGCATTTGCTTCCACTTCCTCAGGTGTCAACGGCTTGCGCGTCACATTTTTGCCTGTTGGATCGCCAATCATGGCAGTAAAATCACCAATCAGAAATAAAACCTCATGGCCTAAATTTTGAAACTGGCGCAATTTGTTCAAAACAACGGTGTGACCCAGATGAATATCTGGCGCTGTCGGATCCATGCCTAACTTAACGCGCAAGGGCTTTTTGAGAGCTAAACGCTTCAAAAGCTCTTCTTCTGAGATAATATCAACCACGCCACGTTTCAACTCTGTTAAATCATCGATGGCACTCACAGCGTTAACCTCTTATAATTGTTAATAATTACCGCTAATTGTTTTCAACTTAAGCAAAAAAAGCGGTTGACCATTTCAAGTTACGTCGTTATGTTACGAGTAATGCATCAGAATTGGAACTAATTTACAAAGCATAAGGGAATAAAAACAAAAACCCTTTTTGGGAGAGTCGCGATTCTCCCGCTTAGATGCAAGCGCACGGTCGCCTAGCGCGCCGTAATTTAAATAGGAAAAGGTCCTCTACTCAATAAGTCGAAGACCGCTGCAGGGACACATGACCAGCAAAATTAAAAATATTGAGCTTATTATTACCAGCATTGCTGCAATCATCACATTGATCGTAATTTTTTACATTCAATCGCAACAAAAGGAATCTGCATATATAAAAGCCGCCAACGATGTGCTGATTGAATTACCCGCAGCCGACGGAAAAGCTGAAAGCACTTCAGCCAAAAAAAGCACAGAGATAAGTACAACCTGGCAAACGGTCACCATCAAGTCGGGCGATACGTTAAAAAGCATATTTGTAAAACACCACATTCCAAAACACGAACTGTGGGCTTTGATTAAACTTCACAACCGTAAGCTCACACTTCTGATCCCAGGCCACAAACTTAATTTCTTAATGGATCGACATTACCAACTCGAAGCCCTGCGCATTCCGCTTGGTGCAGACCAAGCCATAGAATTCACCAAAGTGCAAAATCACTTTACCCAAAAAGTAATTCACTTTCCCATGGTTGCTAAACTTTCATTTAAATCAGGCATCGTCAACCATTCGCTTTTGGCATCAATGGGTCAAGCGGGCATTAGTAATAAACTATCACACCAACTTGTTAATATTTTTCAAAGTAAAATTAATTTCAAACGAGATGTCCACCCAGGTGATCGCTTTTCGATTTTATACAAAGACTATTACATCAATGGTCGAAAACATCACAGCGGAGATATCGTCACCGCCGAATATACTACTCGCAACCACACCTACCAAGCGATTCGTTTTAGCTACCCAAAAGATCATGCCGATTATTACACTCCAGAAGGTAAAAGCCTTGCTCACCGTTTTTTACCTTACCCCGTTCATTTTAAAAGAATCAGCAGTCACTTTAGTCATAACCGCATGGATCCGATCCTTCACAGAAGACAAGCTCATCTAGGCATTGATTTTGCAGCATATAAGGGCACACCCATCAAATCAATTGGCAATGGTCGAATTACTTTTATTGGACATGACCACGGCTATGGCAATGCGATTAAAGTTCGGTATGATCGTCACTACAGTGCCTTGTACGGCCATATGGAATACTTTGCAAAAAATTTAAAATTACATCAGTACATTCATCGTGGGCAAACGATCGGTTTTGTTGGCTCAACCGGATGGTCAACAGGGCCGCACCTTCACTTTAGTTTTTATGTTAATGGCATTCCAGAAGACTGGCTAACACTTAAGCCACCTTCGAATCCACCTATTCCCAGAAAATATCACTACCAATTTATTAAAATCAAACAAACTTTATTAGCAGCACTCGAGCTTTATCAAGCGACAGCACTTGCAGCTAACACTACGAACCCATTCATAATCGGGACTAAATAATGAAAAAAGAAATATACATTGGCCTTATGTCTGGAACCAGCTTAGATGCAGTAGATGCAGCACTTGTTGAATTCCTACCTGAAAATAAAATCAATATTATCGGCACCCATTCGCGCCCCATACCAGCAAAACTCAAAGCAGAAATTTTAGCTCTGTGCACACCTGGTCCGAACGGGGTGTATCGTATGGGCAGAACCGACATTGAACTTGGCAATGAGTTTTCCTGCTGCGTCGCAGAATTAATTCAAAAAAATCAAATTGCGCTAGAACACATCGTCGCAATTGGTAGCCACGGTCAAACCATTCGTCATATGCCCAATGAAGATGTGCCTTTTACCATTCAAATTGGTGACCCCAATATTATTACTAAAGTCACCGGCATTACCACGGTTGCCGATTTTCGTCGCCGCGATATGGCCTATGGCGGACAAGCGGCACCATTATCACCCGCATTTCATCAATACCTTTTTCAAGTGGATAAACAAAACCGGTTTATTATAAATATCGGCGGCATTGCCAATTTAACTTTTTTGCCAAAAAATCGTCAACAAAAGGTCACGGGCTTTGACACCGGTCCCGGCAACACACTGCTTGATGCTTGGTGCAATCAACACACGGGTAACAGCTTTGATAATAATGGTGACTGGGCAAAAAGTGGAATATTAAATAAACCTTTATTAGAAGCATTTTTCCACGACAGTTACTTTAAGCAAGCGCCGCCCAAAAGTACCGGAAGAGAACATTTTAATTTAGGCTGGCTAACACAATATATTGATGGAAACCCAGAGGAATTATCGGCAACCGAAGTTCAAGCGACATTAACAGAACTCACTGCAATCAGTATCGCTGATGCCGTTTTACAAACAAACGATGAACCAACTGAAGTTTTTATTTGTGGTGGTGGTGCGCACAATGCCTATCTTATGCAACGAATTCAAGCCAACTTACCAAAACATATTATTGCGACCACTCAGAAAATTGGCCTGGATCCTAATTGGGTAGAAGCGGTCACCTTTGCTTGGCTTGCACGTCAAACCATCAAGCATCAACCGGGAAATTTGCCAAGCGTTACTGGCGCCACAAAACATACAATTCTGGGCGCGATTTACCCGACTTCTACGCATTAAAAAAAGCCCGGCCAATCACTGTCCGGGCTATAAGATTACTTCTCAAAATCATAGCAACGTGATCGAAACCATCCCGCTAAACAGAGGCAAACAATACTGATTGCAATGCCAATAACCATCGTAACCCAATCAATGCCTGCTTTTTGAAAATGAAAATTGACATGCTTGGAAATACCAATCTCGTGACCCGATGCAACTAACTGCTGGTAATTCGCACTTAAGTTATACCAAGTTTGTGCGGCAAAACTAAAACGACTGAAAATAAAATCGGTAACGTAATGCCGGGAAAGAAAAATCATTTCTAAAACCACGATCACAACGATTGGGACCAAGGCGCGTAACGCAGGCGCTTTTTTGGAAAAGGCCGAACATAGCATACACCACGCCAATAACGGCAGCAGCCAAACTGCCTGCAATAGCATTGCACCAAAAATTCTTAACCAAGATAAAAGAATAACCGACGGGCTCCAAAGCACGCTCCAGTTAACAATAGGGTGAATAATTAAAAATAAACTTGCAACACACAAAATAAATAATTGAGCCACCATCACCACAACCCACGTACAAAACGGTGCGAGTATCAGTCCAGCGATTAATTTTGAGATAATCGTTTGAGTTTGACTAATCGGCATCGACTGCCAAAATAAAATACTTCCGTCCTTGCGATCATCATACAGTGATCCCAAAAAATAATAAAAAACAATAAACCACAAAATCAACACAAAGGGGGACGCAATGGATGCAAATAAAGCAGGGATCACAGCGGCCACTTTATCATTGTTCATATGGATTGCGATACCCGAAGTATCCACATTGCCGGTTAATGAAAGAATAAAGACTGCCACCGCAACCAACGCTAAAATGCCCGCCAGTATCATTGGCGTTGTAAAAAATACACCACGCTGCTCCCAAAATTCACGATTAATCAGCGTTACCATCTTACGCATCACGACACCCCTTTACTAAAGCTACAAAAATATCGCTAACACTCGGTGTAGATATTTCACCGTACTGTTTAAGCTGCGATCTGTCTTGATTTTCAAAAATAAACTTAACCCGACCAATATCTTTACGTTGAAATACTGGCTTTAATCGATTTAATGCATCAACTTGCTCCGGCATCGCACTCACCTGAACAAATCGGTCAGCAACATCTTCCATCGAGCTTTTTAAAATTAATTTCCCATGATTAATGATTAATAAATCTGTCAAAATACCCTCAACCTCTTCAACTTGATGGGTGGTAATAATAATAGTTCGGTCTTCTGTGTAATAATCATTTAAAATGGTTTGATAGAATTCAGATCGGTATAAAATATCCAGTCCCAACGTGGGCTCATCCAAAACTAAAATTTCTACGTCTATTGCCATCACCAATGCTAAGTGCAATTGCACCACCATGCCTTTTGATAGCTCTTTCACTTTTCTATCCAATCCGATATCGGTTTTAGCTAGAAAGCTTCTTGCCTTTTCCTCATCAAAACGTGGATGCACACCCTTTACAAATTCAATTGCATTGGACACTTTTAACCAACGCGGTAATATTGCGACATCCGCAATAAAACACATCCGTTGCATTAACTTAACGCGAGCTTTGTGCGGATGAAGGCCTAAAACGTTTAAGTCACCCGCATAATCAGTCAGACCTAAAATAGATTTTAGCAATGTGGTTTTACCCGCGCCATTGGGCCCAATTAGCCCAATAATCTGGCCACGCTTAACATTAAACTCAATATCTTTTAACGCATAAAATGCGCCGTATTTTTTATTGACATTTTTTGCCTCAATAACATTCACTTTAATAACTCCTCAATATCGATGCTCAAGCTTTGAATTTTCTTTTTAATATCCGGCCACTCTGTTTTTAAAAATTGTTTTTTTTCAGAAGCCGATAAATTCTTCTGCGCGCCTTTCTTAACAATCATCCCCATGCCGCGACGCTTTTCAATCACTTGATCGTCAACTAAACCTTGATAGGCTTTTGAAACCGTTAATGGGTTAATTTGATAATCACTACTAATTTGCCGAATGGAGGGAATCATATCTCCCTCGGCATAACTTCCATCCATAATCGCAGCAACAATTTTATCTCTTAATTGCTGATAAATGGGTTGTTTATCATTCCAGCGCATCGGCGTACCTATTTATTATCTTTTGTTTCATCATTATCAACCACTCGAGATCCGCGCTCTGGTTCTTCGGGCATAACTACC
>CAXMUH010000014.1:0-25539 GCA_964196565.1 uncultured Legionellaceae bacterium | reverse complement strand
TGCGGCAAGCGAAATAATGGCCGGTCAATACCAGGAGATGAAACCTCCAAACTATATCGACCACTAATGGGGTCTTCTACATCAAGTAGTGCCCCTACTTGACGGCTGATTTTAGCACAGTCATCACAGTTTACCCCTTCTGGTCGCTCTATATATACGATCAAAGTACTGCGATTCATCTCAGCATGAAGCACACAACCATATAACTCAAATCCCAACGCTTCTACCGCTGGAGCAATTATCTGTTGTAACTTGTCAACCGTCACTGCCATGCAAAAAACCTACCTTTTCTAAGAAACAAAAAAGGGCACATGGCCCCTCTACTTCAACTACTGTTTTGCTACTCACCCACCCTCTCTACCAGAGAGAGCATATTTGGTAGCGGGGGTAGGATTTGAACCTACGACCTTCGGGTTATGAGCCCGACGAGCTGCCAGACTGCTCCACCCCGCATCGGCCGAAATATAGTATAGGCAATTGAATCAAAAGACAAGGGTTGCGTATAGAGATAGCTCACGTCATTACTGCGTTAATCACAGTTTACACCATATTCGTGGGTATGCGACAATGGCCATCTTTTTGAGATTTAACAAGGAAAGCGATCTATGTGGTTTAAAAATATACAGTTTTTCCAGTTTCAATCACCTATGGCCTATAACCCCGATAAGCTCGATTCAGAGCTCGCTAACAGCGCCTTCAGACCATGCCCAAAATCTCATCCCTCAAGCTATGGTTGGGTACAACCCATTGGGGACAGCGATCAACCGCTGGTTTATGGGCAAAACGGTTATATGATGATTCGGCTGCGAATTGAGGAGAAGGTGCTACCAGCATCTGTGGTACGCGAACACCTTATGGCAGAAATTAAACAGCTTGAGAGCAAAAGCGGACGTCGCATATATAAGGATGAAAAAGAGCGTCTTAAGGATGATATCTATCAAACGCTGCTGTCCAAAGCCTTCACCAAATCATCTTACGTCAATGGCTACATCGATACCAAAAAAAACTGGCTGATTATTGACAGTGCCAGCAGCAAACGCTTAGCTCACTTTATCTCCATGCTGATGAAGTGCACCGGTAACTCTATTTCTGCCCCAGAGCTGACTTCAATTCCACGGGTAATGACACAATGGCTAACAAACAATGATTACCCTAACACGTTAAACCTTGCAGATGCGTGCTTATTAAAAGAAGTCGATGAAAATGGCGGTACTGTTCGGTTTAAAAAGCAGGATTTATTAAGCGATAAAGTGCAAGCCTTTATCAAAGACGGCAGCATCGCAACTCAACTCGCATTCGAATGGTGTGATCAAATTCACTTTACACTCAAACAGGATTTCAGCATCAGTAGCGTTAAATTTTTAGAGGCTATAAAAGAACTGGCTCGAGACGGGATGAGTGAAACAGCTGAAGAGCGTTTTGCCAGTGACTTTATCATTATGGCTAAAACCGTGAGCCAATTTATGGATGACTTATTGCCGTTCTTTTTGGAACATAGTGAAGATTCAGCTGAGGCAAAAGAAAAAATTGTGACGATGGCATAACATTGTTAGACGACTATTATACCGTAGGTTGAGTTGAATGAAATGAAGCCCAACGAATGGAGAACGAAGCTAATTTGTTGGGCTTCGTGGTACTCAACCCAACCTACTTAACTCTTAAACATCTCTACTTACACAAATAAAAGGTTGATTTTCCTCATGAACAGAGCGTTCGTTACGTTTTTCATTACCATACAACCTTCATAGGAGATGGCAAAATAGCCGCATTGGTTTGATGTTGTATCGTATTTTGATTTGTGTTTTGCAAATTATCTTCGTTTCTTCTATGTCTCACAATAGCACCCTCTAATATTTAAATTGTTTTATAATCCAATGTTATCTGTTCAGCGATAAAAACTCATCTCATAGCACATAAAATAGTAATTTTTTTGATTAAAAGATAGCAATGCAACTACCGATAGGAAAAAGTTAACATAAGGTGAATCAAAATAAGCATCTGCGACGCCTAACTTTTTCAAGAACCACTATCAATAACTACATAAACTAGCTCTGATCTCATCCAATTCATCCATGCGTTTATGAAGTACTTGCCCTTCTGCTTTGAGCGCATCCTTTTCATTAGCGTAATTAGTGATTTCCTCTTCTTTAACTTTTAATTTTTGCTTAGCACCTTCTAGCTTTTTGATGCAAGTTTCCTCATTCTTAAAAAGAACGGAGGAACACTCATACTTCGCTGTATCCAACTTCAATTCTAAGTCAACGGCATCAACAGTCGCAACTTCAATACTCTTTGAAAATTGTCTTATACCTTCATTCACGTCTCTCCATTGAATTATTACGGAATTATGAGCGTCTATCCATAGATCACATCTTCTAGAATCATATGAAAAAATTTGGAAACCACGAAGGCCTATAGAAAAGAGCGCAAAGCAAGCAAGAACCTGCCCGCTTGATGGTAAATCACGATATAAATCATATATCGTATATCCTCGAGGCCTCCTAACAGCTTGGTTGTTGACGTGCAAATCACCAGAATTTTTTTCATCTCTCACAAAAACACCCTCCAATATTTACATTATCTTATGATCCAGTATTTATTTTTTTCACCTTATATCGTAACAAATAAAGTATTTTTATAGAGTAATACTTTGTTTTAAGAAAAGATATCCATATAAATACCTACGGAAAAAAGTTAAGGTAAAATGAGTGGGCGAAGGCCTCACCGCTGTCATCCCAGCAAAAGCTGGGATCTCTTGAATTAAGCGCCAAATTAATGAGATTCCGGCATACGCCGGAATGACGAAGCCTAAAAAATCTTTGCGCCTATAATTATCTTCGCGAGCTTTTGTATCAAAAAAATATTTAACTGGGCAGTTTAGTCAATCGTCGCCTTTTGCACATCGATATTAATTTTATTAAATTGAGTTTGAAAGTGACTGATTGCCGCAGCTAATATAACGGTTACCCACATCATACCTAAAACTACTTCTGTACCTGCTAAAATTTTAGCGGTAGATGAACTCGCTTCTATCTGAGTAGCACCTAGCGTGGTAATGATATTAATTGAATAATAAACAAAATGTAAAAAAGTATAATGCGATGAACCAACAAATGAGCTTATATTCGCTCGATAACATAACGTAAAAAAACCGGCAAACAATAAGATAAGAACAAGATAGCCTACGATAAATGCACCGACCGGTAATAACATTGCCTGCAAATACTTAATCATAACTTTATAGACTTCAATCTCTGGCAATAACACAAGATTAACCACATTGTAAAGCACAAACCCAAATAGTAAACCAAAAATAATCGCCAAAGAAATAGCACGGACGTAATAACCATCATCAATATGGGTAAAAGATGCGATGATATAAATAATTAAAGCGATTAGAGACAAAATCCCAAAATATTTAAACAGTAAAAGGCGATGCTCTTTTCGAATTTTTCGAAATAATGTAAAGTTCAAGGTACCAGAAGCAATAATCACACCAATAATCGACACTATCGTAAAAGCAATAAAAAATATATGGAAATAGCTTAAACTGTAAATAACCGTGAGTGAAGTAAAAGCCAAAATAACCAGGGAAATAAAAAGTCCGATGCAGATACTCAGAATCAAGGCGACAATATATTGCTTACGAGCACACAACGTATAACCATAAATCAAGGCTAATACAACCGGTAAAATGCTGCCATAGATTCCACCAATACCATAGGCTGCTGGAATAACACAAAGCAACGAGATAAATAATACCACGCAGATATAGATAATATGCTTAAGAAGTGAAAGTTGTGTGTTTTGCTGTCCTTGCATCACAATAGTATAACAATGATACAAGCAAGGGGTCAACTAGTAAGGTGGATTAGCAAGAGCTGGAATCATGCTCTGCATGATGCTTCCCGGCCGACAAGTCGTCCGGGCTACTTCTAACTGATGAGGTGTTAAATAAGTTTTGGCGCTCAGCTGTGCGTGAGATTCAAATGATTTTGAGCTAAAAAACGAGGAGCATAGTTAATCTATGTGACGACTTTTTTAGCGATAAAGCATTTGAAGATTACGTGCAGATGAGATGCCAAAACCTAAGGAAGGCTAACCACAATCCCCAACATCACCGGCACACAAACCCCCGGATTACTCGGCAACGAGTTGCCGTTGGAGTAATGAATAATCTTGAAATTAATGGCCACAGTTTTCGACTGACCCAAAAAGGCACCAATCCCTAAGAAATCTTGAAAGGTAAAATGTGAGCCTGAATCGCTGCCATCAATAAAACGCTTTGAAATATAAGTTGGTCCCGCCAAAGAGTAGGTGAAAAAAAGATCAAAGCTGGGGCTGCGTAACATCCATATTTTTATTTCCGGAAACAAAGAGAGCGTATAAAAATTTTGTTTAGACATACGAGACTGCCATTGCGATGTCGACCAACCCCACTCTATTGAGAAGTATTTAAACGTATGGAAAAATGTTTTTTCGTAGGTTAACGCAATCCCTTTGCCAACTTTAATGTGCCCGTCAAAAAATATTGGCAAGCCTTTAGGCGGGGTAAAATATCGTGCCACATCCCAATAAAATAAATCCTGATTTACATAATTAAGTTGCAATGTACTTTTCGGAAACCAATATTGTTTGCCTGGTTGCAGGTGAGAGTGAGTAGCTTTTAATAAATAATTAAAACCTAAGCCCACGTAAAAAATAGAAGGCTGCTTTTTAGCCTTGTTGGGTGTGGTATATTCTGTCTCTAAATCCAAAAACATATTGTAAGGTAAATTATAATAAAAACCAACACCAAAAACAGCCGTCAATATATCATCATTGCTAACCACATCAACGCCATTAATGCGATAGCCTTTACGTGAAATAAAACCAACACCACCTTCACCGAACAATGACAAAGTATCATTTAAGGGCCAAGTGGGACGCAGGGTTAATGCAAACAAACTTTCCGCGACACTAGTGGTAACGCCTGGGTAAATAAATTTATTGGAGTGTGCACCACGCATTAGATTTATTGACATCGCAATATAGGGATTGAAATAATGACCGATGGTCACTCTGAGTGCTGTAATGGTATTTTTAATCGATGATGGAGCATAGCCAGGGGTGAGATCACTGTTTGTGAAATAGGTCTTCTTAGCACCTGCTGAGAGTCCAATCCAACTACCATCAAAAATGGCCGGCATTTTTGTGGCCGGATCAGCAACTGGGGGCATAGGCGCTAAGTGAGTGTGAGCGTTGCCAGCTGCCAAACTATTTGCAAAAAATAATAAACATAAACCAAAAAGAAAAAATTGTTTAAAAATTCTCATGAAAAACATTCCCTGATAATTTGAATCCAGCTTTGCTGGATGCTTCCCGGCCGACAAGTCGTCCGGGCTACTTAAGATGGTGCCTTAACCACACCTAAGATCAACTTGCTTAGGTTAGTGCAAAAGCCATATGACAAAGTGAAAATAAAGCACCTGGTAAAATACCGAGAACCAAAATAGCAACACCATTTAAACTAAGCGCAATCAATGTCCCATTTGTTAAGTTAAGCGAAGACACTGCTGAACTTTCTTCGCTTTTTTCAAAATACATCACTTTAACTACACGAATATAATAGTATGCTCCAACAATAGATAACACAATGGCAACCACAGCCAACCACACCAAATGCGCATCAATCAGAGCTTCCAACAAGCCAACTTTAGCAATAAAGCCCACCAACGGCGGCACACCAGCCAGTGAAAACATAACAATTAGCATCATAAAGCTCAACCATGGATAGCGATTATTTAACGCTTTAAAATCATCGATATTTTCAGCTTCAAAACCAGCTTTACTTAACATTAAAATCATCCCAAATGCAGCCAGTGTCATAATGGTATAAGTGATAACATAAAACATAGACGCCGCATAACCTCTCGATGTCGCACAAATAAAACCAAGCAACATATAGCCCGCATGAGCAACAGAGGAATAAGCTAACATTCGCTTAATGCTGGTTTGCACAATAGCAGCAAGATTCCCTATGCCCATGGATAAAATTGAAAGCACAATTAACATTTCAGTCCACTGCACGTGCAATGCCGGCAACGCGCCCACCAATAAACGAATGGCCATACCAAAGCCTGCAATTTTCGGAGCTGTTGCAATAAATAAAGTGACTGAACTCGGTGCGCCATCGTACACATCGGGCACCCACATATGAAAGGGTGCAGCCCCCAGTTTAAAGGCGAGTCCCGCAACCGCAAATACCAAACCAAAAACAGCAACATAATCATTGCGAATCGAAGCATGAGCAAAAAAGTTGGCGATCTTGGTAATATCAATACTATGGGTGGCACCGAAAATCATCGAAAAACCATATAACAACATGCCCGTAGCAATCGCACCGATAATAAAATACTTCATCGCCGCTTCAACACAACGCTCTTTGTCACGGCGCATAGCAACCATCGCATAGGTGGGCAATGACAATAGTTCTAGCCCTAAGAAGATTGTCAATAAGCTGTGTGATGAAACCAAAACCATCATACCAATAGTTGATAATAGCCCCAATACAAAAAATTCATTGACTGGAATTTTGCGATCGCGATTATAGCCATTGGAATACAAAAAGGTGAGGAAAACAGCAAGCAAAATAAATAATTTTAAAACAGCAGCCAATCGATCTAACACAAAACTGTTATGAAAAGCCAACACGGGTTGACTTAAATCAACCTTAGCAAAAATTACTGCGACAATAACTGCAGTTGCCACCAACGTAAATTGAGTTAAGTAGAATGTGACTGCGCGACGCGATCCAACAAAAGCGCCTACTAGTAATATGACGCAGACCATAACGGTCATAAATATTTCTGGTATTATTGGTATCACATTTATATTCATAGCAAACCCATTTATTATTTTAAATTCATTCTCCGCGGCTTGCCGCGGGACCTTGCGCGTGGGGCTTCTCAAGGGGAGCGAGCGTTCGCTCCCCTTGAGTCGCCGTTTACGCGGGTTTCCCCCGCGTAGGCGAAATCTAAACAGAATAAATACCGCGGGGCTTGCCCCGCGGTATTTATTTTAATTAAACTGGTGTCGACGAATGATAACCCTTCGGCACCGGTGTAATTTTTTTCAAGCATTTATTAAAACACTTTCTGGAAACCCCAGTTGAATCTGAATTATCCTTCGGCACACACATATTCATACACTCTGCAAACTCCTTACGGTTCACACTTTTAGTGGTTGGAGAAGTTAAATTCCCAACCGCCAGCTCGCGTTGATGTTGTGACAAATGCCACCAAATAAAATCTTTGACCCCAAAAACTTTAGGTTGGTCATACAGATAAGCGCCACAACTGCTTAAGCTTAAAACTACAAAACCAATTCCCAGCATCCGCGCGATCATTTTCATAGAACCTCCTATCCTAAGTGAGATTGCAAGCTCTCTTGTAATAAATTGCCAATGGATGCATGGAAAACATTCAATAACGAATGCGGATACACCCCAATCCAAAATACAGCAACAATTAATAATACAAAAATTAGCTTATCAACTCCGGTTACATCTTTTAAATTGGCGACGGCTTCACTGGTCACAGCACCAAAAAATACCCGCTTATACATCCATAACGTATAAGCTGCACCAATCACTAAAGTTGATGAAGCCAGAAATGTCACCCAGAAGCTTGCTTTAAAGGTGCTTAGAATAATCATAAACTCACCCACAAAACCCGAAGTCCCGGGCAAACCAACGTTCGACATCGCAAACACCATAAAAAAAGCAGAAAACAATGGCATAGTTTTTGCAATACCACCAAAGTTTTTAATATAACGCGTTTGTAATTGTTGGTATAAAATTCCAAAAGCTAAAAACATCGCCCCTGCGCCAAAAGCATGTGAAATCATTTGTACCATAGCGCCTTCTAAACCTAAATACGCATCTTGCATATTATGAGTGCGATCCACAATCACATACAACATAAAACAACCCAGAGTGACAAAACCCATGTGGGCGACGGAAGAGTACGCGATAAGTTTTTTCATATCCGTTTGCGCAATTGCAATAATACCAATATAAACAATTGCAATTAATGACAACGCAATCATTAGCCAATCAAGCTGGCGGCAAGCATCCGGCACAATCGGCAGACTAAAACGTAAAAAACCATATCCCCCTAGCTTTAACATAAGTGCAGCCAAAACCACTGAGCCTCCAACGGGCGCCTCAGTATGTGCATCAGGCAACCAAGTATGGACAGGCCACATTGGAACCTTAATCGCAAAGGCAATCAAAAAAGCCACAAATACAAAAATCTGCACCATCATGCTCATTTTCAGATGGTAATAATCCAAAATATTAAATGTTCCCGAATGCATACGTAGATATAATAATGCCACCAATAACAATGCCGAACCCAAGAAGGTATAAATAAAGAACTTAATCGCCGCATAAGATCGGCGTCTCATCCCCCAAATTCCAATACTTAAATACATTGGAATAAGCATCGCTTCCCAGAAAAAATAAAACAACATCGCATCCAGGGATGCAAAAACACCTACCACAGCACCTTGAGTAATAAGAAATGCCGCCAAGTATTGGCCAACCTTGTCTTTCACCATAGTCCAAGAGGCCATCACCACTAATAATGTGGTAAAACAGGTTAAAACGACCATCGGCATAGAAATGCCATCAACACCCAGGGAATAACTAATTTTTAATGCGGGCACCCACTCTGCGTGTTCCGTAAACTGCATGGCAGCAGTGTTGGTATCAAAACCTAAATACAAAGGTAAACACAAAGCCATACTAATAATTGAAATAATAACCGCTAATAATCTTGCGGTATTCGCTTGCTCTGGTTTGCTTAGCATAGCAACTGGAATAGCACCTAGCACCGGAAGCCAAATTAAAATACTGAGTATGGGCAAGTTCTGTAACATCTATCTCTCTATCCTAGAATTAACCAATATAAAAAAACCAACAATCCAATTATCATTGCAAAAGCATAATGATAAAGATAACCTGTTTGCATGCGTCGCAACGCGCGCGAAATACGTGAAATATTACGTCCTGTGCCATCCACCATATAGTGATCAATTAATTTTAAATCAGCATAATTATATAAAAAGCTGCTTAACTTTTTTGTGCCTTTAGCAAAAACCCAATCATTAAATATATCAAAATAGTATTGATCAACCAAAAATCTATGCAAAAATGGAAGATAACGTCGTAAAAATGCTGGTACTTGTGGTGCTACAATTACATTAAACCAAGCAAAAAAGACGCCTCCCACCGCAAACCAAAACGGAAGGGTTTTATAGCAGTGTAGGAACATCGGCCAAGCGCCATGGAATGACTTTTTAAGTTGTGCCAGCACGTTGTATTTATGCAATATGGTAACACTCGATCCTAATAAACTTGGAGATGCATACAAGAACCAATTAATTACTAAAAACCCTAATATGGTCGCAGGAATTGCTAAAGCAATCATGGCACTGCGCATGGTCCAAGGTGTTTCTTTAAGTTTCGCTTTAAGCGCATCGTCCATGCGCTCTTTGGTATGAAATGCCATAAAATAAGCGCGAAATATGTAATAACCAGTAACAAAAGCGCCGAGCACCAAACACCAATACGCATACGTAGAACCTGGAATCGTGGATAAATGCACCGCTTCGATAATGGAGTCTTTTGAATAGTAACCCGCAAAAGGCGGAATCGCAGAAAGTGCCAACGCACCGATTAAAAAGCAAATACAGGTCATCGGCAGGTATTTTTTAAGGTTACCCATCTTCCGCAAATCCTGCTCATGGTGCATCGCAATAATCACCGATCCTGCAGATAGGAATAATAAAGCTTTAAAACAACCATGAGTCACCAAATGAAAAATACCGGCAGGATAAGCAGATGCCCCATCAGCCGCCATCATATAACCCAACTGCGACATGGTCGAATAAGCGATTACGCGCTTAATATCAAATTCCACAAAGGCGAGAATACCGGTAAAGAGCGCGCCGGTTGCACCAATCACTAACACAAAACTTAAAGCAGGCTGTGAAAATTCAAATAATGGTGACATCCGCGCCACCATAAAAACACCTGCGGTAACCATGGTTGCCGCATGAATCAATGCCGAAATAGGTGTAGGGCCTTCCATTGATTCCGGTAACCACACATGCAATGGCATTTGCGCCGACTTACCCATTGCACCGATAAATAACAAAACACAAACGATGGTAATAACCGACCAATGGGTATGCGGGAAAATAGACATAGTTTGACTAGCCATTGAATTAGCTTGTGCAAATACCGCATGATAATCAAGGCTGCCAGCATAATCTAAAACCGCTGCAATCCCTAAGATAAAGCCAAAATCTCCGACCCGATTAACAATAAACGCTTTAAAACTTCCCGTTGCTGCTGATTCTTTAGTAAACCAAAAACCAATCAATAAATAAGAAACTAAGCCAACCCCTTCCCAACCGACAAACAATTGAAAAAAGTTATTGGCCGTGACTAGCAATAACATCGCAAAGGTAAACAATGAAACATAACTAAAAAAACGTTGATCACCAGGATCACCATCCATATAACCGACACTATAAACATGCACCACCGTCGAGACAAACGTCACCAATACCATCATCACCGCGGTCAGGTTATCCACCATAAAACCAACATTAAAATTAAATCGTCCGCTCACTCCCCAGCTGTATAAATTCGCATACAAATTACCACCATCAACAGCGACCAGTTCGAAAATGGCAATCGCACATCCAAAGGATGCAAACATTAATAGAATCGTAACCCAATGGCTTGCCCGCTTACCCACGTATTTACCACCGACACCTGCGATTAAGCTTCCCAGCAAGGGAGCAAACACAGTTATAAAAGTTAAAGCAAATAATGTTTGCACAATCTATCCTTTTAATGTACTCATTTCATCAACATTAATACTGCCTCTAAGGCGGTAAAATAGCACCAAAATGGCGAGCCCAATGGCGGTTTCTGCTGCCGCGACGGTTAAGATAAAAAACACAAAAACTTCACCCATACCTGCTTGCAAGTATTGAGCGAAGGCCACAAAATTGGTGTTGGCTGCCAATAGCATTAATTCAATACACATGAGCAGCACAATTAAATTTTTACGATTAATAATCACGCCAGCAAAACCTAATCCAAATAAAATGGCGCCGATAATCAAATATGCATTAAGTGGAATCATTTCTTTTCTGCCTTCATGTTAATAATGCGCATACGATCCTGCTTGTTTGCTTTAAGCTGTTCGGAAATTTTTTGACTCTTCGTGCCTGGCTTTCTGCCGTAAAATGCTAGAGTTATCGCTGCCACAATAGCGACCAGTAAAATTAATCCCGCAATCTCAAATGGGAAAATATAATTGGTATATAAAAGCGTCCCCATTTCTTTGGTATTGTTATAATTCGGACCAAAGCGGTGTAGCGTCAAATTCATCAAATTGGTGTGCTTTGGCATAATGCTATAAATCATGATTGCCACCAGTAATCCCATCGCTATGATTCCCAGCGGTAAATAGTGAATAAATTTTTCTTTAATGTTTGACAAATCCACATTAAGCATCATCACTACAAATAAAAACAGTGTCATCACAGCACCGACATAAACAAAAATTAAAACCAGCGATAAGAATTCTGCCTGCAACATCATCCATAAAACAGCACTGGCAACAAAACACAACACCAGAAATAAGACCGCACGCACTGGGTTACGAGAGACAATCACCATAACAGCTGATGCGATCAGGATCACTGCGAATATATAAAATACTACTTCATATGTCGGAAACATTTCCACCTCTAACGTTTAATCCAATACTCCTACAAAGAACGTCCACCTGTTGTCCACTTTGGACGATAATTTTCGCTCCTATGCTCAGGTACTTAGTGTACATTGCTCTACTCACTCAAATCCTCGTCCAAACTGCACTAACAGCTGAACGTTTTATCACTCATAGTACAATGCCTAAGCACTTACCTATAATCTTTGTCTTCGGCCAAATCTTTAGACACTTCTTTCTCATAGATATCGCCAATCATTAATAATTTGTCTTTGGTGAGAATATTCTCACCGCGATTTCCAATGTGGTAATGCATTTCTGGGGTTAACACCACCGCATCCACAGGACAGGCTTCTTCACAAAAGCCGCAATTAATACATTTAAACGCATCAATATCATAACGTGTTGCGCGTCTTGACCCATCCGTATTGCGCGGGCCGGCCTCGATCGTAATTGCCAATGCCGGACAAACGGCTTCGCATAATTTACAAGCGATACAGCGTTCTTCGCCGTTTGCATATCGCCGCAAAGCTAACATGCCACGAAATCGGGGGGATATTGGCGTTTCTTCTTCCGGATATTGGATAGTTGTTTTTCGTTTGAAAAAATAACGCAAAGTTACCGATAAACCTTTTAAAAGCTCCCACAAGGTAAAACTTTTTATTAAGCGTTTTAGTAACTGCATAATTCTCTCACTTAAACCAATAACCCACATGAAATTGCACCGCAAGTGCTACCACCACTAACCATACAATGGTCACCGGAATCAACACTTTCCAACCCAAATGCATAATTTGATCGTAGCGATAACGCGGAAAAGTCGCTCGCAACCAAAAATATAAAAACATAAATCCAGACATCTTCAACACAAACCATATAATGCCTGGCACCCAAGCAAACGCATGATCCAAACCGGGAATCCCCTGAAACGGTGACAAGTAACCACCGAAAAATATAACCGAGGCTACAGCGGATATTAAAATCATATTGGCATATTCTGCTAAAAAGAAAATCGCAAAGGCCATGCCAGAATATTCAACGTGAAAACCTGCTACAATTTCTGATTCGCCTTCGGCGACATCAAAAGGCGCGCGATTGGTTTCTGCAACACCTGAAATCCAATACACCACAAACAGCGGTAATAACGGTAACCAATACCAGTGCCAAAAACCGCCAGCTTGATCAGCGACAATTTTAGATAAATTCATGGTCCCTGTTGCCAACAATACGCCAACCAATGTAAAACCCAGTGCAATTTCATAGGAAATCACTTGCGCACAAGCACGCAAGCCACCAAAAAAAGCATACTTAGAGTTCGAAGCCCAACCCGCAACCAACATCCCATAAACGCCGAGTGAGGTCATGGCAAATAAATATAAGACGCCAGCATTTACATTGGCCAATACCCAGCCTTTTGCAAAAGGAATCACCGCCCACGCCGCCAATGCCGGGGCAATGGAGAATGTCGGCGCAATAATATATAAATATCGGTTCGCAGCCGATGGAAAAATCACTTCTTTATGCAATAGTTTCACCGCATCAGCGATGGGTTGAAACATGCCTCGAAAGCCCACACGATTAGGCCCGATACGACCTTGCATATAACCAATCACTTTACGTTCAGCCATAGTGATATACAAAACCGCCACCATCAATGGAACCAATATAATGATGATTTTAACAATAATCCAAATTAATGTTAGGATTTGATCAGTCACGCCTTCCCTCGCTCTAAAGTAATCGGTGCAAAAGCCTCACCAAAACCTAAGGTTGTTTCTAAACCTGAAGGTAATAACACCGTATTATCCGCCAACCCATTATTAATTTCCAAAGGTAAGGTAATTCTACTTTCACCTTGAATCGCAGTTATTTTATCTCCTTGGCTAAAGCCAAGTTGATCTGCTAATTTATGATTAATTGCCAAATGCATTTCTTCTTGGGTGATCGTTTCCTGCAACGGCTGTGAACGACGCACCAAATTATCCACTCGATACATTAGCCATGGCGCTAAACGATTTAACCCTGCTGCAGGTTCCAAATTTAAATCACCCATTTCACTAAAATTCTGTTCAAGCTTATTCATTTTTTCAACAGCATGTTTTATCTCAAACTGCACCTCATGCACATTTTTATATTCAAACCCTTCCAAGTCTAGAAAGTTTGCCATCACACGCAATACTTTCCACGCCGGCTTAGAATCATGATGCGGAACTGTTGCCGCCGAAAAACCTTGCCACTGGCCCTCCATATTTACAAAAGTTCCTGGTGTCTCAGTAAAAGGCGCAATCGGCAAAATAAAATCAGCATAACTTTCCATTGCCTCACTCGAAAAAGGTGTCAAACAAACAACGAGATTTATTGCTTCCAAGGCTTTTCTTGCCGCATAGCCATAAGCACTATCCAGTTCAAGCTCAGTATTTAATAAAAAATAAGCACGCAATGGATTTGAAGTTAGCATTTCTTTCGCGCTAAGCCCTTTATTTTCAAGCTTTTCACCCGCTGGCCCTCGATGTGGAATACAACCTGCAAGCCAAGCACCCGCGCCATTAGCGCCTGCAGTTAAGATACTGAGCGATCCTGTGGCCAGGCGCGCAATTAAATTTGCAAGTGAGCGAATGCTTGCAGCCTCTAAGTGACCCATTGCATGTTCACCTAAAAATAATGCGACTTTTTCAGCTGATTTTAGTTTGGCTGCGATCGCCTTACAGGTGTCGCATGGCTTCACTGCTTTTAAGCTTTCAACTGATTCACCCATCTCATCTGCTAAAGCTTTGGCAACGCCAGATAATGCTTTTACCATTTCATTGGCTGGTACAATTAATTTGTGCCGAATAGGATAATTAAATTCATAATCCATCGAGTTTATTGCAATAACAGATGCGTCTTCAGCAACTGCTTTATTAATGCGATGGTTTAACATCGGTTGTTCAAAGCGAATATTAGATCCAATTAACACCACGGCATCGAGCGCTTCAACTGCTGCGATACTCAGTCCTAATGAAGGATACGCGCCCATTTTATCTTGATCGCTAAAATCGTTTTCACGCATGCGATGATCAATGTTATGACTGCCTAAACTGCGCATAAATTTTTGTAATAAAAATAATTCTTCTACGCTTGAATTCGGTGATGCCAATGCGCCAATTTGATTCGCACCACGATCGGCTATAATCACTTGCACACGATCAACGATTTCATCAATTGCACGCTGCCACTCTACTTCTATCCAGTGGCCATTGTGCTTAACTCGTGGTTTAGTGACTCGGGTTTTATCATACAAACCACAAACACTATAACGATCACGATCACTCATCCAGGTTTCATTAATCGCTTCACATTCACGTGGCACCGCGCGCATAATCATTCGCTGTGGAATTAAATTGCGCCCGCGCGAGTGAACAAAAATATTGGTACCAACAGCATCATGCGCTGCAACACTCGCATGTTCCCGAAATTCCCAACCACGCCCCATATAACGCGCAGGTTTATTGGTCAGCGCCCCCACCGGGCAAATATCGATAATATTACCGGATAATTCAGAACGTAAAAAATGCTTAACGTAAGTGCCAATTTCACTATCTTCACCCCGTCCAATCACACCTAATTCTCTTAAGCCCGCAATTTCCTCACCAAAACGTACGCATCGAGTGCAAAGAATACATCGTGTCATCCAGGTTTCAATTAAAGGGCCGATATCTTCACTGGCAACTGAGCGTTTCGGTTCACAATATTCGGAATCCGCACGCCCAAAACCCATCGATAAATCTTGTAATTCGCACTCACCACCTTGATCGCAGATCGGGCAATCCAACGGATGATTAATTAATAAAAATTCCATCACCGCGCGCTGAGCTTGCAATGCTTTTTGTGAGCGCGTTAATACGATCATTCCCGCACTAACGGGTGTCGCGCAAGCAGGTAATGGCTTGCCAACTTTTTCAACTTCAACCAGACACATCCGACAATTTGCCGCAATTGAAAGTTTTTTATGATAACAGAATCGTGGAATATAAATTCCAGCATTATCCGCAGCTTCAATAATCGTTGAACTTTCAGCGACTTTTAGTTTTCTGCCATCTATTTCTATTTCAATCATTTTTGTAACTCATTATACTATGCACTTTTTATGTGTAATGTGATGCTCAAACTCATTATAAAAATGCTTCAACATACCCCCAACAGGCCATGCTGCCGCTTCTCCAAAAGCACAAATGGTTCGACCTTCAATGCTTTTTGCTACAATTTTCAATCGGTCCAAGTCTTTCATTGTACCAAAGCCACGCTCGATTTGATTAACCAAACGATAAATCCACCCACAACCTTCACGGCACGGCGTGCACTGTCCGCAAGACTCATGCATATAAAATTTTGAAATTCGCGCTAAAACCTGAACCATACAGGTGTGTTCATCCATCACCATCACGCCACCAGAACCCAACATGGAGCCGGCTTGCATAATGCCGTCATAGTCCATATTCGTCTTCATCATAATGTCAGCGGGTAAAACCGGCATTGAGCTTCCACCGGGAATTACAGCTTTAAGCTTTGCACCATTTAATACGCCACCGGCCATCTCGAGTAATTCGGCAAAAGGAGTACCCATCGGCACCTCAAAATTGCCCGGTTTATTCACATGGCCACTGACGCTAAAAATTTTGGTGCCACCACTTTTAGGCACCCCTAATTCCAAAAACCATTTACCGCCTTTAGCCAATATAACTGGGACTGAAGCATAAGTTTCGGTATTGTTAATATTACTTGGGCGACCATATAAACCATAATTCGCTGGAAATGGAGGTTTAAAACGTGGCAAGCCTTTTTTACCTTCGAGTGAATTCATCAATGCGGTTTCTTCACCACAAATATAAGCACCCGCACTCATATGATTAAAAAGATTAATCTCAACATCCGAACCACAGGCATTTTTACCCAAATACCCAGCGTCTATGGCTTCTTTTAGTGCGCGTTCACAAATTTTAAACGGTTCCCAAAATTCACCGCGCATAAAGTTATAACCCACTTTAGCGCCAATGGTATAACAAGCAATGGCCATACCTTCTAATAATTGATGCGGGTTATAACGCAAAATGTCGCGATCTTTACTGGTGCCTGGTTCACTCTCATCGGAATTACAAATAATGTATTTCTCACCGGGCGCATCGCGATTGACAAAACTCCATTTAAGCCCTGTTGGAAACCCAGCGCCACCACGGCCACGTAATGAAGATTCTTTAATTTTTGCGATAATTTGATCCGGTGGGGTTTTTTCTTTAAGGATTTTTTTCAAAACCTCATAGCCACCAATACTTTCGTAGGTTTTTAACGAGGCTGGATCTTCTAAATCCAATGTGCGATAACAAACTTCATTAACCATTTGAGGTCTCCTTAGCCTGGAGCTCATCAACCAGAGCTAGCATTTTTTCCTCGGTTAAATTTTCATGATAGACTTCATCATCGATTTGACACATTGGCGCACCAACACAAGCTGCCAAACACTCGACTTCGCGTAAGGTAAATAAACCATCTTTTGTGGTTTCACCCAATTTAACGCCCAAGCGTTTTTCTAAACAATCGACAATTTTTCCACTGCCACGCAACATACACGATACGTTGGTACAAACACTGATTTTATGTTTGCCGATAGGTTTCATGTTATACATATCATAAAATGTAGCGGCTTCATACGCCACAATCGGGGCTATACCTAAATACTCAGCCACTGCATTCATGCTTGCGTCTGACAACCAGCCACCATTTTGTTCTTGCACTAATAATAATGCCGCAACCACCGCAGATTGCCGTTGATCGGGCGGATATTTTTTCAGCCAATGATCAATGCCTTCTTTGACTTTATCGGATAAAATAAACTTTTCAGTCACTTCATTCATTAACGATCCACCTCGCCAAAAACAACATCAATACTGGAAATAACGGCTACTAAATCTGCAATCATATGACCCTTACACATTTCATCAATCGCTGCTAAATGCACATAACTGGCAGCTCGTAGTTTAAGTCGATAAGGTTTATTCGCTCCATCTGAAACAATATACACACCAAATTCACCCTTTGGATGTTCAATGGCGGCATAAGCCTCTGCCTCTGGTGTATGATAACCCTCTGTAAATAGTTTGAAATGATGAATAAGCGCTTCCATATCTTCTTTCATCACTTCGCGTTTTGGTGGCGTTATTTTGTGGTCATTCAACATAACCGGGCCTTTATTTGCCTGCAACCATTTAACACATTGTCGAATGATTTTATTGGATTGACGCATTTCTTCAACCCGCACCAAATAACGGTCATAACAATCACCATTAATACCAATTGGAATATCAAAATCCAACTTGTCATACACTTCATAGGGTTGCTTTCTACGAAGATCCCATTCAACGCCGGAGCCTCTTAACATCGGCCCGGTAAAACCTAAATTAATGGCGCGCTCAGGACTCACCACGCCGATTCCCACGGTACGCTGTTTCCAAATACGATTATCGGTTAGCAAGGTTTCATATTCATCAACTAAACCTGGAAAGCGTTCGGTAAAATCCCAAATAAAATCTAACAGTGAACCATCGCGCGCTTTATTTAATGTTGCTGCACGTGATTTACTGGTCCAACGCGAAGCTTTATATTTTGGCATGCTGTCCGGAAGATCGCGATAAACGCCGCCCGGACGATAATATGTCGCATGCAGCCTGGCACCTGAAACTGCTTCATAGCAATCCATTAAATCTTCACGTTCACGAAATGCGTATAAAAATACCGTCATCGCCCCCACGTCGAGTGCATGTGCGCCCAACCATAACAAATGATTTAAAATCCGGGTGATTTCATCAAACATAACTCGAATATATTGTGCGCGAACAGGGGCTGTGACGCCCAACAGTTTTTCGATCGCCAACACATAGGCATGCTCATTACACATCATCGATACGTAATCCAAGCGATCCATGTAACCAATGCTGTGATTAAACGGTTTGCTTTCAGCAAGTTTTTCGGTGGCGCGATGCAACAATCCAATATGCGGATCAATGCGCTGCAGCACTTCACCATCGCATTCTAAAATTAAACGTAATACACCATGAGCCGCGGGATGTTGCGGGCCAAAGTTTAATGTGTAATTACGAACTTCTGCCATGTTATTTCTCTTTTTGTGCTGTTTCTTTTTTTACTGAAGCTGTGACTTCATCGTGTAAGTAACGATTATCATCACGAATCACTTTAGGCACTGTCACTCGCGGTTGAATACTAACCGGCTCATAAATACAGCGTTCAGATTCTGCATCATAGCGTAATTCAACTTCACCAATTAAAGGGAAATCCTTGCGAAAGGGGTGTCCCACAAAACCATAATCTGTCAATAGTCGGCGTAAATCTGGATGGCCATCATAAATAATGCCAAATAAGTCGAATGCTTCACGTTCAAACCAATTGGCTGAACTCCAAATAGAACACACTGAAGCTACGGTTGGTTGCTTATCATCTAGAAATACTCGAATACGTAATCGATCATTGCGTCCAAGGGATAAAAGATGATAAACGCTGGCAAAGCGTGGCTTGTCCCAGGTTCTTATTTGTTCTTTTTGATCTTCATCTCTGCCTCTGCTAAAGCCACTAAAAGTCGTCTCTTCTGTTCGCCATTCACTTTCGCCAAACTCTAAATAATCAACACCACAAACATCGATTAGCTGTTTAAAATCAAATGCAGGATTGTCATGTAATTCACGGACTACAGAAATAAGGGCGTCGACAGGCACTTCAATCGTGACCATATGATCAGCAGTAACAAAAATATTTTCGATCTTTTCACCAAACTGGTTATTCAGTTTATCCATCAAGGCTTGCGTCATCCGTTACGCTCCAACACATTTACTCGCTTAATTTTATTTTGCAGTTGAATAATACCATAAAGTAATGCTTCTGCAGTCGGCGGACAGCCTGGCACATAAATATCCACTGGCACGATCCGATCACAACCACGCACCACAGCATAGGAATAATGATAATAGCCACCACCATTGGCACAGGACCCCATCGAAATCACCCAGCGCGGGTTTGGCATTTGATCATAAACTTTACGCAGCGCAGGGGCCATTTTATTGCATAATGTTCCAGCCACAATCATCACATCAGACTGACGTGGACTCGGCCGAAAAATTAAACCAAAACGGTCAATATCATATCGTGCTGCAGCACATTGCATCATTTCAACCGCGCAACACGCAAGACCAAAAGTCATTGGCCATAAAGATCCACTTTGCGCCCAATGCACCAGTTTATCAACTGAAGTTAATATAAAACCCTTATTGCTTAGTTGGCTGTTTATTGTTTCGCTCATTGCATTATTCCCATTCTAGTGCGCCGCGCTTCCATTCGTATACAAAGCCAACAATCAAAATTGTTAAGAAAATCATCATAGACCAAAAGCCTACCCAGCCGACTTTGCGCAACACAACTGCCCATGGAAAAAGAAAAGCTGTCTCAAGGTCAAAAATAATAAAAAGAATCGCTACAAGATAAAAACGAATATCAAAAGGCAGGCGCGCATCTTCAATGGCATCAAATCCACATTCATAAGGTGCAAGTTTTGCTTTATAAGGTTTAGATTTGCCCAGAAAGCGGCCCATCATAATCGGCAGCGTGCCGATTGCCAGCCCAACGCCTATAAAAACCAATACAGGAAAATAATTTGATAGCATAATCTATCCTGTTAAAGTGATTAACTGTAATAAGGTACCAAAATACAAGAAATTATAACATGTTTTTTAATGGTGCCGAAGGCCGGACTCGAACCGGCACGGCTTTCGCCACTGCCCCCTCAAGACAGCGTGTCTACCAATTCCACCACTCCGGCATTTTCATAGTTTTGTGTACTCTTTGTTGTGGACGCACATTTGTGGCCAAGATTACGCAAAAAATTTCTTCGCAATGCTCATGTACCCTCATGTACACTGCGCTTCCTCATCAATTTTTTGAGTAATCTTGTCTCACAACTGAACGTCCATACGTCTGTTAAGTCCGAGTTTTTTATAAGCTGAAAAACTCCATTTTTGCGCGCTCGCTTTGTCGAGCCTGCGCTCCTGGTGCTCAAGTACCAGTATGTACACTCCGCTGTAGCCTGGACGACTTGTCGGCCAGGTTATATTGTTTCCCGGCCGCGCAATCTATGATTGCTTGTCCGGGCTACATCAAATCCAACTAAGGCACCACTAAACCTGGACAACCAAGTTGTCCGGGCTACATATGGATACCGTGATCAAGTCACGGTATGACGAATGAGATTCTACTTCAACTACTAACTATTTTTTATTCGAAGGTGTAGTCGGTGCTGTTTGTGTTGGTGTAAACGATGTGCCGCTATCACTTTGAGGTGATGACTCACTTTTTGGTGTTGTCGTCTTTAACGGCTGAGTTTGATTCAGCAGAGGTTGAGTTGTAGGTGATGGCGTATTAAATTGCATTGTCTGTGGCTTATTGCTACTGCCTAAATATGCAAGGCCAATACTGGTGGCAAAAAAGACTGCGCCAAGAATAGCAGTTAGCTTCATTAAAAATGAAGCGGGACCCACGCTACCAAACATTGTGTTTGCAGCACCGCTACCAAAAGAAGCACCAACATCGGCGCCTTTGCCGTGTTGCACTAACACTAAACTAATCATCGCCAGCGCGGCTAATACATGTAAAATTAATACTAATTGTTGCATATCATACCTATCTTTATAAAGTCTTCTGCCTTTAACGATGCGCCCCCAATTAAACCACCGTCTACATCAGGCATCGCAAACAGAGTTTCGGCATTTGATGGCTTAACACTTCCACCATACAAAATGCGCATCTCTTCTGCCAAGGCGGCATCTTTGGCTTTTAGCTCATCGCGAATAAATGCATGAACTTCTTGGGCCTGTTCTGGCGTCGCTTGCTTGCCGGTGCCTATAGCCCATACAGGCTCATAAGCAATCACTGCACTCTGCAGGGTGAGATTATCAGCCAAATCGAGCACAGCTGCAAGTTGTTCTTTGATAATTTGAAGAGTTTTCCCGGATTCGCGCTCACTTTCGGTTTCGCCAACGCAAAGGATTGGCTTTAAATTCGCACTTGCAGCCGCAAAAAATTTTTTCGCCACTATCTCATTGGTTTCATGATATAAAGCACGGCGCTCCGAGTGTCCAACTAAAACGTAGGTGCAATTAAAATCCATCAACATGGTGGCTGATATTTCACCTGTAAAAGCGCCATGGTCTTCAAAGCTTAAATTTTGAGCACCCCAAGCAATCTGAGAGCGCACCAATTCTTCTTCAGCTAACGGTATAAAGACATAGGGAACCAAAACAGCCAGTTCGGCGACCTCAATATGCTCACAATTTTGCTTTAACTCGTTAAGCAAGGCCGTGGCGCTTTCCTTCGAGCCATTCATCTTCCAATTACCCGCTACTAAGGGACGTCGCATAAAAACCTCAATTTAGTCAGTTACAACAGACGAATTCTAAAGCAATCTTGGCTATTTTACAAAGCGACGCCCATCTGTTCACAAAATATACTATGCGGGCACAGGTCCTGATCTCACCAAAAGATCTGTGATTTTAGCTGTTGGTGATGAATCCATCTTAGAGCGCGCAACAGAAAATAAAGCGGATGCAGACTGTACCATCGGAACAATAAGCTGCCTAGACACTGCTTTAGGAATGGCAAGTTGCGCCTGACACATGCCTCGAATAATCGTCGTGGCTGCCTCAAGCATAAATAAACCACCCGCCTTTGAATCTCTTAGGTTTAGATGCTTCAGGGATACAACCATAATCGCCAAGGCTACTACAAAACCGACAACACCACCGGCAATATTACAACCACCTTTAACTAGCTCCTCGAGAAAAACACTGCGATTCCTATCTGCAGGTTTAGCAAACTCGCGCAAATCACCCGCTATTGCTTTAAGCGGTTGCAAAGGCTTAATCTGAACTGTATCGTCTTTAATATCCCCTGGCTCATACGTCTGTGCCCACGAAAGCACTTCATTTGTGAGCTTATGAGTGAGATAATCATATTTATTTAAATAATCAAGTAAAGTAAAGTTACTCATTGGGTCTTTCATTTTTTTTACCTCTTCTATATTGTTAATGAATTTAAGCATAGCAACGAAGTATTAACTTAAGATTAAGAAAAAAATAACGAGTGTCATTACTTTTAAATAGACAGAGGAAGCGACAGAGGAAGCCGGGCGTAGCAAAATATGCAATATAGACAATTTCTATTATTCGGGGAATAATAATAAAGCCCCACTCCCGTACCAGTAAGATTAAATTTCTGGTAATGCTATCTTGCATATAATGCATATAATGCATATTTTGCTACGCCCGGCTTGAATTATTTCTTTTATGGGTGCGCGTGTTTTGTTAAAAGACATTTTTTTATTGCTGGATTACTTCCAACTTCGCAAAGCCGGGGCCTGACAGTATTAACCATTTTAATAGTTAAATCATATTACGCCAGAGATATTTATTTTAATGCGTTTAAATGTTAATGAAATCAATAGCTTTTGCTTTTTAAGCATATTATTAAATGGAAATAATTAAATTGAATTAGTAGGATTAGAGCAAGGCCAAGGTCATCGAATGGATGTAGCAACAAAAATCAAAAGGAGTGAACAATGACTTTAATTGCATGGATATCGATGAGCGGTATGTTGATTGGCTTGGTTGGACTTGTGTTTTCGTATGCGGCCACTAAATGATAAAATATATTATTTAGTGTATACAATACTACTTAAAAAATAAACGGCACAAATATCCACGGCACCTGTTTGCAATACTCGTCCCAATCTTCGCCATATTTTTTTCGGCAACGTGCGATGTCACGTATCGCGCGATGGGCAATCATAATGACGAAAAAAGTCACATAGAAAAATGGCAAAAAGTGATTAAAGCCCACGATCATACCCCAGGACAGCGCCATCACCACGTCAGCGGTGTAATGAATCTTGCGCGCGTATCGCCACCAGCCGTCCATCAATAATAAATTGCCGTGTTTTGTTTGGTATGATTTTGGATTTTTTAAAGTGCCCCAGGGTAATTGCGGAAAAGTACGACGCTTCACATACGTATTGCGTTGTTGCATGCGAAAACGATTTCGCTGACTTTGCGAAGTATCCCACACATAATAAGCGCCGAGCAATAAAACAAAACACACGATGGTATAAGGCAGGGAATGATGAAACGGCGGATGAGTGGCAATATACATCGAATTAAAACAATATAAAAATGGTACGCCGGCAAAATTCCAATAAATTAGCATCCAACCCCACTTCTCGTAAAAAATGTCCCAAGTCGTCGGTATGCATTCTTCGCCTTTCATACAAGCATTCACATACAATCCATGTGCCAACAACATGAAAATCATTGGCGAGCTAACTACCCCATAGGTATCATATTGTTTAACCGCAGCGGATAGCGTTAATAAAAATAATAAAATCCACGCGACTCGAATTTCCGCCCACATTTTTAAATCTAACTTGCTTATCCTTGGGTTTAGCCAGGCGCCCATAAAAAAATCATAGAAAAAGCTACCGGATGTGCGATGTTCATTTCGAGTGATTTTCGCACCAAAATAAGTTAACAATGCTGTTAGGTTGCCAAAAATAATCGCGACCGTCATCAGCGCGCCAAAATTGTCATAAATTTTACCCAACGGAAATATTCCAGTGAAATGCAAAATGGCAACTAAAATAAGTGTGATGTACCAAGCGGAAATGCCATTGCAATTGTATTCTAGCCTGCGATTATTTTCAGACGGAATCGGCAGTCCTTTTATTTTTAAACCCGGCAGGAACATGGCGAGCAAAGCTTGTAACAATAAAAATCCACTATAAATATAAAATGCTAGCCAAGTTGGCGCGGCATGGGCGGCAATGTGTTGCCATTGAGTCGCAAAAAACGCTCCAACCGATGCGAGTCCGTGCGGATAAAGTAATGCACCGCCATTAAATCGCCAGCAGAGCCACATATAATATAGGGTCAAATGCGAGGCGATCATGATAAAAATAACACCTACATTACCACCAAATTCTTTGACGTGTTCGGCATCTATTTTTCTATCGATTACATCACCAGAATGTTCAGACATGATGTGCTCTCCTTGTTACATCATTCAAAACGAGTTGAAATCTAAAACAGAATACGTGAATGAAAATCTAAAAACAAGCTGATGCTGACTTTATGCTTTGGGGGATTTTTGCGGCTAAAAAAAAGAGCCTTTGTTGCAGCAATGGCTCTTTTCAACTTAACTTTGGAGGGTCTGTTTCGGGCATCCTTGCCCTAACAATGCGTCCTAGCTTGACAGACCTTAGACTACCTCATTACGGTGTATTCGAAATAACCGAGGACTTCCTTGTCCCTAGCACCCTAACAAGTGCTACCCAACATCCATGTTAACCGACTATTCCTAAACACTTACGCTTTCCCATCAAGGGACTTTTAAGATAACACACAACATATTCACAGCAAACGCACAATTGGTTAATTTAAAGCCAGCTTAATGTGGGGTAGACGCGAATTGTGAGATAATTTATTAAAATACAATAAGTTATTGAATATATGCTTTATGGAATTGAACGAATATTGGCATATGACTGATAGGAGTTATTGACTAATCCCACATATGGTAAGGCTGATGTCCTACAAGTCCTGGTCTTGAACCCTTGACTAAAGTTCCAGGTGAGCCAATGTGTGTTAAGCATATTATCACACTG
>CAXMUH010000013.1:0-16687 GCA_964196565.1 uncultured Legionellaceae bacterium | reverse complement strand
GAAATTCTTTTTTTCGTTAAACAAGGTGGTTTATCAGCTGACTTCGCTGGTGATATGGTTTGCGCCTTATGGTATTTTCGCTTTAATTGCTTGGACAGTTGGCCAATTTGGTTTAGGTGTTATTACGCCTTTGTTAACCTTGGTGGGAACGGTATATTTGGGCTGCGCTGTATTGCTTTTTATGGTTTATGCGGGAGGGTTAATTATTTTTACCAACATAAAACCCATGCAATTTTACCGGGCGATTTTTCCAGCGCTTGCTTTTGCCTTTACGGCTTCAAGTAGCGCTGCAACTTTGCCGATAACAATGCAATGTGCAGAAGAAAAATTGGGCTTACCGCCCCATATTGCTAAGTTTTTATTGCCGCTTGGAGCAAGCTTCAATCTTAATGGGCTTTCGGTTTATCTGAGCGTCGCTACCGTATTTGCCGCGAATCTTTATGGTATTCACCTGGGATTAGCTCAATACCTCACAATTGTGATTACCATTACTTTAACCGCAATGGGGGCTGCTGCAGTGCCTGGTTCTGCATTAATTGTCATGGGGGCAGTGATGAGTGCAGTAGGTATCCCTTTGAATGCAATAGCAATTATTGCTGGGGTTGATCGCTTAAATGATATGATGCAGACCAGCACTAATGTGGCTGGTGATGTCTTTGTAAGTTTGGTGATTGCCAACACAGAGTCCTCGCAACTCATTGATTCAGAGTTAAGTGAAGCAAATTGATCAATTAAGCTACATATTAGTCCAAATAACGGAAAAAACGTTCATTCTTTAATATACTTAATAGTGTAGGCCCGGTGCGTGTAGCTTGGGGTCAGCTTAATAGGTGATTTTGGAAAACAAAGAATGGCTAATTGGTTTACCAAACGCGAATCTGATCTAACTATTGAATTTAGTAAGTCATTTCCTATCGCCTTAATTATTCTTGATGAAAAACTTCGTGTCGTTAACTTTACGGATAAATGGAAAGAGGATTTTCGTTTAACGGACGTAAGTGATAATGAAATTATAGGAATGCCCATTGACGAAGCATTAACTTCTATTCCGTTATTCCAGCCTCACTGGATGCGAACTTTTAAATCGGCGCTTACCGGCAAGAAGGCTGATAAGGTGCATGATTTATTTCAGTTTGATCAAGATAGCTTTGATTGGATTTTATGGTCAGTTATGCCTTGGCGTGATGCTAAGCATAACATTATTGGGGTAACGATGCTAAGCGAAATATCCACTCATGCAATTGTGCACGAGAAGTATTATAATTTAGTTTCTAATATATTTTGTACCGCAAACACCAAGGGGTATTTTTTAAATGTTAATCCCTTCTTCTCGCAGTTGTTGGGTTATACAGAAGAAGAATTACTCAAGCGTTCTTTCTATGATTTTATTCATCCGGATGACTTGGAAAAATCAGCAGAAGGAATGGCGCAGTTAATAAAAGAGGGTAAGATTAAAAAATTTGAAAATCGATACCGTTGCAGTGATGGCACATTAAAATATCTAGAATGGTCAGCAGTGAAAGAACCCGACTCTGATATTATTTATGCGAGCGGAAAAGATATTTCGATCAGAAAGCATCAGCAAGAAACGATTAATAAAAATAAGGAAATGTTGGATAATTTGGTTTTTATTCAAGAGGCTTACATTAATCGCCAAGATAATAAAGATTTATTCTCGTTAATACTGGAACGCGTATTAAAGTTTACTGACTCTACATTTGGACTTATTGGCGCGATCGGCATGGCTGCAAACAATAAAATATACTTAATCGTAAAAGCAATACCCGAAATGAATTGGGATGAGCAAACCACTGAGTTCTATAATCAATATGCTAAAACTCACCTAGAAATACATGAATTAGATAATGCATTTGGAGAAACACTTAAAAAAAGCAAGATGATTATCATCAATCAGCCAGATCAAGCTAAAAAAGAGTTAAGTTTTCCAAAAGGTTTTAACATGAAAACTTACTTGGGATTGCCCATCTATGGCGCTGAGAAAATCATCGGCATGCTGGCGATAGGAGGGCGTGCGACAGGATATAATGATAGTGATGCTGCATTTATTGAATCTTTTTCGCGAATAATTGGTGCAATTGTTGAGGCAGATATTAATGCTGCGCAACGTGAGAATGTGGCGGACCTAGACAAATTGACGGGTTTATACAGCCGCTCTTATTTTGAAAGTAGACTATATGACGTTGTGTCTAAAATGGAAAAATCAAAACATGAGTTTGGCTTGGTTTATTTGGATTTAAATCGATTTAAATCGATTAATGATACCTATGGGCATACCGCAGGCGATGCCCTTTTGGAAAGTGTGGCTAAACGTTTGCTTGATGTGCTCGATAGCAATGATATTATTGGTCGTGTTGGTGGGGATGAGTTTGCGATTATCATTGCGAATGAAGACCGTGTTAGGGCGATGGTAGAAATCATTGATCGAATTAAAATGGCGCTAGCAGAGCCTTATAATATTCAGGGTTCGAAGTTGGATGTTGGGGTGAGTATTGGTGTAGTGAAATATCCTGAGGCAGGTGTCTCGGTAACTGATTTGCAAAAGCATGCCGACTTCGCTTTGTATGAAGCAAAAAAGAAAACTTCAAAGCTACAAATCTATACCAAAGGTGTTGAGAAAGCTTATAATGAACGGCTTTTAATTGAAAATAATATTGAGAAAGGATTTTTAAATAATGAATTCTATTTATTATATCAACCTCAAGTTGATGTGAAGAGTAAGAAAATTGTTGGCATGGAGGCATTGCTTCGTTGGGAGCATCGTGAATTAGGACTTCTGGCTCCGGATAAATTTATTCCTATTATTGAAGAGGCGGGCAGCGCTGAAATATTAAATTTATGGGTGGTAAGGCGGATTGCAAAAGATATGGTAAAGCTATCGCCAGAACTGCTTAAAGCGATACGCGTGTCATTTAATTTTTCGCCTGCTGTTTCCAGTCTTCATGAACATCTAGAAGAATTGATTGAGGTGTTGAAGCCAGCAATTGAAAATTACTCTATGCAATTAGAAGTCACTGAGCAGAATATTAGAGATGAACAATTTAACATGGAGGAGTTTGCAAAACGATTGGCGGAATTTGGAATTACCATATCAATCGATGACTTTGGAAAGAGTTTTTCCTCTTTGCGGCGTTTGGTTGAATTACCGATAACAACAATTAAAATTGATATCGATTTTGTGGCGAATATGCTTACTGATGATAAGACTAAGCAAGTGGTTATTTCGATTATCAACTTGGGTGAATCACTTAAGTTAGAGGTGATTGCAGAAGGGGTAGAAACCAAAGAACAATTAGCCGCTTTAGAAGACTTGGGGTGCTCTGTGGTGCAGGGGAATTATTATTATCGCCCGATGACTGTTGAAGAAATTGCGAAAAAACTAAATTTGTAATATATCCCCGTCATCCCGAGTCGGCACATCAAAGCTAATTTCGGCACTCGTAGCCTGGACGACTTGTCGGCCAGGTTTTTTATTTTCCCGGCCAGCACGCTGACCGGGCTACATTTACAAACCATGCTGGTATAACTCCCCTGCGTCATCCCAAGCGAGCGCGAAGCAGAAGCTGAGGGATCCACAAAATAAACCGCTTGGATTCCTCAGGTTCGCTACGCTACTCGGAATGACGAGTGAGGAGCGGTGATTACCCTGTATTACTAACAGGAGATTGATAGTCGATGTTGTCTTTTTCATCCTGTCTTGTTGGGCTGTTGCCTGTATTAACCGCTGGTTTGCTAAACAGACTGGATTGCAGACGTCCATGTCCATGTGGATGTTCATGTGCACGTGTATGTGTTCTAGCTGGTGGTCGAGCGTAACTACCCGGCTGAGAAGCGCCCCCCCCTGAAAGGTCCTCTTTAGTATCACCAAGAGTAGTGCTACTTAAAAGGCGGTCACGGTCATTCTCTTGTTTCTGTACTGGGTCGCCGACGGCTTTACTATCAGGGAGGCCACCTTGCGGGTCAATGACAATGGTGATGGACCCGACAGTAGTAGTAGTAGTAGGAGGAGGAGTGCTACCTTTTAAAAGGCCGGTGGTTTCTTCTTGATCGCCGCTGACTACAAAATCATCTTGCGATTCACCGTCAGGGGTGAGGAGATCTTCTTTAATTAGCGGATCTACAGTAATGCTCGAAGAATTAGGAGTTTCTGGCTGCATAAATCCATCGTCAGCGCCTCCGCCTCCGCCTTGGATAAGTGGGGTGTGGATATCATCGCTACCACAGATTAGTTTATCTCTTAGTAAATAAATAGCGCCGACAAGTAGCGCAGCTGCGCCAGCAATAACAAATATAGGCCAATTTGCGACGATAAAAGTCACTGCGGGGACACCGATGACGGCTTTTAAGGTTGCTGCAGAAGCAGCTGCCCAAATACCTAAACCAAGACTTGTTGTACCTGCCGCAATGGCTATCGCAGCCGCGACATTGCCTGTATTTACTGGATTTTTTGTAAGGTCATCATAAATCATATGGTCCCAACTAGAATCTTTAATTGGCATCGAGATCACTTCAACTTTACTCACTTCAAGTCCAATTGCTTCAAATTGCTCTTGTAGGCTAAATTTTGAACTTTCATCTACCATTGGAGCGTACTGGGTGTGGTCGCTTTTTTCCTCTACCTCACCACTTTGTTGGCTTGATCGTGTAATCTTTTGTCTATTTTTCTCGGGAAGGTTTGCCCAGCATGCGACCTCATCATCAGCATCAATCAATACAACGCTAACCGAGGGGGCTATATCTTGCTTTGGTCCAAAGACTACAGTATACGTTCCATCGGAACCTACTTCCGCATCAGTTAAGTGCTCGATCTCACCTTCACTATTTTTTAAGCTAACACCAGCATTACCAACACTGACAGAGGCACATTTTAAACTCTCCATGAGATCTAGATAACTCATACTAAAAGCAAAGCTGAGGCCACTCCCGTCAACTGCAGGAGTTGTTTTGATGGTGTTAACAATCTCATTAAGTATTACCTCAGTGGCATCATTATGTTCTGATTTATTGATGTTGATAAAATGCTGTTCCAGACTGAGTTTAAGTGCATCTGCAATAGCATTTATTTTTTTAGTGCTATCGGACTCATCCAGCATTGAACCGTGAATAAGTAACGTACCACTTGCCTGTTTGTTTTGAAAATTAACTCGTGCACTGCGCATAATATTTGCTCCTTTAAAATATGCTTAAATGAATAATAGTGAGACTTGTTATTCTAAGTAATGAGAATAGTAAAAAAATTGTTTTAAGAAAAGGGTATTTGAGGATGGAGCGACCAATAAGAGTTAATAAAAATAGTGAAGGTTAAAACTGTCTTAAACTAGCTCTCAAGTTGGCTTTTGTCTTTGAAACCGAATAACTTAAACTCGTCTTTGCGACTGCGATGCGGGAAGCAATCTAGCAAATTAAATACGCGGGTGTTTTTGTTAGGCTCATTTTAAGAGCTTGAATCGGTAGCAGATGATTTGCTGGAGCGGCAGAAACTGTAAATCACCCACAATCCGCATAGGCCGATAATGATGTAAACAATTCGGGTTAGAATATTTAAATCACCAATGATAGCAGCAATAACGTTGTAATTAATAATGCCAAGGACTCCCCAATTAAGTGCGCCAATTATTACCACAATAATCGCAATAACATCCAGTGCAGTGTATTTTTTTTTCATCGGTCCTTTTTCCTTTATTTGTAGTGCTCTTTGGGTGATGATTTAGGCTTGCAGCATTGTATGATAATCAGCAGGACTGAAATGGCAAGCGTTGCCAGAATGCTTAAAAAAGGAAAGGTAATAAAGCCCCAGTATTTAAAGTGAATATCAGAGCAATCTGGACCCTTTAAACCACACAAATTAATTGGCGCAAAGCCGGGAACCATTTGTTCTAAATATTGGTAGATGGCAAATAGCAAACCAATAATCGCTAAAGGAAGCGTGTATTTCACGATTTTAAAATCATTTTGATACGCGGCAATACCTAAAATAATGGCTAATGGATAAATGCATACGCGCTGATACCAGCACAAATGGCAAACAGCCATATTTAATACCTCACTCGAAAACAGACTAATGAGTAGTGCAATAAGCGCTATAAGCCAAGCAAGGTAGAGGCTGTATTGTCGAACTGACTTCAACATTTGCTATTACCTTATTGAAGTGGTTGATCTTTTGCTGCAGTAACTAACGTGTCAACTTGATCCATCGATAAGGATTCAAGCTTTCGACCCCCGATGTAAATCGCTGGTGTCGCCACTTGGCCTTGCATTATTTTTGTAGCCATTTTTAAATTGTTCTGCATAAAATCATTATATTTCCCGGTGATAATACAGGTGCTTAGCTGATTAAGATCGGCTTTGGGAGCAGCGGCTTTAGCAAATTGCAATAATTTGCTGATGGTAGCCCAGTCTACTTCTTCACCAGGTTGGTGATGATAGATGTATTCAACAAACGGGAAATAGTAGCTTTTATTTTGCTTGTACAAGCAACGAGCTGCATTTGCCGCAGGAAGTGAGCCGGGGATAAAAGCAAGGTTGATAAATGTATAACGCGCGATACCGGTGTCGATGTATTTTTTCTTAATTTTAGGATAAAGCTGATTGTTAAAATGTTTGCAGTTAACGCATTTTAAATCTTCAAAGGCGACTATTTGTACAGGGGCGTTGGCATTGCCAATTGTCGGCTGTCCCGTGGTGTCTATTTTTACGGGAGAGCTCAGTGTTAGAACTTGAGGTTTGGGACGAAATATAAAATAACCAACAACTGCTAAAATAATAATGATGATTAAGGTAATTAAAACCGTTGTTTTGGATTTATTGGATGCCATGCTGTTGCCCTCAAAGTTTAAATTAGAATCCGCACTTTAAATTGGCGGGTACTGCAATGTTAAGCATTTTCGGTGGCGCCAGATTTAATGTGGACATAATGCTAGCATATTCATCCGAATTTTGCACTTGCAACCTCGGATTGTGTTTTTTCTCATCAATAATCGAGCTGACCGTCCTGCCATTATAATCATGTGCGGGATATACCAGCGTTTGATCTGGTAGTTTCAACAATTTATTAAAGAGGCTGTCATATTGTGCTAACGCATCACCTTGTTGAAAATCAGTACGCCCAGTGCCTTTAATTAATAGGGTGTCTCCGGTAAAAACCCGGTCACCCATTAAGAAGCTATAAGAGTCTTTTGTATGGCCTGGGGTGTGAATTGCTTTTAGATTGAGACCATCCAAGTTTATACTATCGCCGTCACGGACACCCACGTCAATTAATTGTGCATCGGTTTCATTGCCCATCACAATTTGAGATTTAAGCTGATCTCTTAAAGTGCCCGATGCAGTAATATGATCGGCGTGGGTGTGGGTTTCAATGGTAAAGACTAACTGCAATTGTAATTCATTCAGTATTTGCGCATACAGTGGCAGTTGCTCTAGCACCGGGTCGATTAGCAAGGCCTCGCGGCCGAGCCCAGAAGCAATTAGGTAAGTAAAAGTACAAGATGTGGGATCAAACAGTTGGTGGAATAGCATGATTAAATATCCTTATATTCTCATCCATTGATATATTTTATACTGCTATGACCATAATGCCAACTAATCTGTGAAATTGTCGCTTTTGCTCGAAATTGGGAGGTGAGATGGTTATGATGAATAAAAACAACAGAGCATAAAGGGAAGCATGTGACAAAAAAGTTATCAGTAACAGTCCTGTGTGGTGGCGAATCAACTGAGCATGAAATATCCATTCAATCAGCACTGAATGTAATTAAGGCGTTAAATTCTGAGAAATATGATGTATCGATGATTTATATCACCCATATGGGTGCGTGGTACTACACTCGGGATATTGCAAAGTGCTTACAAAATGGCCTTGCTGCTATGATGCAAGCTGAAGAATTAACACCGGTGTCTGTTCAGTTTGGAGCAAAAACAGCGACCTTTATTTCCGCCCGGGACCAAACCAAAACCTTCGAGACCGATTGCGTTTTTCCGATGCTGCATGGAACTCATGGTGAAGATGGTTGCATTCAAGGATTGTTACAACTTTTGGGGGCAGTGTGTGTGGGTGATGATGTTTTGAGCTCCGCTGTGTGTATGGATAAAGATATCACCAAACAATTATTGCGCGCCAATGGAATTGCGACAGCACCTTGGGTATCGATTAGCGCTGATGATGTGAGTGAGTCGCTTTATGATCACATTGCCAACACTAGAGGCAAAGATTTATTTGTAAAACCCAATAGCCTGGGATCATCCGTCGGTATTGCCAGAGTGACAACAGCGGATGAATTTTTTAAAGCAGTTGAAGCTGCGTTTCGTTATGATTCACGATTAATTATTGAACCCAGCATTAAAGGGCGTGAAATCGAATGCGCCGTGCTTGGAAATGAAGAACCGATGGCATCACTTCCTGCGGAAATTGTGAGCCATCATGATTTTTATTCTTATGATGCAAAATACTTAGACGCCAAAGGGGCAAGCACAATTGTGCCAGCCAATCTAGCCCAAGCCGTTGTTAATAATATTCGTCAAATGTCGGTGGATGCATTTAAAGTGTTGCGCTGTAGTGGTATGCTACGCGTTGATTTTTTTCTGGTAGATGACAAAACCCTTATGATTAATGAGGTCAACACCATTCCTGGATTTACTAATATTAGTATGTACCCACAAATGTGGCAGGCTTCGAATATTGATTTTGCGGAGCTTTTGGACCAATTAATTAACTTGGCACTCAGCCGCCATCAACGTTTAAATCGTTTAGAGCGAGTTTATTCAGACCCAGAAAGTGTAGAAGAGATCAAACAACTTAATGAGGATCGATTACTTTAATGACGCTGCCGTTTATTCACTTACGTACTCACAGCGAATATTCCATGGTCGATGGAATCGTTCGCATTAAAGATTATGTCGAGCGAGCGCTGGAATTAAAAATGCCAGCACTTGCTTTGACTGATTTTGTTAACTTATTTGCTTTGGTTAAATTTTATAAAAAAGCGACAGCCGCGGGTTTAAAGCCAATTATTGGTGCGGATATATTATTATTGGTCGATGATGAAATCACCCATTGCACTTTGCTTTGCAAAAATCAAAAAGGGTATCACAACTTAACCGAAGTATTATCGCGCGCGTATGTGGAGGGGCAGCAAAATAATCAGCCCATCATTCACTGGGATTGGTTGGTGATCGCCGCTGAAGGTTTAATTGTGTTATCCGGTGGACAGCAGGGTGATATCGGCAGAGCATTATTACAAAAAGACAGTGAAAAAGCGCAAAAATGTTTGGCGCGATGGCAAGCCGTTTTTCCTGATCATTTTTATATGGAATTAGTACGCACTCAAAAATCAGAACAAGAAGATTATATTCATCACAGCTTAGAGTTAGCGTTAAAATTTTCTGTGCCGGTGGTTGCAACTAACGACGTGCGCTTTATTAAAGCCCAAGATTTTGAGGCGCATGAAGCGCGCGTTTGTATTCATGATGGCTATGTGTTGGATAATACTAAGCGCCCACGTAACTACACCAATCAGCAATATCTTAAAACAACAGAAGAAATGATTGAATTGTTTGCGGATATCCCCGAGGCAATCGCGAACACATTGGAGATAGCCAAGCGTTGCAGTGTTACGATTAGTTTAGGCGAAGTGTTTTTGCCTATATTCCCAACCCCCCTTGGTGAAAGTGTTGATGCGTATTTTGAAGCGCAAGCGCAATCTGGTTTAAATAATCGATTAACAAAATTAAAAATAACAGAACCTAAGGCGATTAAACCTTATCAGGCACGCCTTGATCGCGAGCTTAACGTTATTATTGAAATGGGCTTTCCGGGTTACTTTTTAATTGTGGCCGATTTTATTGCCTGGGCAAAGCAACAAAAAATCCCGGTGGGTCCGGGTCGTGGTTCAGGTGCGGGTTCCGTTATTGCGTATGCATTGGGTATTACCGAGCTTGATCCGCTGCAACATGAATTATTATTCGAGCGTTTTTTAAATCCCGAACGTGTGTCCATGCCTGATTTTGATATTGATTTTTGTATGGAAGGTCGCGATCGCGTTATTGAATATGTGGCCGCGCGTTATGGACTTGATGCGGTTGCGCAAATCATTACGTATGGCACGATGGCGGCTAAAGCTGTGGTCAGAGATGTGGGGCGCGTGCTTGGTTTGCCGTATGGTTTTGTTGATAAAATTGCTAAGCTGATTCCATTTGAATTGGGCATTACCTTACAAAAAGCGCTGGATCAAGAAGAAAACTTGGCGAGTCGTTATCAATCAGAGCCAGAAGTACAAGCGTTAATTAATTTGGCAATGAAGCTAGAAGGCATTACACGTAATGCCGGAAAACATGCGGGTGGCGTGGTTATTGCGCCGACCAAGTTAACTGATTTTGTACCGCTTTACTGTGAAGCGAATGGTGAACAGGTTTTAACCCAATTTGATAAAGATGATGTTGAATCGATTGGTTTGGTGAAATTTGACTTTTTAGGTCTGCGCACACTCACCATTATTGATTGGGCGTTAACGACAATCAATGCAAAATTAAAATCAGCGCCAATCGACATTGCCAACATTCCGCTTGACGATAAAAAGACATTCGACTTGTTAAAGCAATGCTCCACCACAGCGGTTTTCCAACTGGAATCGCGCGGCATGAAAGAATTAATTCGCCGCTTACAGCCGGATTGTTTTGATGATATTACAGCGCTAGTTGCATTGTTTAGACCAGGACCATTACAGTCAGGAATGGTTGATGATTTTATCGATCGTAAGCACGGTCGTGCTAAAGTCCATTACGCCCATCCTGCCTTGGAGTCCATATTGTCGCCGACTTACGGGGTGATTTTGTATCAAGAGCAGGTGATGCAAATTGCCCAAGATCTTGCGGGATATACGCTTGGTGGTGCGGATATTTTACGTCGTGCAATGGGCAAGAAAAAACCGGAAGAAATGGCAAAGCAACGAAACGTATTTATTAGCGGCGCAAAAAAGCAAGGCGTTGATGTAAAAGTTGCAGAATATATTTTCGATTTAATGGAAAAATTCGCCGGTTACGGTTTTAATAAATCACACTCGGCTGCCTACGCTCTAATTGCCTACCAAACAGCTTGGTTGAAAGCGCATTATCCAGCTGAATTTATGGCATCCGTACTTTCATCTGATATGGATAATACCGATAAAGTGGTTAGTTTTGTTTATGAGTGCAAATCCCTTGGTTTGGTGATTCGATCGCCGAATATTAACGAAGGCAAATATCATTTTACCGTAAATGAGCAGGGCGAACTTATTTATGGTTTGGGCGCTATTAAAGGCGTGGGAGAGTCACTTATTGAAGGCATTGTCTTGGGCCGGCAAAGTTATGGTGAATTTACCAATTTATTTAATTTTTGTGAGCGCGCAGATGCGCGTAAATTATCGCGCCGTGCGTTAGACCCATTAATTAAAAGTGGCGCTTTGGATGTTTTCAATAAACCACGTGGTGTCTTACATGCTAATATTGATAAGGCGTTAAAATATGCCGATCAACAACGCAAAAATAAAGCGCAAGGACAGAATGATTTATTTAATACGCTAAGCGATCAGCAAGATTATTCAGCTACGGTAGAATATAAAACCGCACAAGCTTGGGATGATTTGCAAAGACTTCAAGGTGAAAAAGATGCGCTGGGGGTTTATATAAGTGGACACCCGTTAGAGTCGTGCAAAGATGAGCTTAAAGCCTTGGTTAAAACCACCATTAATCGACTGCAGCTATCCACCACAGCAGTCATTATTGCTGGAATTATTTTAAATTTTCGCGTTATTACCACAAAAACAGGTAAGCGTATGGCCGTGATGACACTGGAAGATCAAACTGGTCGCGTGGATGTGACGTTGTTTAGTGAAGTGTATCAACAAGCGGCAGATCAAATCGATAATTCGCTAATATTTTTGGTCAAAGGCTCAGTTGCTAAAGATGATTACACCGGTGGTATTAAAATGATTGCAGATGCTGTCATGTCACTGGATGAAACCCGCGCTAGAATGGCGCGTGCACTTTCAATTCGTGTGGCCGGTAGTGACGGTGCGGATCAAATATTAAATCAATTACCAAAAGTTCTGGCGCAATTTGGGGGTGGGCGTTGTCCGATTAAAATTGTATATCAGAGTGATGGTACAGTTGCTGAACTTAAGCTTGGTGATGATTGGCGGGTGAAGCCGAGTTCTGATCTGATGACGTATTTATATAATCTATGTGGCCGCGAGAATGTGTCTTTGGAATATACTTGAATATTTCCCGGTATTCTTGCGAAAGTGCAGCGTCATTCCAGCGAAAGCTGGGATCTTTTGAATCAAGTGCCAACGTGCTGGAGATCCCTGCATACGCAGTGATGACGATGCAGGAATGACGGAGTAGGTCTACTCAGGAGCACACGACGGCTTGATATTCCTTTTCGTCTCCGTCTTGTTTTTCTTCAGCAGGGAGGGCTGGGGTTACTTGCATATCATTCGCAATTGTTGCATCGATTGAAATGTTGAGGGGTGCTACCGAATAGAAAAATTCACAGCCGGCAACCACTGGGGCTGCTGCTTGGTGCAAGGAGCTCGCTACAACACTTGCATTGCCAACCATTAACGCCGCTTGCCCTGTACTGTTTAAACCAGCACAACCTTTGGCAAACATCGTTGCTTTTTCAGCAGAGCTTATGACACTTTTTTGAATAGGGTTTAACTCGATGCCGTTATTTTTTTCAGCTAATTTTTTGCTGGGTAACTTTTCATTTTCTGATGTGGGCTTTTTATCTGTGCTTGTATTCATCCACCCAAAGAGACATCCAAATAAAAAATTACATACTCCCAATTGGGTGCATCCTTTATAGAATGCTAGTCCAGCGATGTAGACTGCGGTTAGAGCAGGTTGCATTTTTTGATTTAGATACGCGCGGCTATCTGCAATTCCATTTTGCAGCCAATTAAAACCTTTTGACAATTCACTTTTAAGATAGGTTGCATCACACTTATTATTTATCCAGTTTGTTGCAGCCAATAAAGAAAATGCGATCTTCATTAACCCCGCTGATAAGTAATTAAGTGGATTGGTCATTCCTGCCAGTATATCGGTACCTGTTGCAGAGCACAATTGTCTATACAGCAGCGAAAACGGAGTTCGAATAATTTGCAACACACCCGCTACAATAAAGCCGATTGTGGCAATAGCCAAAGGTGGCAGCATTAGCAAATTTTTAGGTAAATCTAATAACATTTTTAGTACGGAGTGCACTAGACCAAGCGCAATCTGTAGTGTATGCGTTACAAGATGAACAAGCAATTCGGGAATGGAAGAGATTGCCAGTACAGCAGCGCCCGGTAGTGCGCAAAGCGCACCTAAACCAAGCGAGACTATTTTCATGGTTAATTTAGGCAGATAGTAAGGAACCAATAAAAATAATGTTTTACCGATATCTTTCCAAGTTGTTTCTTGCAATATTTGATTTATCTTTTGCAAGCCAAACGCAGTTATAATAAACGAGTTAATAATCGTAAGTGCCATGGACATGCTATTAGCTATGCTATTATTAGCAATGGTGCTAAGCAATTTAACCCCACTTGAGTGAAATATACCAAAACTAACCACGGTAATGATAAGATTGATTGTTACGCCTAGCATCAATTTAAGGAAATTACCAAAACAACCTACAGCAGTAGAGAATCGTTCGCCATGCGTCATTTCTCTCCAGCCAAGGTCAATATAATTTTTGTGAAAATAAGTTTTTGTGCTTAACCACGGATCGTTTTTAATCGCGTCAGCGATCACAAAGAAAAAAATCGAGGCAAATCCGATCGCTGTAAACATAACAGGTAGTGATGCAATTCCAGTGCCTAGAACAACTGCTGTGGTGTGTGAGGCATGCATGGTAGTAAATAATGGCATCAATAAACCGCTGTAAAGCTTCATTGCTGACAGTGCACCATAGACAAAACCTGTGGCTAGTGAGCAGCTGCCAAGTAGAAGGGCCACATCTCTTTCGTTTTTAGATAACTTGCCAAACATGTCCTTAAGACGAATTTGGTTTAGCATCAAATTGGTGTCATCACGCACTAAATAATAGTTACAAATTGCACCACCAATCCCAGTTAATACCCCAATGGGCAGCGCGATGGGTGCGGCGACGCCAAGTGTTGCTAAAAATCCACCCATGGCGACACCTGCCACGGCACCTTCGCCTACTGCTACGTTTCTTCCTACCAATTTTGAGATAAATTTATGCTGATCTTTTTTCGCTTTTAGTGCATGTTTTGCTGTAATTTGATTTTCGTCAAGCATTTTATCTACTCTATATTTTTCTTGAAACGCATCCCCCTCTTTTGGGTCTAACCTTGTTATTCTTCGCTTTTCACCTTTAAGTGATAAAAGATAGTGATTGATGTCTTTTTTAAGTGTTTTTAAAGTGCCGGAAAGTTTAACTTCTGCATTTCTACAGTCTTCACGTAATTTTCTTATTTTAAGAATATCTCTATATTGTAATTTTATATTTGGATGGCTGCCTTTCAAATCAGTGATAAAATCTGAGAGTTCAAAATAGTCATTATTTTTGTTTTTTGGCTTAAAGTTTAGGATTTGATTGATAAATTTGTTAATTTCATTTACGTTTCGTTTTTCATTATCCTCATAGTTTTCTGCATATGCTGCAACGATTGTGTCGATTGCTTTATTTAGATCTTTATACGATCTTTTATTGACTCCATCAAATATTTCAAGAAGTGTATTTACCTCGTTTGCATCCTTACTTTCCCAATCTTCAACGAATTGATTATAGAAACCTGTATGAGTTAGCGCGAGTCGGTTGACTAATTTCAGAAAAGGCTGAGCAGCGTTATTTTCTTTTTCATATCCAAAACAAGAGAAGTATTGTTGTTTGTATTTACCATTGTAAAGATCGTCATACAGCAAGTAGCGATGCGGCACGATGTCTTTGCCTTGCAGCATTTGTTGGTATTCAGCTATGATATCTTGTTGTATTTCTTTTAATTTATCTTCTGGGATTTCGTCCGCTAAATTAACTTCTTTTTCTTCTTTTTTTTGTTCTATTAATGGATCTCTCATAACCTACCCCTAGCTTTATTTTTTTAATTTGAGGCTATAGCACATTTCCCTAACCAAATAATTGGTTGTGCATTTGAAGTTTAGGCAAAGGAGTTGTATGTCCGTGATATCAGCTTACTTTGCTGAGTTGAACTTTTTTTTGGGTCCTGCGCTAGTGTGTTCAATCAGTTAAATGGCCACTAGGCAGGCGAATATGGCGAATGACGCGCATAGTCATGCCCAGAACGCTAAACAACATACCGCTCGTGCCTTTAGGGGCACGGGCTGCTTTGTTGTTGTTAAGCGTATTAATTAGCATAAATAGTTGATCCGAAGTTTATTAAACCGAGTAAAATAGTTTACCTTATAATTAGTATAAGCTAGTTAGTTTAAAGAAATCTTAAATTGATAATAAATTTACATTCTTGAGTATTTTCGATGTGTATTCACAAACTTAGGTGGCTTAACACTTGCTGAAAGTTTTCCATGGCTTCTTGTTGTGTAACAGCTCTTATTGGGATAGGCTGGAATATCCCAGCATTAGTGCGTGTACTGCTGAGCTTAACTGGCTGTAAAACAACGTGATTACCGTGGGCTGGGGATATTGCTCTTTTGCTATCTTTACTAATATTTGCTGCATTAACCTTTCTTAAGTATTCAGCAATAATATTAATACTTTGTTTATTTAGGACTCTGGAAAGATCGCGTAGCTCGAGCTTAAAAAAGGGTAGTAACTTTTCAATTTGCCTGCCTCGAGCCACAACCTCATTTAATAAGTTACTGATAAAGGTATCGTATGGTTCAAAATCATTAATGCCTAGCTCATCCATAACACGTGACTTAAAGTTAGGGTTAGTGACACTGTCAGCGTAAGCACTAAGCATATTTTTGATATCATCCAGAAAAAGTTGTCGCGTCTTTTTATCCTGTTGTTTTAATCCATTGGTGAGTCCTGGATGGATGCTGCGAATAGCCCCGTCTAAGCCTTTAGTTTCCTCGGGGATCATCTTATTTAAGATATTAGGCTCTAGTTTAAATGGATCTACTTTGGGTGTATCGTAATTTGGATCACTTGCTTTAAATATATCTGTGCAAATTGGTGAGTTACGGTGCGCCAGTCCAAAATCAATTTGGGTGATAGCGGGAAAATTATCCTCTTGGTCAAACTGTTCTTGTTTATTTTTATTGAAACCTGTATTGCCAGGACCATCGGGATCTTTTAGAGCGTAGCGTAACGCTAATGCTGCCCCAAAGCCTTTGTTGATAAGTTGGCTTTTAGAAAAAGCATGGCAAAAATCTTCATAAAGATTAAATGGAACTGGTTCTGTAACAAGTTTTCCTGGTAGACCTTGACTGTGATCAAGCTTGCATTCCGGAACGATTAAAGGAGAAGCTGCATTCGCATTTACCATTGCTGCTATTTTTGTGAAAATAGCCTCATGCAAAACTGCTTTACTTGCGGTATCAATTGAATCGTAATCGTGTGGTGTTTTAACATAACTAAATTCACGACCAGCTTTTGTTTTTACAGAGCAATGCGCAGTTTTAAAATACATGGTTGTACCCTTGTGTAGAGATTTTTTGGTAGCGCTAGTTTAACCCATTGAGATTAACTTAATCTTAA
>CAXMUH010000012.1:0-37192 GCA_964196565.1 uncultured Legionellaceae bacterium | reverse complement strand
GGGGCGCTAAACATTGCCGGACGCGAAAAGCTCGATAATTTAATTTTTGTGCTTAATTGTAATTTGCAACGTTTAGATGGCCCAGTATGGGGTAATGGTCAAGTCATTCAAGAATACGAAGGCGTTTATCGTGGTGCGGGTTGGAATGTAATTAAAGTTATTTGGGGCAGGGGTTGGGATAAACTGTTTGCTAAAGACACCAATGGTATTTTAATTCAGCGCATCAGTGAAATGGTCGATGGTGAGTTTCAATTATATTCTTCGCATCATGACGGCGCATTTTTACGCGAACACTTTTTTGGTAAATCACCAGAACTGCTGGAACTGGTAGCTGATATGAGTGATGAAGAATTGGCAGCATTAGAAAATGGCGGTCATGATATTCAAAAAGTCTATGCAGCTTTTAAAGCAGCGGTTGAACATAAAGGTCAGCCGACAGTTATTCTTACCAAAACAATTAAAGGTTATGGTATGGGGGCGTCAGGTGAGGCTAAAAATATCGCGCATAACGCCAAGAAATTATCGAAAGAAGATCTGCATACCATGGCAAAGCGTTTTGATATTCCGCTTAAAGAAGATCAAGTGGAGGCATTACCTTATTTCAAACCTGAAAAAACCAGTGCTGAATCAAAATATTTACATGGCCAGCGTGAAGCACTAGGCGGTTATTTGCCGGCGCGTCATCCGGTAGATGAGAAATTTAAAACACCTAAGCTCGAAGACTTTTCGGCCTTATTGCAAGACAGCGGCGATCGAGAATTTTCAACTACGATGGCATTTGTCCGCGTGTTATCAACCTTATTAAAAGATAAAACCATTAAAGATCGCATCGTGCCAATTGCGGCAGATGAATGTCGTACCTTTGGTATGGAAGGTTTATTCCGCCAGATTGGTATTTACTCCCCGTTTGGCCAGCTCTACGAACCAGAAGATAAAAAGCAGCTGATGTATTATCGCGAAGCTGAAAAAGGCCAACTGTTGCAAGAAGGGATTAGTGAATCCGGTGCCATGTCCTCATGGATTGCTGCTGCCACGTCTTATATGACGTCAGCTGTTACCATGATTCCATTTTTTATTTATTACTCGATGTTCGGCTTCCAACGTTTTGGTGATTTGGCTTGGGCTGCAGGTGATATGCTGGCGCGAGGATTTATTATCGGTGGAACCGCAGGTAAAACCACATTAAATGGTGAGGGTTTACAGCATCAAGATGGACACAATCTTTTGATGTTTAGTGCGGTGCCCAATTGCGTTTCCTACGATCCAACATTTGCCTATGAAATGGTAGTGATTATTCGTAATGGTTTTAAACGCATGTATGAAGATCAAGAAAATGTTTATTTTTATGTAACCGGCATGAATGAAAATTATCATCACCCGGCAATGCCAGAAGGCTCGGAAGAGGGCATTGTTAAAGGTATGTACTTATTTAAAAAAGGCAATGCGAGCAAGAATAAAGTCGCCCTGTTAGGCTCAGGTACTATTTTAAATGAAGTCATTAAAGCCGCTGCAATATTAGAAAAAGACTATCAAATAAGTGCTGATATTTGGAGTGCCACCAGTTTTAATGAGCTGCATCGTGATCTTAATTCGGTGCGACGATATAATCGCTTGCACCCAGATAAAAAAGCTAAACAAAGCCATGTGGAACAATGTCTAAAAGACCATAAAGGACCTGTGATTGCAGCGACCGATTATATTCGTTTATACGCAGATCAAGTTCGCGCAGGTATTAAGCAGCCCTACTATGTGTTGGGTACAGATGGTTTTGGCCGCAGTGATACGCGTGACACGTTGCGTGATTTTTTTGAAGTGGATACAAAAAATATTGTCTACACAGCAATAAAAGCCTTAGTTGATGACGGTAAATTAGAAGCTAAAGTGGCTGTGGATGCGTTGAAAAAATTAAAAATAGACGCCGAGCGGGATGATCCTATAACCCGTTAAATTTATTCCCTGCGGTTTGTCGCGGGGGATATTTATTTTTGTGATTGAGGAGAGACAAGCGTGGGTAATCGCATAGAGCAAATTTCAGTGCCAGACATCGGTGGTGCAGAAGATATTGACGTTATCGAAATTTTAGTGAAACCGGGTGATCGTATCGAGGCAGAAGCGCCACTAATCACTCTAGAAGGTGATAAGGCGACGATGGATGTTCCAGCACCGATGGGCGGCGTGGTTAAAGCGTTAAATATAAAAGTCGGTGATAAAGTAGCCGAAGGCTCAGTGATATTGACATTAGAAGTTGCCGATGGTGCAGATGATAAAGCGCCAGCAGAACCAAAACCAGAACCAAAATCAGAATCAAAACCAGCACCAGCACCAGAACCAAAAGCAGAAGCAAAATCAGCACCAGCTCCAACAGCAGCATCCAGCATTATTGAAGTTAAAATTCCAGATATTGGTGGTGCAGCAGATGTTGATGTGATTGAAGTGTCGGTTAAAGCAGGTGATAAAATTGAAGTGGAAGACGCATTAATTACACTCGAAGGCGATAAAGCGACTATGGATGTTCCAGCCCCAATGAAGGGTGTTGTCAGTGAAGTTAAAATTAAAGTCGGTGATAAAGTCGGCGAAGGTGATGTGATTTTACTGCTAAAAACCACTGGCGCGCCGGCAGCTAAAACAGAAACAGTGCCGCCCGTTCAAGAGCAAGCAGTGGCGACTCCATCAAAACAAGCAACGCTGACGGTTGAAGACACAGCACCAAGTTATGCAGGCGGTAATGTTCATGCAGGACCAGGTGTGCGTCGCGTGGCACATGAATTTGGTGTGGATTTAACTAAAATTAATGGCAGCGGTGCTAAAGGCCGTATTGTTAAAGAAGACGTGCAGCAGTTTGTGAAATCTCAATTAAAAGTTGCAGCTGGCGGTGGTGGCAGTGGTCTAAATATCGCGCCTGCACCTAAAATTGATTTTGCTAAATTTGGTGAAATTGAAAAAGAACCGCTGACCAAAATTCAAAAATTAACCGGTACCAATATGGCTCGCAATTGGGTCACTATTCCGCATGTCACTCAGTTTGGTGAAGCAGATAGCACAGAACTTGAAGCTTTTCGTCAGCGCGAAAAAGGCCCAGCGTTGAAAGCGGGCATTCGCTTAACGCCACTGGTCTTTTTACTGAAAGCGGCTGTTGCTGCATTAAAAGAATTCCCACGCTTTAACGCATCCCTTGGGCCCGATGGCAGTGAGCTAATCTTAAAAAAATATTTTCATATTGGTGTGGCAGTTGATACGCCTAAAGGTTTAATGGTTCCGGTGATTCGTGATGTCGATAAAAAAGGTTTGCTAGAATTAGCCAAAGAATTAGGTGAAATCAGCTTAAAAGCGCGTGAAAAAGGTCTATCCTTGGCCGAGATGCAAGGCGGTTGCTTTACCATTTCCAGTCTGGGAGGTATTGGTGGCACTGCATTTACGCCGATTATCAATGCACCTGAAGTGGCAATGCTCGGTGTTTCACGCACCGAAACTAAACCTGTGTACATCGATGGTGAGTTTCAACCACGTTTGATGTTGCCTTTGAGTTTATCATACGATCATCGTGTGATTGATGGTGCAGCGGGCGCACGATTCCTAGTATCGCTCAGTAAACATTTAAGCGATATTCGCACCATGCTTTTGTAATGATTATTTAATTGAACTAACAAAAAATATACGAGGAAGAAAATGACAGAAATTAAAGCTGATGTTGCAGTAATAGGTAGCGGCCCGGGTGGGTATGCAGCAGCTTTCCGTGCAGCAGATTTAGGTAAAAAAGTAGTGCTTATTGAGCGCTATGAAAATATCGGTGGTGTTTGTTTAAATGTAGGTTGTATTCCCTCGAAAGCGTTACTGCATGTTGCAAAAGTGATTGATGAAGCCGACGATGTAAAAGCGCACGGTATTGATTTTGGTCAACCAAAAATTGACGTTGATAAAGTTCGTGAATGGAAAAGTTCCGTGGTTAAAAAGCTAACCGGCGGCTTAAAAATGATGGCCAAACAACGTGGTGTTGAAATTGTTAATGGCTTTGGAACCTTTAAAGATAAAAACACGATCGAAGTGGATAGTAACGGCAAAAAGCAATTGGTTAGTTTTACCGATGCCATTATTGCGGTTGGTTCAATACCAGTGAAATTGCCTTTTATTCCTGAAGATCCTCGTATTATTGATTCAACCGGTGCGCTTGAATTAGAAGACGTTAAAGGCCACTTATTAGTTCTTGGTGGTGGAATTATCGGACTTGAAATGGCAACGGTTTATCATGCACTCGGTGGCAAAATCAGCGTAGTAGAAATGCAAGATCAGATTATTCCGGGAGCGGATGCGGATGTGGTTAAACCGCTTTATAATCGCATATCAAAGCGCTATGACATTATGTTAAAAACCAGTGTCACCAAAGTTGAGGCGAAAAAAGACGGGCTTTATGTCACTTTTGAAGGTGAAAATGCACCGAAATCACCGGTTAAATATGATCGCATTTTAGTAGCCGTGGGTCGTCGCCCGAATGGCAAAGTAATTGGTGCAGAAAATGCGGGCGTTAAAGTTGATGAACGCGGATTTATCGCAGTGGATAAACAAATGCGGACCAACGTTGCAAATATCTACGCGATAGGGGACGTGGTTGGTAATCCGATGTTGGCACATAAAGCCACTTACGAAGGACGATTAGCCGCTGAAGTGGTGAGTGGTCAGAAACATTTTAACGATGCCAAAGTCATTCCATCGGTAGCTTACACCGATCCGGAAATTGCATGGGTTGGGATGACTGAGCGCGAAGCTAAAGATAAAGGTCTTAAAGTGCAAAAAGGCGTATTTCCGTGGATGGCCAGTGGGCGGGCATTGTCACTGAATCGTAGCGAAGGTTTTACTAAGTTATTATTTGATGAAAATAATACTGTAGTTGGCGCAGGTATTGTTGGTGTTAATGCTGGGGATTTAATCTCTGAAGTGGCATTAGCGATTGAAATGGGTTGTGATGCCGAAGATATCGCATTAACCATTCATCCGCATCCAACCTTATCAGAGTCAATTATGATGGCGACCGAGATTTTTGAAGGAACGGTGACGGACTTATACATTCCTAAAAAGAAAAAATAGAAGTAGCCCGGTCGATCTTCTCGGCCGGAAAAATAAAAACCTGGCCGACAAGTCGTTAAGGCGTCGGGTGCCAGAATTGGCTTTGATGTAGCCCGGACAAAGTGACCTTTAGGTCATGCGGCCGGGAAAATAAAAACCTGGCCGACAAGTCGTTAAGGCGTCGGGTGTCAGAATTGGTGTTGACGTAGGGAACAGAACAACAAGGAAGTAATATGAATCTACAAAAAATGCTACAAGACGCGCAAAAATCGCCTTTTTTGCGTTGGAAATTAAATTTTTTATTAAAATTCGCACTGCCGTTTAATTCGCCGCATAAATTTATCGTCAGCAAAATTAATAATGATATGGTTGAAACCTTTGCCGCTTATAGCAAAAAAAACTTCAATCATCTGCGCGGAATTCATGCTTGCGCCATCGCCACCATTGGTGAATTGGCTGCGGGTTTAAGTCTGTGTCAGCATTTTTCGGGCAAAACATATCGCGTTATTATGGCTAAAATGGAAGTGGAATATCACTACCAAGCTAAAAAAGATTTAAATGCAATTTGCAAACTATCTATTTCAGATTCAGAAGCAATGATTGCGCGTTTGAGCGAACAAGACAAAGTTATGCAGGAACTTAAAAGCGAAGTCTATGACCTGGATAAAAATCATGTCGCTACCGTCAGTACCCATTGGCAAGTTAAACCGTGGAGCAAGACTCGGGTTCAGCGATAACTGGGGCCCGGCCTGCCTTGATCATGACCTCTACTAATTAGAGTGGAATCATATCGGATTCGTTGAGAGTGCGACACAACCCGTTCACGATTTCATAGACAGCTATTTTTTGAGCTGGAAAATTTTCTTCATTGACAGCATAATCACGTAACGTATTCGCATAAAGATTACCTCAAGCGGTTACCAAAAACAGACTTATCAAAAAGGTCGTTTCATAACCCTTGTTTCTAATTCTTCTGAAATTTTATGAGCGCAAACGTCGACAAAACCATAAGTAAAGCAAAATATACCCATTCGCGCTAGCATGATTGTTGCGTGAGTAGCGGCGGGGTATTGTCTTACTTGGTTTATCGTTTCAAAGAAGGTAGGTGGTTTTAGTCCTGCAACGCCAGCCTTGTAAGCACCGATTCCAGTGGTTGTCATCACGGTGTCAATCCAACTTGTCACAGGTTGAACGCTTGCAGCTGCTATACCTGTTGCTAGTGCGTAAGACTGAGTTTCGGAGAGTTCAGTGTTTTTTTGTAAAATTGGTCCTAAGTGATGACGCAGTTCAAAAACCCCAGTGTAGGTGACTAAATTTTTTGAAAGATGGATTTTAAACATCGATTTTTTTGCATCACGAACAGAGGCTTTGTTTTGATTTAAAATCGCTTTGGGGTAAATACCAGCCAATCGATATTGAGTGACGGAGCCATTGGTGACTGAGGTTTCTATGCCAGCAGCAAATGCTGCTTTTTCTAGGGGAGAGTAACCTTTAGCAGCGTAGCCTGATCCAAGACCCGTTGTGCGTGTTAGGACGCGATTGGCTAAAAATGGTGGAAAGCTTTTTAAGCTATTTCTGAGTCCCAGTTGAGCTTGCCTTTTTACAGCATTCTTGATGGATGGGTCGCCTTTGGTTTGAATTTGATTATACAAAAGTACGAGCGGGTGTGTGACGATACTTTCTGGGATGGCGGCGAGTGCGACTGAGCCGAGTGTAATGGCTGCTTGTGTGTAGGGGTTCTTTGGTTTGGTTCTCATGGTGTTTCGCTTGTTTTGTAAGAAGCGATCATCATAGAGCGATGCTGGTGTCAGTAATAGTTTTTATTTCAATAAGTTATTATTTCCGCATAAAATATCAAGGGGCGGATTAAATTTTTGTTAAATAGCAGTACTTGTAGCCTGGTCGGGATGTTTTGTGTATAGCGCCCCAGAAGATGCTAAATGACACTTGTTTTCTTTTTTATTAAAGGCGCGCTCTCTTCGAAGAGGGAGCATCTCCTCCTTCTTGAGCACCTGCAGCACCCCCCTCTTGCTGAGGACGCAACAGATGTGTTTCTAACATCTTCCCGATTGTCTCTATCTTTTTGTTTGTTAAAAAAGGGAGAAAACTTCCCATCAAATTCTCAATATCAGGATCAAGTACAATAGGTTGAAACCCTAAGGTAGCGCGCTCCTTGTTTACATCATCTAGAAGGGAAGCGATGCGATTCATTAAAGGAATATCCATCCCTTTGCTAGACGAAGAAATCACTTCTAATGATTTTAGTTTTTTCAGATATTCCATGGTAGCTTTTAAATCCCACAATTCTACTGAAGCAAACATGAAATCTATTCCATCAAACGATAACTGTTTTACTCTACTATATTTACCTTCCAATAACACCTTAAGCAAACTCTCAAGGCATGACGAAAACTGTTGAGCACCATACTCAAAAGGTTCTTGTCTAGCGTAGCTAAAATTAAAATTAACCTTAGTCACATTATTTTTCACATCTAGAATTGCTTTAGCTATAGCAGTCTGATGTTCATTTGTTTCAATGAAGCTAAGTACTTCTAAACAATCTAGTAAATGTGGCCTTTTGATAAACTGACTTATAAATGCTCCCATAGCTTGCTGACTTAGATATTCGTCATCATTTAATTCATCATCAATTAATCCATCAGTGTATACTCCCCAAAAAGATAGGCCTATAATATCTAATCCAGCTTCATCAACCTGATCTAGCAAATGGTTAACCTCTTCACTGTCTAGGGCGTTAGAGTTAATGATCAGATCTATTTTCGGTCTGCTCATAATAGACGGCACCGTGCCTTCTAGCTTTTGCCATATCGTGAAAACGGGTAATCTATGCATTCTCTTATTAGATTCACACTCAGAGGCAGAGACAGGGTCAGGGTTTTTTAACATATCACTTAAAGATAAATTTTTATCACCAAAATTTTCTAAATATAATCTATACGTTCTCATTGTCCTCATTGCCCATATTGTTAATAATGAATCCCAGAGAAGTGTTTACAACAACTTACTTATTAAAGTAAGCAAGCTAACTAAATTTAACAACACTAAATATCAAGCGGGATGTTGATGTTGCTTCTTCTTGATGACTACTGTACCAGTAAAAAATTAAGCAATTATTAAGTAACCGAGAAAAACACTTGATATTCGTTGCTTATTTTGTAAAAAGCTGCGTGCCCCAGCCAAAACAAAGTCTCTTGTTAAGGAATACTACGATTCGCGACTTCACCTCGTACCGTGGCTAAAAGCTCTTCTGATGGACACAGTTTTTCAATTATTTCATGTAGCTCAGAGGCTTTTTGCATCAAGGTATCTTTTTCTTCTGTAGTGCTAGCCTTTTCGGCCGCAACTATCACCTTCCAATAGGCCTTAACAAGTTTATTTCTCTTTTCAATTTTTTCCAAATTAAATATTCCATCCTTCATAACATTATCCTTTGTAGGCATTTTGTATTGGCATTAATGCCTGCTTAACAGATCGGCAAACCCCTAAGTCATTATTTTCTGGAAACAAGCCAAACCTGCCTACCCTTCTATAATTTTTTACACTTTTATAAGAATAATAAAAGATCCCAACACCTGTCAAAGTAAGCCCTAAGGCTGCTAGCGCTTCTTTTTTAGGTTGAGCTGCGGGCTTTAAGTATTTCTTAAAAACATATTTTGTACGCTTAATAATTTGCCGGCATTCGTTAACAAACCTAAGCGCCTGATCACTTTTGGCATTAACATCAAGGCTTTTAAACTGCCTAAATTTTTCACTGAGTTGAGCGTGCATCCCTTCAGCTGCTTTTGCACACAACAAGTAGTTACGATTATACTCCTTTTTTTCATGCAATGATTGGATCTCTGTGAAAAGCCAATTCAATGTCATTTCAAAGGTTTGTTCCTCCACCCTTAACGTCTCGGGCTCTGAAGCTTTTTCCTCCGTGGCTTTTGGCAACTTCAGGGTTGCCAACTCTTGTTCAAACGCTTTAACAAAATTTAGCTGTAATTCATCGGGGATGATTTTATGCCCCTTATTAACTGCAAACTCACACAAGTGCTTGCAGTGCAGACGAGCTATTTGTTTTGCATTTTCAAAAGCGAGATAGGCTTGAAATCCAGGCATGAGCCTAGCTTGTTCTGCTAATTCATCACGCCTGTTTATTAAAAACGTTAAGTAGCGTTCACCCCCTGCTGAAATGCACGAATCCACCATGCGTTCGAAAAAAATCTTTGGGGTTAAAAGGATCTTAAAAATTGCTTCAAAAATCTCCTGGTTAAACTGCCTATTAGCAGATAAAGAGGAATCCACCAGGTCACTTGTTGGAAAGTTAGCTCCCATTATTTTAAAGTCAAGCCACTGATAAGCGGCATATCCAACGGGGAAAGGTAAGTTCATCAGTAATTCTTTAGTAATTGGGCACGCCTTTAAAGGGAATTTGCTTTCATCTCTGATGCTAGCAAAACACCAATCACCATCAATTTTAATTACACGACCCCGGTGATCGAGAGAAATGTTCCCATTTTTAAGATCAATCTCCTGTAAAAAAATCGCATTTACCAACACTTGACCTAGGCCAGAATAGGCATAGTTCTCTTTTGTGAAGTCAGAAACATCTTCAGGAAAATGGCGATACCCTTTAACTGCTTCCGACAAAAGATAAGTGATATTTGTCTGTTGATTAACTGCAAGCTTGGTTTGAGGATGATAGGGGATAAAAGCCCTAAAAAGTTCTTGCGCTAAAAATTCTAGCCGCGACACACGTGGCTCTAACATTTCTTTACAAAACCATTCTGACCCAGTTACTTCGTGTATTCGTCTATCGACTTTATGAGAAAATAATACCTTGGTGGCTAGCTCTACCGGATTAACAAACTCATTAATATCATAGGGGGCTGCATTGACGTTATTGCGCATTAGTTAACCTTAGTGCTTCAAAGATACTTTAAGGTATCACACAAATATTAAGGTGGAATTAAATGTCGGATTTGGAGAATAACTTTCTTAGGATTTTGATCCACGCTACACCCTGCTAATATGCCCAAACAGGCCTATTTCCCGAATATTTGATTCAAATTACATGAATCTTACATGCCTGATTTTAAGATAAAATTAGCATTGCGCGACAGACAGGTTAATAGAGCACGTATATAATTATTTGTATGCGATCGATAAACTACATGTAGTTTATCGATCGCATACGGTTTTGAAAAACCTAAGCGCACTGGCTCACAGCTAATTTATTGATTTGTTAGCGAGCAAATATGAAAACATGATGCTTACCAACGTTAAGCCTGAAGAAGCGATTAAAGTGGCATTTCAGAATCAAAAACAATTTAAAGGGCGTTACAAAAATCAGCAAAAACTGCTAACTAAACGTGATTTAACAGTTTAAAAACTTCCTTACTTGAGCGATCTAATTACACCCCCCGGTTCTTCCACTGCTCTTGTCATTCACAATAACAACCACTTTGTCTCCTAGGCCCCCGCCACCCACGTATGTCATATATAAGAGATTTAGGCTATCAGGGGTAATACTTACCTTCGCTCCATAATCGAAAAAATGATTATAAACAGTAAAGGTCATCGATGCTCCATTTGGATTATTGAATGGAAAAGCGTAGCTGGTTGAGGAAAGAGTGCCTGTACTAAGTGTTTTGCAATATGGCCCCCAGTTGCCACCACTCTTTTTTGGTACCAAACCGTTAACTGGGAAGTTAGGAATGGCAAGATCGTATGACGAACAATTTTGCACACAAAAAGTCCAGCTCGACGCAAAAGCTTTTGCGTTAAACAAAATCAACGTAACAACTCCAATTAATACTAGAAAAAATCTACCACAATAAACATAATGTCTATTGGTATCTTTGAAATGTAATCGCTTAAAATTTCGCATCACCGTTCTCCTAAAGTTAAAACTCCCTTTAAAATTACAGATAAGATTTGTAAATTCAGCTTTAAAATGACGAACTGCATGATTACATACATATATAAAAATATAGCATATTCTTGTGGCACTACAGATTGCCTGACATTACATTTGCTGTCATAACTCCTTGAGTAAGAGGGCAACAGTTCGCCTAACATATTGATTTTATATTTGCCTGTGCCCTGTGGCCGGCACTGGTATTGCCGATAACCCAGGTTAGTTTTTGATTTGCATAGTCTAGTATTTGGAGTTAGCCCCGTCATTGCGGATAAAGTCAGGGGACCCCAAGTTATGGAGAGCCGTTAAGTTCCGTGTTGAAAACAGAGGTGATGAAAAGTCCGCTAGAGAGCCAACCCTTAATATTTACTTAAGTTTTCATGCGTTGTTATACTGACTCAAATTACCAACGGAGAGACGCTCATGGCTATCACCTTGCCGCCAGAAGTGACTAAGGTCGAAACCGAGCTATCCGCGCATTATGAAAAGCTAGCGAAAGAAAAACAATCCATTACTTGCCGCGATAATTTTAAACATGGAAAAGGAGAGGTGTATAAGATAACCAGCGGTAAAATGAAAGCGTTGGATTATTGTTTGAATTTAATCATCAAACATAGAGCAGATCCTAAAGCTGCACTATTGCTTTTAACGCAATTACGAGATGGGTCATGTCACTCTGTTGAGCTTAAACATAAGAATTTAAATATACATCGATCGGGCTTTGGAAAACTCATTCATAAATTTACTTGCGGCCTTTTTAAACCTAAAACAGCGCGCCTTGTGGATGACGCGGTGGAATGTTTTGAGAAGATCTGCGCCGGTCTTGGCGAAATAGGCGAAATAGGCGAAGTAGGCAGCTCTGCCGCATCAATCACTGGCTGAATCTAATTCCACTTTGAAAATTTGATATCTATAACAAACAGCACATCGCTTATTGAGGGAGGAAATATACTTGAGCGCCTCTATGGAAGATAATTTTTCTTTAGTTAAAACACCTGTTGGGTTAAGTCACATTTAATTGAAACTCAAAATCACTTGGATCATCACAACAACTTGTATCCACTTTGTTATCTTCACTTTTGGGATAAAATCGTGCGCGTGCGTAGGTAGCAGTTACGACCGGTGCGGGAACAGCAGCAAAAGCAATAGCGCCTGCAAGCACAACACCGCCAGTTCCGTGTGCGCCTAACGTTAACGCTGCGGCAATGCTAGCAATCACAGCGCCACCGATACCCAAAGTAAGCGCGGTGACAGCGACAGTGGCTAGTATAAGACCCGCAATTGCTGCAGCGGTAAGAATCGTATTTTGATAATGTCGCCAAAACCCTATAAAAGACCAGCCTTGAGCGACAGCAGCAAGACCCGGCTCGGCTACAGATGTGTACGCGTTCCAATGTTGATGCTGCAAATCCGAGCCAATCTTATAGTGTGTATTAAGTTCTCTGCCAGCAGCTAGCGATTTGCAAAATTGCGCGACGTGTAATCCAAACTCGGTATCGTTAAAATAGCCTTGTTTACCAACGTATTCGGTTTCAAATTGCGCCTCGGGATATACATTAAGGACTTGGGTTTCAATAGAAGAAATATTATAACCCACATAAGGTTTGGGGTCGTAAAATGTGACCACGGGGTTTGCATCTTCATTAAAATCAATACAAAGTAAAGTCCAATGTTTACGTTGTTTATTAATAATTGAATAGGTTGATTGTTCGTATACTGGAATCAGTAAACGATTAACTTTAAAATTCATTCGCTTAAATTTTTCCAGCATTGTCTGAATAGAATGTTGGTCATCAGCAAGATCAGTGGCACTTGCTAGCAACGCAGATTGACGCTGAGACTCTGTGTGAGAAAATAGGCTTAGAGAAGTATTCTTGTGTGTGTACCCATCAAGTTTTGTTGGCTCCTTGTTGCAAAGCTGATAATGGGTGGCCTCAACCGCTTTTGATTCGTCAAGCAAACCAACAGCAACGGCTTGCATTTCAGTTAGTGCGTATCTCTTTCCAGGTTGAACAAAGTCGTACTCTTCCTTGCTTAATTGATGCCATGGTTTTCTCATATTAACTATTATACCCAACAAGGATTAGTGCAATATTAAACACTTATCAAAAGCGCTATTTTTAAACCATCTATATGATATAATGATACTTTGAGGTTAGGCAAAGGACTGTCATGCGCTCTAAATTTGGCATAATATTTGCAGTTTTAATCATAGCAGCCATTGTGGTTGGCTTTTATTTACTCAAACATCACCAAAACACCTTAGCTCTGATCAAACCACCCGCCAAAGCCACTGTCGTCGCTTTCGCCAAAGCCAAACAAGTTCCATGGCCAGTAATGGTAGGCTCTGTAGGCACGATATCCTCAAAAGTTGGCGTGACTTTGCGTGCTCAAGTGACTGGCCGCGTGGTTAAAATTCTGGTACCAGCAGGATTATATGTTAAAAAAGGCACAGTTCTGTATGTTATTTATCCTGATGTGCTTGAAGCTGAGTTAAACGAAGCGAAATCGCGAATTGAAATCAGCACCTTTATGTATACACGGATGAAGCAGCTGTATGCCGAAAAAGCTGTTTCCGAAGAGCGTTATATTCAAGCGCAATCTAACTTGGTATTAGCTAAATCCAGGGTGAAAGCGATTGAGGCACGATTGACGCTGACTAATATCTACGCGCCATTTGATGGTGTTATTGGCCTCAATAAAATTAATGTGAATGATTATGTGTTGATGGGAGATTCCTTGGCGACGTTTCAAGCCTCCGATCATTTACGAGTCGATTTTGCAATTCCACAAAAATATTTCAAACGCATCAAAATCAATACGCCAGTGTTAATTAAAACTGGGGAAAATGGTGATCATATTTATTATGGAAATGTTTATGCGATAAACCCATTGATAAATCATAAAACGCGAATGTTAGACGTGCGCGCTAGCATTGAATCAAAAGAATTATTGCCCGGGATGTTTGCTGATGTAATGGTGCTTTTAGATACGCGACGTACAGCAATTGTGGTACCACAAACTGCAGTGGTGCAGTCTTTACATGGCGCCTATGTTTATCGAATAGAAAACCAATATGCGAAAAAGGTTTTTGTAAAACTTGGGAATCAGCGCAAAGATCAAGTAGCTATTATAGAAGGTTTAAAAGTCGGTGATGTTGTAGTCAGTGCCGGCCAGTTAAAAATTCAAAAAAACGTTAAAGTCACCGATAAAGGCGCACTTACCGTTAAATTAAAAGAACATAATTATGATGGGGCTTAAACTATTTATTCAAAGGCCAGTATTGGCAATTACGCTGTGTTTGTTAATTGTATTATTGGGCATTACTTCTTATTTAACTTTACCTGTTCGGCAATATCCGTTATTGCCATCGTACAAAGTTGTGATTACAACGGTTTTTCCTGGCGCTGATCCTAAAACCATGGAAGGCTTTGTAACGATTCCTATGCAAGAAGCCTTAAGTGGGTTGGAACATTTGGATTATATTAGCTCCAAAAACATTCCAAATCAAAGTGAAATCACGCTGAAATTCTTTTTGGGTGTTGATATCGATAAACTATTGCCACAGATTAATGCACGAATAGCCAGTATTAATTGGAAATTACCCAAACACATTAATAGCCCAATCGTTAAAAAAGTAAATCCCAATCAAGCAGCAACTGGTGCCATTTTATATATCAGTACCTTGAGCACGAAGCTTAGCATGGAACAAATGTCAGAGTATATATCACATGTTGTGGCACCCAGATTTGAAGCGATAAAAGGCGTGGCCAATTTACAATTGTTTGGCGGGCGTGAATTCGCGATGCGGATTTGGTTAGATCCGATTAAAATGGCGGCGATGAGAATATCCGCATCTGACGTGGTGAATGCATTATTATCGCATAACATGCGCTCGACATCAGGCACATTAAATACCCCGTATGCGAGGCTCGATGTAACTGCCGGCACCAATTTATCTTCAGCAAAAGAATTTAATAACATCATTGTTAAATCGAGCGATGGGGCTTATATAAAAATTAAAGATATTGGTGATGCTCGGATGGGTTCAATGAATTATTTAACGAATGCATTTGCAAATGGCAAGCCGGGTGTAATGATTGGCGTATTGACCACGGACCAAGCTAACTCACTGGATACAGCGAAACGGGTTGTAGCCTCACTGCATGATATACAACCTTTACTGCCTCCGGGGCTGCAATTAAAGCTGGTTTGGAATGTGACGCAATTTGCTAAAGCATCAATTCAGGACGTGTATTTAACGATTGCTGAAGCGGGTCTTTTTGTATTTCTGGTGGTGTTTCTTTTTCTCGGTTCATTGCGCAGCATTGTGGTGCCGATGGTGACGATTCCTCTATCTATTTTAGGTGCTGCGGCGTTAATGTCGGTGTTGCATTACAGTATCAATACCTTAACGTTGCTGGCATGGGTGATTGCGATTGGTTTGGTGGTCGATGATTCCATTGTGGTGGTTGAAAATATTCATCGACATATGGAGCTTGGATTTTCACGTTTTCAATCTGCAGTCGATGGGGTTTATGAGTTGCGTTTTGCAATTATCACTATGACTTTGTCGGTGGCCATTGTTTTTACCCCCATTGGTTTTGTGCCCGGTGTGCCAGGCGCTCTATTTAAACCGTTTGCCTTTACCATGTCTTTGGTGGTGATTATTTCAGGGATTTTAGCTTTGTATGTTTCTCCGATGATGTGTACCAAGTTGATCCCTTCAAAATTTAGTGAGAAATCATTAACGGCCAGGATGGATCGTGTTTTTGATAAATTTAGAGGAATGTACAAGCGACTTTTATCTGAAGTAATGAGCATGCGTTGGCTAGTATTTACGGTTTATATATTATTATTATTAGGTGGTTTAGAGTTATATGAATCGGCGCCGGGACAATTGGCACCAACAGAAAACGAAGGAGTTATTATTGGTCTTGGCATCGCACCAGGGGACGCAAATTTAGATTATATGATGAAGTATTCACCGTCTTTTAACAAAATCTATGGCGATCTTCCAGAACATCAAGCGTATGGTTTACTCAATGCCATTCCATTATTTGGTACCAATGTGGCGAATTCCTGGGTATTGTTAAAGCCTAGAAATGAACGTAAACGTTCCGAAGACCAAGTGATAAAGACAGTGCGGCATGAAATGGATAAAATTCCTGGCTTATTATCCATCGCAGTTAAAATGCCACCGATTCCAGGCGCGCTTCCGGGGCAACCATTGAAGTTCGTGTTAAAAAGTATTGCGCCTTACAGTGAGCTCAATGAGCAAATGCAGCGTCTTATAGCGGTCGCTCAAAAATATCCAGGACTTTCGGACCCGAACACTGATTTTCGTATGGATAAAGTCAATATTAATGTGTTAATTAATCGCGATAAGGCGGCTGAACTCGGCGTTCCAGTCAGTGAAATTTCCAATACATTAACGATTATGCTGGGAGAACCGACGTTAAATCGTTTTGGCACTTTTGGTTATAGTTATGAAGTCATTCCGCAAGTATTTCGCAAATATCGACTGATGCCCGATAGTATTAATATGATGTATGTGAAAACCATTGCCGGTGATTTGGTGCCGCTGTCAAATGTGGTGAAAATTACCAAAAATGTCATGCCAGAAAGTTTAGATGAATTTCAACAGGTACATTCAGCGACATTAAAGGCGAGTATAGCTAATGGTTATACCATGGGGCAGGTGCTGAATTTTTTAGAAGGTTATGTTAACACGCATATGCCAGAAAAATTTAATTATGATTTTATTGGTCAAACACGCCAATACGTTCATTCACAAGGTGCGTTATTCCATGCGTTTGTTTTTGCATTGGCGTTGATTTATTTATTATTGGCCGCGCATTTTAATAGTTTTCGTGATCCATTGATTGTGATGTTAAGTGTACCGTTAGCGATTACCGGTGCTTTATATGTAATGTATTTAACCGGAAGTGCTTTGAATATTTATACCAAAGTGGGCTTGTTAATGTTGGTGGGTTTGATTAGTAAACATGGCATTTTGATTGTGGATTTTGCTAATATCAGGCAAAGAAGCGGCTTGTCGAGATTTGATGCGGCGATCGAAGGAGCGAGCATTCGACTGCGGCCGATTTTAATGACTGCCAGTGCGATGATCTTTGGTGCGCTGCCATTAGTATTATCCCATGGTGCTGGTTCCATCGCCCGCCGTGAAATCGGCTGGGTGATTATTGGCGGCATGGCGCTGGGCACCTGTTTGACTTTATTTGTGGTGCCGACGTTTTACTCGTTAATTGCCAAGAAAGTTGAAGCCAAACCTGAAGCTTAATTTTGATGTAGATCTGCCGGTCTGGAAAATCTGATAACCTGGCCTGGCTTTGATGTAGCCCGGACAAAATGACCTTTAGGTCATGCGGCCGGGAAATATAAAATAACTTGGTCTGGCTTTGATGTAGCCCGGACAAAAAGACCTTTAGGTCATGCGGCCGGGAAATATAAAATAACTTGGTCTGGCTTTGATGTAGCCCGGACAAAATGACCTTTAGGTCATGCGGCCGGGAAATATAAAATAACTTAGTCTGGCTTTGATGTAGCCCGGACAAAATGACCTTTAGGTCATGCGGCCGGGAAAATATGATAACCTGGCCGACAAGTCGTCCAGGCTACGGGTGCCGAAATTAAAAATTATGGTTCCCCCATATCATCACCTGTAGAATTTATCTGATCTCCCCAATCGGATGTGTAAATTCCACGTTTAACATATTGGTGAAAACTGCTGTATTTCCAATCTTTGGGTGAATTAACCAATCTATGTTTTACTGGATTAAAATGAATATATTCAATATGGGTTTTAAAATCCCGATCATCACGAATAACGTGTTCCCAAAAGCGTGGTTGCCATAATCGAGATTTGTGTTCGGAGCTTGAAATTATTTGAGTGAATTTCTTTTTAATTAATTCCCACCGAAGTGAAAAATTATCATCTTCCATAGACCATATTGTATGTAAGTGATCGGGTAGGATAACAATACCATCTATTTTAAAAGGGTATTTTTTTATAACCTGGTAGAAAGATTGGCGTAAAGCGATAATGTATTTTTCATGACATAGAATTGGTTTGCGATCAAAAGTGACAACGGTAAAAAAGTATTGTCCACCAGGAGTTCGAGCGCGTCGGTAATTCACCATAATAATAACCTTTTATTATTAAAAAAGTAATTTTATAGAGTGTATGGTGCGTCGCAATACCGGGGTTGGGAGAAAGGGTAGCCCGGACAAGCAATCGTAGATTGCGAGGCCGGGGAAATATAAAATAACCTGGTATGGTTTTGATGTAGCCCGGACAAAATGACCTTTAGGTCATGCGGCCGGGAAAATATTATAACCTGGCCGACAAGTCGTCCAGGCTACGGGTGCCGAAATTAGATTTGGTGTGCCGGCCGGGGAAATATAAAATAACCTGGTATGGTTTTGATGTAGCCCGGACAAAATGACCTTTAGGTCATGCGGCCGGGAAGCATCATGCGCAGCATGATTCAAATTATTTTTTTCATTGCGCTTTGCGCAATATTCCTGGCCGACAAGTCGTCCAGGCTACACGCTACGTTACTGGCTGCTGAGAATGATCGGGTGAGGCAATGGGCGGGGTTCTGGGGAGTTCCCGTGACCAAATATCCCAGGATTTCTGGGAGAGAGCGGCTGCTCGCCCACAAAGCGAATTCGAGCTTTTAAGTTGTCACGGCCACCCAGGTATTGATCTTTAAGTGCAGCGATTTCCTTTGCTGTTCGCCCGCCATCTACAAATTTCCAAGTGACTCTTTCTTCGGGGTGCTCCTTGGCATACGCTATAAATACATTAAATACCAGTTGCATGGGGTCACGGCCTTCGGCGGTAATTACGTTATTGGTTGTGTTGTAGGTAATTTTGTCGTTAGAGTCTGGTATTATTGCTGTGTAGGTATTGTTTTCTTCAGCGACGGCTACCCGTGTTGATAGCCCTTTTCCTTCTTTTTCTTCTGATCCAGATTCATCGCCACTTTCACTTCCGCTATCATTACCACTAGGAGCTGGGCTTGCATGTTGCAGCATTGCATTGATAAATTTTTCAAACTCACCTTTATCCTCCCAGAGTTGGACCGAGGTTGTTGCGCTGGTTTTTGCAGTTGAATCTTCTACAGTTGTTTTTTTGGGGCTGTCTGGAGCTGCTTTTTTTCCTTGCTTTGCTTGGAGTTGAGCTTCTATTGCTTGGATTTGCTCAATCAGCAATGTTTTAAAATCTTTTTTATTGTCGTCTCGCTTACTATGAACAGCTTTTCCAAACTGAATTGTTGGCCCTCTACGATTTTTTAGAAGTTCGCAAGTTATCAGGTATTGTTTTAGTTCTGGAAATCGACCATTAAGGAATAAATTTCTAACTTTTATTTGCTGAGTGTTCTTATTGCTAGTGTCACGTAAAGATCGAGGCAATTTCTCAAAGCCCCTAGGCAACTTAGTTCGGAGTTCTTTTGCTTGACGCAGCAGGTTCGATAGTTTATCTGCCGACATATCTTGTAACGATGGAGCTGCCTGCCGTCTGACAAATTGTGGTCTTTGTTGCTGGCGTTTGTTGCTGTGTGGTCTTCGTGACATTTTATTACTCTCTATTTGTAATTCGGGTACTGTTGTCTACAACGATGCGTGTTTCTTGTGGTAAGATGATGATTCTCCCTCTTGCTCTTTCTCATCCCCCGGTCGACTGCCAACCTTCTCTGAACTAAACAATGAATCTGGGAATCGACTTACTGCTACTGTTTCGCCATTAATGGTTAAGTTAGTAAAACCAGCATCTACAAATACGTTTCTCCAGGTTTTTGTATCTGCTTCGCCAGAATTAATGGTAAGTACGACTGGAGTGGTTAGAGGCTGTTTTCTTGCTTCATACTCTTTTTTATACGCCTGTGCTATTTTTTCTATGCATTGTTTGACTGTGGCATTTTCTTGATAGAGTTCGACTCTGTAGCTGCCACTATGTTCGTTTATGCGTTCTCGGGTTAAGGTATTTTTGGTTGTGGGATCTGTAGCGACCCAGCTTTCGCCTTGGGTTGTTACCTTGACTTTGTCGGCTTCAAAGCCCGGGACAGTTTTTGCGATTGCTTTGAAATCTTTTTGTTCCATGCCGGTGTTGATTGTGATGATTTCATCTTGCCGGGTTAATGTCGCTTCGGCAACTGCTGTGAAATCTTTTGCGGTGGGGGTGATGTCATCGGTATTATACGAGACTGACGTGTCTACTGCTTTTGAATCTTCATCATCACTATCTGAGGCAAGAGGGTTTTGTTCAAGGCCAGTATAAGTAGAGTTAATATGATCTTCGGTTATGAGGCTATGAACTGACTGCAGGCGAGCTTGACGGAAGTGAATGCCTTTATGAAGTAGTGCAATTTCTGGGGGTCGTTTATCTCCTCTAGTACCACCACAGGTCTTGTTCATGCCAGTATCAGTAAGGCTTGCCAGATAAATACGGGTATTTAAAGCATTTGCAGCCAAGGGGAGAAGGTTGGCATTGAGAAATTCCGGCATGGTTTTAATTTGTGTAATGGCTTTGTCTAGTTGAGCGTTAGTTTCTTGCTTTGCTTGTTGATTTTTTACTGGATCACTTGAATTCCCCGGTTTTTGTTCTTCTCGTTTTCTTATCTTTTCCACTTCATCCACCATCTGGTGGCGCAAATAAGCAACACAACTTTTCGCAAAATTTGGTGTGCCAGTTTTGCTTTGGTAATTAAAGGCTTTGTTTAGCAAAGCAAGTCTTTCGTTTTGTGTCTTGGCATCTTTTATAGTATTAATAAATGCTTTAAACTCGGCGGGTGTGCATAGTTCGTTTCTGTCTATACCCGTAATCGATTTACTAAAATCTCTGTAATTTTTTTTATATTGATTCGCAATATTTTCAAGTATTGCTTCTCCTTCGTCTTTTTCTTCGTCATCTCCTGTGCCGACTAATAAAGCCGCCCGCTCAAGGTACCCATACATAATCGCGTAATAGCCGCAGTTGCCGTCGCTGCTAACGTCACGCACTGCTGCAATTTTGGTTCCGGTGCTATTATCATCCAGGTCTAGTGCGTCTAGCTCGTCATTGATCTTTGGCTTTTCATTTTGTTCTTTTAGTAGTTGTGCAAGATGAGATTTAGCTTTTACGAGTTTTGTTGGATATGCTCCAGTTTTTTTTGCAGCTGTCTCTGCAGTGGTTAGTTCACCTTCTGCGTCTTTAATTTCTCCAGCTTCTGGTACATTAACTCTCTCCCATTCCAAAGCCATCGCCGGTCCGGCATAGAAGGTTTTGCCAGCTATGCTTGGGATTGAGCCATCAACGCTATTTAATACCTGTACTGCCATCTTATTCTCTTAAATCCTAAAAATTAGTGTTTCTACTCAAGCCTCATTATATCGCTCCAGTATTAACAAACTCTTAAATCAGTACGAATTTGGCCGCTATTTTGGTGGTTATCGGCTATTAAATCCGTCAGTTAATGGTGCCAATTGGCGCGAGCTGCACACCAGACATCGATGGTTTTAACCCCGGATTGTTTTAAGGTTAGACATATTTGGCGTACGGTGGCGCCGGTGGTGATAACATCATCCACAATCGCGATATGCGAGTAGGGGATGGGTTTATTGATTTCAAATGCATTTTTCACATTAGCGCGACGGGCTTTGGCTTTTAACTGCGCTTGTGCTTTGGTTGCTTTTTTACGGATCAAATTATGGTTAAGGCAAGGGAGTTTCAGTTTCTTTGCCACGATTTTGGCGATTTCGCCGGCTTGGTTAAAGCCACGTTCGCGCAAGCGTTTTGGGTGTAGTGGAACTGGAATCAGTGCTTCTGGTAGTGGATGCTTTGTGTCTAGAATATATTTAAGCTGCAATGTGCCTAGAATATATGCGTAAATTAGCTTATGGCTAAATTTAAGGCTAAATACAAACTGATCGATTGGGGCGCTGTAATCAAATGCTGCTATGACTCGATCGAAACTTGGCGGATCTTTTAAACACCGACCACAGATATTGGGCTCTGGCAAAGCCAAGCCACAGCGCTGGCAATAGCTCTCAGTCCGCCAGGGCAGTGCTTTAATGCAGTGCGTACACAGTGCCAGCTTTGATTGGGTTGGCTCTTTGCACAATAAACAATAATTTGGCAAAAGTCGCTGGAGCCAATGGGTTATGCTCGGTATCATAGGGGCAGCTTAACTGGTTTTAAACTTACTCGGTATACGTAATAGTGAATCAATTCTCAAAAAAGACTCTGCGAGCACACTCTAATCGAGCGGCTAAATCCTATAATCGAGCGGCAGTGGTTGAGCGCGAAATTGCCGATCGTTTGTTGTCGCGTTTAGATTTAATGAAAATTAATCCGCTGCGGATTTTGAATTGCGGCGCGCGGACTGGTTACAGCACTCGGCTTTTGCGCCAACGTTATAAAAAAGCGCGTGTGATTGGTTGTGATTTAAGTGAATCCATGTTGCGTCAGACGCCAAAACCCCTATTTTTAAAGTATAAAAATCTAGTGTGTGCGGATTATGAAGCGCTACCATTTCAATCACGAAGTTTCGATTTAATTTTTTCAAACTTAGCTTTGGCGTGGACGAATGACATTCATGTTATGCTACAAGAGTTTTATCGGCTATTAACGCCAAACGGTTTATTGCTGTTTACCAGTGCTGGACCGGATACTTTAAAAGAGTTACGTGCACTCAGTGATGTGCATGACTTTATCGATATGCATGATATTGGCGATGCTTTGGTTCTGGCAAAATTTTTAGATCCGGTGATGGATATGGAATATTTGACCTTGCGCTATGATTCGGTCAAAAGCTTGGCTGCAGAGCTAAATGCGACTGGTGTGACCAATGCAAGATCTGATCGCGCGCGTGGCCTGGGAGGTCGAAAGCGCCGCCAAGCGCTGCTGGAGGATTATCCAGCAGAGAGTGATGGCAAGGTGACGGCAACACTGGAGCTGGTATATGGCCACGCCTGGATGCCAGAAAAGCTGGATTTAGGTGTTATAAATCAAGCCGGTGAGGTGGTGGTGCCGGTGCCCGAGATTAAGTCCTCGCCCAAAGATTAGTATAAAGAATCTACAGTTGCCGAAAGGCTTAGCTCATGCGATAATTCGATCTGGATCATTAATGGTTACTTAATGTATGAGCGCAAACGTAAAAATTCTACTCTCGCAGAGCTTTGATCCATGGTTTAATTTGGCCATGGAAGATTGGATCTTTCAAGAGATGGGCGATTATGATCATATCCTGTTTTTGTGGCGCAATCGTGAAACCGTGGTGATTGGACGTTCGCAAAATCCTTGGTTGGAATGTCATCTCGATAAAATGCAGCAAGACAATATTCATTTAGCGCGACGCCAAAGTGGAGGCGGTGCGGTGTTTCATGATCTTGGCAATACCAATTTTACGTTTTTATCAAAACAACCGAATTATCGTCGCCGTGATAACTTTGATATTATTATTAATGCATTGAAAAAATTTAATATCAATGCAGAAATATCGGGTCGCAATGATATCGTGGTAAAAGATGCCAATGGCGTTGAACGTAAAATCTCCGGCAGCGCATTTAAAGAAAAACCAGATCGTGCATTTCATCATGGTACATTATTAATTCAAGCCGATTTAGTTAAATTACAAGATTATTTAAATCCAAATAAAAAGAAAATGGTGGCCAAAGGGGTAAAATCGGTACGCTCGCGGGTCACTAATTTAACCGAATTAAATCACGCGATTTCGCACGATGATTTAACTGACGCCATCGTTGACGAGTTTAGAAATTTTCATTCGCTGACAATTGATGAATCAGAAGTTGAATATATAGAAGTAGAAAATATAAAAAACCTGAAAGATTTCAATCCGTATTATCAAAAAATGCAACAGTGGGATTGGTTATATGGACAAACCATGCATTTTACCCATCGCTTTCAAGAACGATTATCTTGGGCAACAGTGGATGTGCAACTTGAAGTAAATGGTGGCGTTATTGCAGATGCCAGAGTGTATTCGGATTCACTTTATCCGGATTTGATTGATGAAATTCAAGCGTGTTTAATTGGTCTTAAATATCACCCCGCGGTGATTTCAAAAACCCTACACGATGTTCGAATAAAATTTCCGTTGTTAACAGGTGAAGTGGATGAGTTAGAGAAGTGGTTATTAACCGCGTTTATTTAATCAAAAGTGGATATACCCAACGCAGGCGGCCCTTAGGTCTTTTGGCGCCGTCGTCCCGGAATTCGACACCGTCGTCCCGGAATTTTCGCAGAAAATATCCGGGATCCAGGAAATATAATAAGAAAATATCCGGGATCCAGCGGGTTTTGCACTGGACCCCGGGTTACTTATGACCCGGGGTGACGGGCTTGGTGCCTAAAACTAACCTACGTTGAGTATTAAGTCATGTTGCGCAGGGTTCCCGGCCAAAATTGAAATTTTGTCCGGGCTACGATTTAAGATACTTGATCTTGAGTGAAAATACTCATTGTACCTGGTGTAACTACACCGTTGCTTGTGGTGGGCTGTGTGGCTGCAGAAACATCGATCACTTCAATATAGTCCCCAGCGTGATATGGAATAGTCTTGCTGGTAACAGGCGTTGTAAAATCGGTACCGCTCGCTTTCACGACCACATGATCCAATGTCTTGCATTTTCCGTCAGTTCCCCAAAAGTTAGCGTTATTAAACCCTGCTTGCCCACCAGGCCCTCTACCGACAGTAAAGTTAAAGCACTCTGTCGCAGCAGTTGCTGTGGCGAACAAGGAGACTGTTATTGTTGGGCTGCTTTTCATGTCGGCGTAATAATCTACACCATTGGTTACGTGCAGCCAGACTCTAGCTGGTGATGTCGATGTTGCTTCACCATTTGGTAGTGCAAAAGCTGAAGTAGCAGCTAAAGAAATGGCTAAAGCCAAAATTGTTTTTTTGTACATAATATAAACCTCTTGTATATGTATTGTTAAATCTTAAGTGAATCGCAGTAAGAATTTACACTACAAATCTTAAGGAAATATTAAATAGGCTTTAATTTCAGATACTTGGGTAGGTTTACTCAGGGGCTTTTAATCAGAAAATAGTCTAAAACTGAATGACGTTTATCTATTCGCTTAAATCAGCGACTAATAGATAGTGGTTCCACACATGCTTAGGCAATGCTTTTTGGTATTGTATATTAAATCCTTTTGACTTGAGCTTTAAGGCAAGATCATCGAGGGCGATATAATTGACTTTTGAGCCGGTAGATATAGCGTCGGTAATACGGTTTGCCACTGCCCGCCAATCAGGTTTAGGGTCTAGATCTTTAATAATAAGCCTTGATCCGGGTGACATATGTTGGCTTAGATGGTCGATTAATTGTGACTGTTCTGGCGATGTCATATGGTGGATCAGATCAATTAAGGTGATGACAGTGGATGAGGCTATTGTCTCCGCGGGGATCAGAGTGCCAATTTCGAATTTTATGCATTTATTGTTTGCGACCTTTCTGGCGAGTGCGATTGATTTTTTATTCGTATCATAGCCAATGCCGCGACTTAAATGACATAAATGGTCGGCTAAAAGAAGAAATGAACCTGTGCCACAACCTATATCTAATAGTTTTGAACCGTTTGCAATCCAAGGATAAATTTTGTGGAATGGGCCATATAATGGTCTTAAAACGGTAATAAGCCAAGTGTGTGATCCACGCTTCACATGGTTCTGGTAGATCTCCTTGTTGATCCGCATTAATTGTTGCGGCTGTAGTTCTGTGTTTTTTTTCATTTTGTTTTCATCCGTTGATAAATTGAAAAATAGCCGATTTTAGTTTGGTACTGATATTGGCGCCATATTTTTTTAAATTCTGGGTTTTTAGAGAAAAATTTTAAATAATTAATCGTATAAGGTCCGAAATAGAAGGGGTGTTGAGTCTTAAGCACAATCACAAGCTTGGGTGGCTGCTTTTCAAAATCTTCGACCACCATTTGCCGCAACTCTTTTTCGTTATTTTTTAACTGTTGGAGTTGTTTGGAATCAAGTTTTTGATGTTGTTTTATAATCATTCCTGGTGCCATCCAAAAAGACGCAAATCGAGAGGATGTTTTAACATCAGCATGTTGAATCAAGTATGAGGTGCATAACGTGCTCGCATCAAAGCAGTAAACGTGTTTGCCGGCTGCATGTTTTTTGCTGTACTCAATCAGTGTGTGATACGTGGATTGGCTTGCATATACTTCATTAATTGTTGAAAATACTTCACCTTGTAGGAATAGCATGATCCCAACGGCTGCTGTGAGTAAACCATAACTTAATAACAGGTATTTTCTTTGCCTTAAGCTTTTATACATTAACCAAAGTAAAATAATTGTTGAAACGGCAACGAGCGGATATAGGTGATAATACCATATTTCACCTTGTATATAATAAGAGATAAAGAAAGCAGCCCCAATGTATAGTAATAAATTGGTTAGCCGATCTTTTTGTTGTTGATGATAGAGTATCCACAGGATTAATGTCATTGCCACAAAGATCGTTGCGTAGTTCATAAACATCAGTATGGTTGGCTGTTTAGCTACAATTAAATAGTAATGAGAGGCAAATGGAAAAACTTGGGAAAAGTAAGTCGGTGCAATCAGTGGAATGGTTGCTAAATATAAAACCAGTACAGCAGCTATAATAACTGTTTCTAAGCGAAACCAATGGGTCCAGCACTGTTTTTTCCACATTAGGTAAGCTTCAATAAATAGTGGAGCCAACAAATAGTATGGTTTAAAAGATACTGCAATGCCAGCCAGAATGGCGATTAACACCCGGTGGTGTTTTTTTAGAACATGATTTACTTCTAATAATGCAGTTTGGAATATGTAGGGCAGTATGAGGATTAATGCATAGTATGAGCGTTGGCTAAAGGCTCTGGCTGGACAAATTAAGATGGCAATTAGCATAATTAAAATAAAAATCTGCCGAGTTGATTTTTTTTCCCAGTAAAATCGCGAAAGATAATAAAGATAGGTAAGTATGGAAAATGCGATTAGGAAGGTAAAAGCATCAAGGGCTAGCGTTCGATTCACACCAAAGGTGTTCGACACCCACGTTGGCAGTAGGTAAAAGTAGATAATCATCGGTGGGTTAGCTTCAAAAAAGTTTTGGTAATAGCTTCCGCCGTGTAAGAAACGATTAGCCGCTTCAGCCAGCCAACTTACGTCAGGATTTATGGGGACGACATATTGCATGTAGAGTGCAATTGCGCTTAACACGACCAGCGCTAACCAAAAGCCAATACTTTGCCTATTATCTGTACTGCACATAAACCAACCAATTGAGGGAATTATTAACAACTAACACTATAATTTAATCTATTCGCCGTGTAAAATGAATATTTTTTGAGTAAAGAGCTAAGTGAAGATGAAGTATAGTCGTTTTAAGTGGTCCCATTACCTGCAAATTGCGCGAATTAATCGTTGGCCGCTAAATCTCTTTGTATTACCTGGGTTTTTCTGTGCGGTGATCTTAACGCCTCACTATCAGTATCTCTTTGCCCCGATGCTTATTGTGGGGTTGCTCTCTGTTTGTTTGACCGCTTCAGCAAATTACACCATCAATGAATATTTTGATCGCCACAGCGATGCATTGCACCCTGAGAAAAACAAACGTGCTGGGGCCAAGGGCCTATTAAATCCCTATTATGTCTTTATCCAATATCTTATCTTACTGCTGGCCGCCTTTTTGCTGGCATGGCAGGTTAATATATATTTTACCTATACGATTATCGCCTTTATGGTTATGGGGATCATCTATAATGTGCCGCCAATACGCAGTAAAGACTATGCTTATTTAGATATTCTTTCAGAATCAATCAATAACCCGCTGCGCTTCCTCTGTGGTTGGTTTATTATCCAGCATGTTGGCGTGGCGCCAACCAGTATTGTCGTCAGTTATTGGATGGGCGGCGCCTTTCTAATGACAGTAAAGCGCTACGCGGAGCTTCGTCATATTGATAATCATAAGCTGGTTAGTCAATATAGGCCTTCTTTTAAGTATTATTCTGAAAAGAAATTGCTGCTGTTAGCGATTTTTTTCGCAGTCTGTTCCTCATTTTTCTTGGCGATTTTTTTGATAAAATATAGAATTGAATTATTGCTAAGTTTCCCGTTTTTCGCTTTACTATTTACTTGGTATGCGAATATCGGTATGAAAGAAAATTCGCCCGCGCAACATCCCGAGAACCTTTTTAAGAAAGAACCACGTTTTATTTTGTACGTGTTATTTTTAATTATTTTGGTGTTGTTTTTATTTTTTGTGCGTATGCCTTTTCTTGATTTTCTATTGAAATAGCTAGGCTCGCAACCCTTTGAATCCAAACAAAAAAATATTTATTTTACCCTAAAGCATGCAATAGTTCAATTTATGACCTATAGTTAAACTCGAAAGCATAGCTGGAGGGTTGGTAAAATGGCTACTGGCGATTTTAGTGATTTTTTAGCGAGCTTGGGCGCATTCGAGTCGGGCATCAACACCCTACAAACTGATTATCCTGATAGTTGGTTTAATTTCCTTGGGGTATTCGACCCCGCGCGTGGTAACGTGGACCCTCAAACTGTGGACACCAGCGATCCTGCTGATTTGGCCCAGTTGCAATATCATGTGCACAACACATTAGGCTTTTTAGGTAAGTATCAATTCGGCGAACCGCTGTTAATTGATCTTGGCTATTACACGCCTGCACCCACTGGATTTTATGGAACAACAGCCACCAATGAATGGCAAGGCACCTGGACCGGTAAAAATGGGGTAAATAGTAAAGAAGACTTTATGAGCGAAGTGCAAGAGTTGGCGATTCGCGAAGCTTTTGCGATGAATATGGGTGTCATCGATACGCGATTGGCACAAGCGGGACACACACTCGATGATTTTCTAGGTGAAAGTTTTACTTACACCCAAGGTGGTGAAACCCACGTTGCGGTAGTCACCATTTCCGGTATTTTAGCCAGTGCCCATTTACAAGGCCCGGGCGGTGTTGCCAATTTATTATTAAATGGCGTTGTCAGTCACGATGAATACGGCACCAATATTTTATCTTATATGGATAAATTTGGTGAATTCTCATCACCGTTTGGCACCGCCGGTAATGATGTATTATCGGGAAGTGATTACTCTGAAACCTTCGATGGAGGAACGGGTGAAAATGTATATACCACAGGTGATGGAGATGACAAAATTGTATTAACCGATAATGCCAGTAATCATGATGTGATCACAGATTTTGATGTGGCACATGATGTGGTGTCATTACAGAGTTTTACAGATCTTAGCTTTGCTGATTTAGCACTAACAAATACCGGCAGCGGCACGGTTGTAACGTTGCCCAACGGACAAACGGTTGAGTTTGAGGGCGTCACTAATATAAGTGCGGCAAATTTTGTCAATGGTTATTATGTGCTGGGGTGGAGCTCAAACAGTGGTGACACCGTGATTCAAAATTTTAATACCACGCATGATATTATTGATTTAAATTATGCGTTCGCTTCAAATAATTTATCTTTGTATGAGGAAAATGGTAATGCCGTTATTGAAGTGGTTGGTAATAACCAACGTATGATCTTAGAAGGGGTACCTTTATCTGAATTAAAACCCTATAACTTTATTAAGGCGCCACTCGATTTTGCCCAAACGAATTTCACCGGATCATCAGGCAGCGGAACTACGGACCCAGCTGAGCCTCCGGCAGTCGTTGACCCGGATCCGGTGGACCCAACGCCGAGTGAACCTCCTGCAACAGCAGGTGGAGACGGAACCGCATATGCATTCACCTGGAATTGGGGAGCGAATGCGGTGATTAGTGATTTTGATGTCAGTGATAATACCGTTGATTTACAATCTTTCTGGACCAATTATTCTGCTTTTGAAATTTATGATAATGCCGATGGCAATGCGGTTATTGATTTAACGGCGATAAATAATCAAACCATTACCATTGAAAATGTTGCAAGAGGTGAGTTAACCGCGGTGAATTTTACTGGGGTTTCTGGTGATTATAATAATGCAGTGGGAACGGCGCCTGCACCGGATCCTGTGCCTGATCCAGTTCCAGATCCAACGCCAGAACCTGAACCAGATCCTGTTCCAGATCCAGATCCAACACCAACATCAGGTGAAGGCGAAGAGCATGCGTATACTTGGTCTTGGGGCGCACATGATGTGATTTCAGATTTTGATGTCAGTCAAGACAGTGTGGATCTTTCAGGCTTTTGGACCAGTTACCAAAATTTCACGATTTACACCGATGCAGCCGGTAATGCGGTAATTGATTTAACGGATGTGAATAATCAAAGTATCACCTTAGCTGGGGTAAGTGCAGAGTCATTAACCGCGGATAATGTAACGGGTGTCAGTGGTAATTATTTAGATGCGCTGGAGGATGCGCAAGCGCAAGATACTGGTGGGAATACTGGGGGTACTACGACAACACCCGCGGATGTGAATACGCAACAAGCTCAAGACGGTACAATTTTATATGCTACAGACGGAGTTGATGCTTTTGCTTTCGGTTGGAATTGGGGTAGTCATACTGAAATAGAAGGATTTAATTCCGGCGAGGATTTTCTTGATCTCCAAGCTTTTTGGACCACACCGGATAATGTGCAAATCTATAATGATTTGGAAGGCAATGCCGTGATTGATTTGACGGATTTAAACAATCAAACCATTACTTTGAATGGCGTTTCAGCTGAGCAGTTGAGTGAAGAGGATATATTATACTAACCGCCAATAATCAACCCGGGTGTGATTGCTCGCACCCGGGTTTTTTTTCTTGTTACGCTGGGTCGTAATATGAAATAATTCGCTAATTATCATTTAGTTACTAACTAAAATAGCATAAAGGTGAGGTTGGTGTTTCCTGTTTGCAAACAGGAAACGGCTGCGCTATACTATGTATCAAGAGGACAATCGTAATGTTAAAATCTCAAGACAGTGTCATTTTGATGAAGTTAATTGCTAACCCCAATAAAAAGTGGTCGCAGCGTGATTTAGCGAAACTACTGTTAATTAGTGCTGCGGAAATAAATAAAAGTATTAAGCGATTACTGTTTGCTAACCTTTTAAGAAGGGCTGAGTCGAATTTTTCAAATGTGGTACCGGTACTCGCTTGTGCTAAAGAATACCTTATTCATGGAGTCAAATATTCTTTTCCTGTGAAACTAGGTGAATATACGCCTGGCATAGCAACTGGAGTTGCAGCTCCGGTTTTTAAAGGAAAAGTTTTGTTGGGAGACGATCCCTTTCCAGTTTGGCCTTATGGAAAAGGAGACGTTAAAGGTTTGGCGTTAAAGCCACTTTATGAAACTGTGCCGCAAGCAATACTAGAGAACCCTGACCCAGATTTTTATGATCTACTCGCTTTAATAGATGCTATTCGACAAGGTCGGGCGAGGGAGCGTAATATTGCTATTGAGCTTTTAAATCAAAGGTTAGATTATGAAGAATAATAGACAAGCCAGAGCAGCTAACTTACTGATGCTGCAAGTTGTTGCAGAAAAGTTAGCTGATCTGTGTGATGAAGTTGCATTTTTAGGGGGTGTACAACAGCGCTATTTATTTCTGACCCAGTAGCACCAGATGTTAGGAGAACCATGGATGTTGATTGTATTGTTGATGTTATTTCATTAAAGCAGTACAACCAAATATCAAAGCGCTTACGCGAAAAGGGCTTTAAACAGTCTATGGAAGATAGTGTGATTTGTCGTTGGCGAATAGATGGAATTATTTTGGATGTGATGCCAACGGATGAAAAAATTCTTGGGTTTGGGAACCCTTGGTATCAGGATGCAATTAAATACTCTAAAAAAGTAAAGCTAGACAGTGGTAAATACATACAGATTATTACTGCGCCCTATTTTTTAGCGACAAAACTGGAGGCTTTTAAGACTAGAGGTAAAATGGATTATATTTTCAGTCATGATTTTGAAGATATCATAAGTGTTATTGATGGTCGGGCGGAGATAGCAGAAGAAGTTTTCTCCTCGCCGGTTGGGCTAAGAGATTATTTGCGTCAGAATTTTTCTGAAATATTAGTGAAGCGCCAATTTCGAGATGCATTGCCAGGACATTTAAATTATAGCCTGGTGTCAAGTCAGAGAGTTGATATTGTTTTAGATAGAATCAATCAAATCATTACATAGAGTGGGATTTCAGCTCAGCAATTGGGTGAAGAGGGGATATTATATTAACCGCCGCCTTACTTGTCATGCCGTAATAATTTTTGGATCCCGTGGTCAAGCCGCGGGATGACGGAATTAGGAGCCACAGGATGACGGAGTTTGGAGCCACTCCTCACTCGTCATACCGCGACTCGATCGCGGTATCCAGTTTTATTTTCCTGGATCCTGTGGTTAAACCACAGGATGACGGAATTAGGAGCCACAGGATGACGGAATTAGGAGCCACAGGATGACGGAGTTTGGAGCCACGGGATGACAAAGATCTAATTCTCTCGTTGAATAATATATTCAGCGAGCTTTTCAAGTTGGCTGGTGTTTTGCGGCAATAAATTTAATGTGGCTTTGGCTTCGGTCAATAAAACTTCTGTTCGTTGTTGCGATTGATTTAGATCAATCGCCAGTGCATTCGCCTTATTATTTTTAAAATCAGCGCCAGCGGTTTTGCCCAGTGTTTTACTATCACTGGTTGCATCAAGTATATCGTCTTTAATTTGAAACGCTAAGCCAATAATATTGGCAAATTGTTCTAGGGTTCGAATTTCCCTTTCTGAAGTATCAGCGGCAAGTGCGCCTAATAATACGCTGGCACGAATTAATGCACCGGTTTTTAGCGAGTGCATATTTTCAATTTCTGAGCTTGTGCATTGCTGCCCTTCATTCTGAATATCTAATACTTGTCCGCCAATCATGCCTTGTGCGCCTGTGGCTAAAGCGAGTGTATTAATCATTTTTATTTGGGTTGATGCGGGATACAGTGATTGTGGCTTAGATAAAATTTCAAATCCAAGATTTTGTAGTGCATCACCGCATAATATAGCAGTGGCTTCACCAAAGGCCTTATGACAACTGGGTTTGCCACGACGCAGATCATCGTCATCCATGGCGGGGAGATCATCATGAACTAATGAATAGCAATGGATAAATTCAACTGCAGCCGCTGCGATGTCTAATTTTTCAAGCTCGGCGCCCATGCATTGGCCGCTGGCATACACTAACTGTGGGCGAATGCGTTTGCCACCATTTAAAACTGCATAGCGCATTGCTTCAAGTAACTTCTGCGGCGTGTTATCGATATTGATCAGTTGTAATTTTAATTGATTTTCAATTCGGTTGTTTAGGTTATTCATCTTCAACATCTGCGTTAAATGATGTTAAAGTTTCATTGCCCTTTTTTGTGAGGATTTGCACTTTCTGTTCTGCTTTTTGAAGTGCAGTTTGTGCGCTGCGAATTAAACCAACGCCTTGCTCGAAATATTGCAGTGATTGTTCGAGCGGCAAGTTACCTTGTTCCATTTTATTAACTAATTTGGTTAGCTCATCAAGTGATTTTTCAAAGTTGAAAGTTTCATTTTTTTTGCTGGGCATTGTTACTGTCCTTGATTTTTATATCAATAAAGTAGGTTATTCGCTTTTTTCGTATTCGGCAAGAATTTTGCGGGCAATGGTTTCGTTTTCCTCATCGATTTTGACTCCAATGCTGCCGATCACAGGGATTACTGCTGAAAGGTGTTCATTGTCAACGACAGCGCGAATACCGTTGGCTTCAAGCATGCCTTTGACGATATAAGCTTCTACTGAGTTATCATAAGCGGCGATAGTGATCATATGTGTAATCTCTTGTTTATTAAGTTGGTTGCATATTAATTAGCAAATTTCCTTACGCGATGGGGGATTGTTAAGGAGGAGTTCACCCCGCACGCCGCATCATATCAGATGCAATTTATTGCTGACAAGTTTAGCTGTTTTATCCCTTTGCTACAAATACTTTTGTAAGTCGCGGAATTAATATAAAAGTTATTGAGGCAAACACCAGAAGCAGCAGTGTATAGGTGATATAGGCATGACCATAGTACGGGGTTGAGACTAAGGGTTTTGCGGTTTCACTGGCGACGCTCATTCGCGCAATAATACTAGAAATCCCGGCGGCGAGACCAAGGGTAAGAGCCCACACACCCTGAAATACGCCTTCAAATTTTTGAGGTGCAAGCACACCAACCATGGAATATCCACTGGGCAAAATGCTGACTTCAGCTAAAGAGTGAAAGGCGTAAAAAATGATAATCCAAAAGAGCGCGACCTTGCCCAAGCTGTCAGCCGATATGGTGCCGATAAACAACAATAGATAGCTTGCACCTAAGAAAATAAGCCCTAAAAAAATCTTTGTTGGGATATGCATTTCATGTTTTTGTCTTTTTAAATAAATCCAAATTTGCCCAGCAAGCAGTGCAAATAGAGTAACAAAGGCGGGTGCAAAAGCATACAGTGATTGAGTGGGAATATAAAATCCAAATAACAGATGATGTACATTATGTTCGACAAAAGTGAGGATTAAGGTTGGTGTTAAATAAAAGAAGGATATAAAGCCAACACAGAGGACGCTTAAAATTAAAAAGGTGCTTATTTTTTGGCGCACAACGCCTTTGGTTTTGTTAATTAAAAACAGCAGTAATGCAAAACTGATCAGGCCGCTGAGAATTAACAAAAGATTGGCATCTTTCGCGTGCATGAGTAAAAAATAAGAAATAACCACGGTTGCAGCCATGATAAGTACAGTAAGCGCCAGAAATTTTATTGATAATTTTATTTCGGTTTGGTTGTAAATAAATCGCCGAAAAATAATCATTATGGCAATGCTAAAAATAACAAGAATCGCCGAAAAGGCATAAAGTATTGGGTAGCCTAAATCTTTAATAATAAAACCTGAGGCAAATATACACACGAAAGCGCCGGCATTCATTCCAGCGTAATTAATGCTGAAAGCGCTGTCACGATAAGCACCTTCACTTGGAAATCGTCTGCCCACTAACACATAAAGATTGGGTGCCAATAAATTTATCCCGCATTGAATAAATGCGAGAGCGATTAAATAAGTGACGTTAGGGTGTATCGCAAAAAGCACTAATCCAATCAACACCATAAATAATGCAAGCATGGTTGCGTTATAGTGACCGATAAAACGATCTCCAATATAGCCAGTGAGCAATGGCAGCAGCAGCATGGGTGAGACAAAGAAGGTTATGATGGCAAAGGATTGCGCGTTGTGAAGGTGTAAATGTCCGGTTAGAAACAGCTCAAGGGAGGCGAGTTGGATGGCGTAGGCGCCGGTAATAAAAAATTGCAGAACCGCCAAGGTGATAACGCTCGGATCTTTCCAGATCTGAGATTTAGAGCTTGATAGTTCCATGAGCAACCTATTTGTAACTGATTGAATAACAGTATTTTACCGTTGATTGGCGATGATGCCAATTTCTAAGCGTGTTAATTTGGATTAAATACCTTGATTTGGACGTAAGTGTCCCTATAATAGATCAATTAAAGCACATTCTGATTATTTCAGCACAGTTACAAATGAAAACTGGATTGACATCATTCTGACGTAGCTTGCGGTTAGGATAGTCAGATAAAAGCGAATTTAAACAAGTTAGAGGTGAGTAATGAGACGAAGTGTTAAGAAAATACTAGCAGTGATGGCTTTGGGCGTTATGGCCAGCATGACTGCATTACCAGCGATGGCGGATTGGGGTTACTACCATCATTACCACCATCATTATCATCCTTACTATCATCATCATTACTATCATGATGGCGGCGATGATTTGGCTGCTGGATTAGTTGTCGGTGGTGTGGTTGGTTTATTAGCGGGTTCTGCAATGGCAAACTCAAACCAAAGTTATAGCTACCCAGCACAATCTTACTGTCATCAAGAAAGAGAAGCTGTTTGGAATCACCAATTTTGTGATGATAATGGTTGCTTTATGAAGACTAAATGGCGAACTTATACCGTTTGTAATTAATTTTATTTTTCTGTCATCCCGTGGCTTGACCACGGGATCCAGTAATAAATTTTTTTAAACCTTCAATATTTAAAGAATTATTGCAATAAGCAATGTATTTATCCGGGCGCACTAAGCACAGCGCTGCGCGTTCCACATTAAACTGTTTAGCAATAAGGCCTTTAGTATCACTGAGCTGATTATCAATATCATCTAATGGTTTTTCGGTGATAACATGATAATGAATTAAATCATGGTGATTATTTTTGATAAACTCAGCGAGATTTTTTATTTTGTTAACTACGCACGAATCTGGATTGTTACCAGCAAAAATCAACAGCCAATAGTTTTTACCGTGTAGGTATTGTTGTAAATGATCTGAGTTCGTCAAATTCACATCAGGCATAAGCTCACCCGGTTGTGGCGAGCGATTACTGATAACGGATTTGTAATCTACGATCGGGCTGCGTGGGTAGTTAATAGAGAGCATAGACAATCTTGCCGCTAATTTTTGATTAACGCTGGGTATTCGAAGTACTGGGCCTACTAAAAAATTCCGCACCACTTTAATAACTGGATTGCGGCTTAGCATCATTCGCGTTAATTTATCGGTTTGCTTCACCAATTCTTCTGCGACCGGATGACGCTCTTGCTGATAACTGTCTAAAATCGAGGGATTCGCCTTACCTTGGATAACCAGACTCAGTTTCCATCCTAAATTATAGGCATCTTGCATGCCAGTATTCATGCCTTGCCCACCAGCGGGTGAGTGGGTGTGAGCCGCATCGCCAGCAAAGAAAATATTATCAAGGCGCATTTGTTTCATAGTTTTAGAGTGAATGTAAAAGTGAGATACCCAGAGTTTGTTTTTGACTGTGATATGTTGATTGGAGCGAACGCTTGCTATGGTTTCAATATCAATTTTATCATTTTCTATTTTTTTACTTGCATCCAGATCGGCAATTATGCGAAGTGAGCCATCGGGCAGGGGAAATGTCGCGAATAAGCCTTCTTTAGAATAGAAGATATTCAGTTTATCATGAGCTAAATCAGTGGTTACCTCGACATCAGCCAGAGCAAAACTTTGTGGGATATCATCGCCTTTAAATTCCAGGCCACTGAGTTTGCGTACCTTGCTGTGAGAACCATCGCAAGCGATAATATAATTGGCGCTGCAATCAATGCGCGCTCCGTTTTGATTAAGGGTAATTTTATAATGATCGTTATTTTTTTCAAAAA
>CAXMUH010000011.1:0-16852 GCA_964196565.1 uncultured Legionellaceae bacterium | reverse complement strand
ATTATCACATGCTGGACTTAGCTAATTTTTCAGCTCTGCAGGTGGCTACAGATAAAAATCTTCTAGCCATGGTAGAGTGTTTATTGGTAGCACGAGCCAACCCCAATTTGTCCTCTAGAGGTACAAATGTGTCCGCTAGTGGTATAACAAGTGCCTTAGCCGTTTCGACTACACGGTCTTACGCAATAACAATACTTTTAATTCAATATGGCGCTAAAGATCATAATTATACGTATGGGGGTATGAGCGCCTTAGGTGTGGCAATCCAAAGGGATAAGTGGGATAGGGTTCCATTATTAGTTACACGGGCAGAGTCTGATATCCCTTCACTTTCCAATGAACACTATGAAAAATTACGCGCGAAGCTGCAGAATAATCCTTCACTATTACCCTCAAATATCACATTACTGCCACGAGAATATGAAGATCATGAGAAGCATTTAGAAGCTTGTCAAATGGGTGCGCGGATGACTTTAATGTTTGGGTATAGATTTCCTGAGAAAGTGACTGTAATTATTTTAGATTATATGCGCACTGATCTTCAGATGCAGACTGAACAAAAGAAAAAAACAAGCGAGGGAAGGTTATCTTCAATGCCCACATTTCTTTCGATGGGGGGTAGCAATAAACCTCCTCTGGCTGCCGATGATAAGGAACCTGCTCCATCCATCTGACGAGTGTTAAAGCGTCTCAGGACAGCGAAATCCATCGAGGACATTAGGTATATAAGGATTAATTGGATTATCGGCGATTAGCTGATAGGTGGCGTCATTATTTTTTAATGTAAAGTCGACTTTAAATAAACGTGAATCACTGGAAGGCGTGATTGTCGCATGATCGAGAATGCGCAACCAAGCCCATGAACCCATGGTGGTTAGGGTGGGATCATCTTCTTGTGGGTTGTTAAAACGCATGGTGACAAAGTTACCGTCAGGTCCTGGCCAGCTTAGCTTGCTGGTTTTTTTAACGCCCGGTAAATAGCGGATCATTTGGCCGCCAACGTTTAAAATAAATTGACTTGAATTTACTGACATATCAAGCGGTTTTAATATAAAGCGAAAGCTTGGTTTAGCAGAATTGTTGGTATAAAACATTTTCTGAATAAATGAGGCGCGAATCATCATGTCGAGATAATTCTGTGGGATATCGAGGCTTAAGCCATTTTGTTTTTTCCAAGTCCAATAAGATTGTGATGTATTAATAAATGATCCCAAATAACTATTAAAAAAGCCTTGCAGCACGCCGCCAGGGCCAAAGAATTGGTTAAAGTCTTCAATACTAATGTCGTCAGGCTTACTGTTAAATACCGGGTAACGATCTTTAATGGTTTCATTGTAAACTGTAACGATGTCAGTTTTCCATAAAGTATTTAAATACACCTTAGAGTTGGATAACATCAGGCGCCAAGCATTTATTGCCAATGTGTTCATCCACTGTTTGATTGGTGTGGGCATTTTATCTGCGGTTTGTAATGTTAGGGTGATGGCATCATTGGCACCATTATCCTGAAATCGCTTTTTGGATAGATCAAATGAAGCTTTGATACTGGATGGGGCTTGGTTAATTTGGGTTAAATATTTTTGTAATTGCTTGAGGGTTTGCACCATCGGGTTAGAAATGTTTATGCCAGGCATATAGCTGGTTAACGTTTGTGTGTCGATCTCGGCGCCTGCATTTTTGGCGGTATCAATTGCACTTTGATAAAGTTGCCATAGCGGTGATTGGGCATTGGTTAATAAGTTAATTTGATCAATCGCATCAGTCAATGTTTTTGGATGATCAAAGGTGATTTCATTTAAGCTGCTTTGCCACTCTGACAAGTAGTGTTGCAGATAGATATTACGTAAAGTTGAAGTCAACTGCTTAAAGTTAATGTCAGCACGCTTGGTTTTACCGATAACCCAGTTGCCGCTCAGCATTGACTTGGCAAGCTGTGGGATTTTGATCTTATAAACAGATTCAAACTCATGCGTTGAATAAAATGCGGGAATACGAGCTTTGGATGTATCTAGGCCGGAAACTGATTCTTTAGCATTGATCGGCACTGTTTCTAAGCTGTTTTCATTGCGCAGCATTTTAAAGGCGATCTGTGATAAGGGTTGTTGTTGTAATATGTGTTGTGCATTATCAATAAGATCTTGCTGTTGTGTCCAGTGAATGGTTTTAAACTTAAGCGCGGATTGCAAATAACCGTTTAGCCTTTTTTGGGTCAGTTTATCTTGTGGTAGTTGTTTTTGCCAAAACGATTGAAACCAAAGGGTGACAAATTCTGGGTTCAGTCTTTTGGGTTGTGCTAACATAAGATAAACGCGCAATGTATTGTAAAGAGAAGGTGAGTTATTGTCACTTTCAATTTTAATTTCATAAACCAGCGCTTGGTTTAGGTAATTGATAAATTGAGTTCTTAGAAAATTGTGGTAAGTGGAATTCACCTCGATTTTAATTTGATGCGCCTGGTTAAAACCGAGTATTTGGCTTTTAGTAAGGGAATAGCCTTGCAGTTGTTCTTTTGTCGTAGCAAGATTATTCAGTTCTGTTAACCAGGTAGTTTTACTGTTTATTGCCCCAAGATCATTTGAAATTGATTTTAGCACTTTGACATTTTTTTGATATGAATAGTGGAAGGCGCATGTGGCGCCCAGAACAATCAAAAGTGCCGCCGGATAGCTGAGTATATGCCACCATTTTTCAGGCAGAGCTTTGATAATTGCGGCTTCTGGCGCAAGTGGTTTTGTCAACATTAACAACATGTCATCAATAAATAAGGGCTGGCTTTTGGCAACCAGTGGCGAGGTTGGCGCGGGGTCTATAGCAAATGCATTATTTAGATTTTCAGAGAATAGGTTGAGCGTGTTCGCACCTTGTTTGGCTGAGCAGAAGAAAACGTTGTTAACTACGATATTCGGCTTATCAGGAATGCTGGCGATGATTTTATACAATGGGTCTAATAAACGTTCTAACTGTGATGGAAAATCGCTGATGCGTATACGTCGGTTTAAGTTTGGTTCATGATGCAATCGATCACACAGGCGTTGGTTGATCATTTTGAGAAAGGCTTCATAACGAGTTTTGAAAAGATCAGAGACGTGAGTTCTGTTTTCAGGGTCAATCAGTGAAAATCCCAACGATTCATTTTGTTCCGATGGTTTGAGGTTAGAAAAATACTCGGCAAATCCGGTTATTTGGTCACACTGCGAAACGACAATATTCAAACATAATGGTGAGCAGAGTTTATTAAGCTGGTAAATTTGTTGTTGTATGCGTTTAATTAAATTCAGAAACGTGGCTTCTTCATGGTAGATTAAGCTTGGAAGGTCGACAACGATGCAGACGCTGTCAAATGGATGCGCGTGATTTTTAGCAATAGATTTTAAAAATTGTTCCCAATAGCTGTGGTTTTGTGACTCTTCATCAAGAGCCATACAATATTTACCAGAAGGGTCAATAAAAACACCTTCATCACTTATCCACCAGTCAATGGTTTGAGTTGGAGATGGATCCGTGAGGGATTTTTTTAAAGGGGATTCTAGTTTTAGCTTTGATTGTGCGAGTAGGTTAGTTTTGCCCGAGCCACGTGCGCCAATTAACAAGACCCAGGGTGTGGGTTTGGTTTTTTTTAAGCGATCGATGCTATTCGCATTTGATAAGGTGTGAATGCTATCCAACGCAATTTGCATTTGGCTTTCTAGGTCTTCGATCACATTTTGCAATGGGCTAAATTCTTCTTTTTTAGCTTTTGCTAATGCTAAATGATTGTAGATAAAATAAATGCCCCAGATCAGAATGATCAGTATAGAAGGAATAAGGCGTGAGCCGATTGATGGAAATATGACTTTATTAGCAATTGCTAAATATGGCCCTAGAGTCCAAATTAAAATAAGCGCAACCACTGAGATGATAAGATAGCGACTTTCTTTATTGTTAAGCTTAATCATTCGATTTATCCGTGCCGAGGTTAGTGTTGTTCGCCATTTTTTTTAGTGTTGTATGAATCGGTTTGGCGAGATCACTGAGCAATGAGTGATACGGAATATAGACAGCGAGTAATCCTGTAACCAAAATAACACTGGCAATGGTAAGGTGTGGAATTTTCATTCTGCGTTTTTGATTGATCAACGGTGTTTGTGCACTCGACGAAGGTGCAATAAATAGCGAGCGCTCCTTGTTATCTCTTTCTTTATTGATAATGGTAAATAGGTTATCTTTGAGATGTTCGAGCTCTCGTTGTTCGGGTGTTTTATTTAAATATTTTCCTTGGTAGCCTAAGTTTAAACATAAAAATCCAAGCTCGAGTAAATCAATATGCGATTTAGGGTCGTCGCTGGCGCGCTCGAGTATCATGAAAAATCGTTCGCCGCCCCAAGGTTCACCTTGTAATGTTTGTAATAAGGTCTTTTGCTGCCATAATTTTTGAATGGGTTCAGCACTGCTTGCTGCAATCTCATCGACAAAGGAGCATAGGAAATAACGTGCAGCCAGGATAATCGCTGAGCGATATTGTAATTTACGTGCTTTTTCTTCAAAGGTTTTAATTTCTTTTACTAGCGCATTGAATAAGAGGGTTGGAGAAGCTTGATACGTTTGTGATTTAATTTTGCCAACTGCCATAATCAAAGGAGCTGCGGCTCCAATCAGCGGGTTTAATGCGTGTTTACTATCAAAAGCCTCTGATGTTGCATCAATTATGGTTGAGGGCTCAGTTAAAGAGTGCTGCCCTGGTCGATGGATGCTAATAGGCTCAGCTATAGCTGTATTATTTTCAGGCAAGCTGGTATTTCCTATAATTGTTTTTTTATTGGTCATATCATTCTTGGTTTAAAATTGCTCAGAGTAAAGTTTGGCTATTATATACTTTATGTCGAGGAGTTCCTAGTTGTTGGTTGCCACATAATCGATGTTTTTCTGATCAAAAAGTGAATAGTTTAACCTAGAATCCGCAGTTGATCGCGATCTTCTGGCGCAACAGATTGATTTAGATGGCGTTGGAAAAAAATTCGTGTGCCCCACTTTATTAAGCGGATGCTGGCTGTGTTGAGCTAATGCGAGATAACGAACCTTTAGCCAGAGCGCGGCTCAAGATCGAGAAAGATCATGAAGACAATAAAGAGCAATATGCTAGTGCCTATCAATCAACGGCGCATGAAGCAGTGCCGTCGTGAAGCTTATATTTTCGATCCTGTTAAGCAGGGTATTTCAACGGCCTCAAGCCCGTCTGATATGTTTTCCACTCACCCAGGAATACTAAAACGCCTAGCAGCGATTGGTATTCGACGTAAATCAAACTCCTAATGTAGCCTGGCCAAAATATTCACTTCGCCCAGGCTACAACTATTTTTTTACTTTACTAGCGAACTTTTGGCCCTTAATTACTTAAAAGAGCACCTGCCTAAACATACGGGGCCTTTTGAGTTATTAGTAATATGTAATGTCGTGCCTATAGCAGTGCCGCCAGTTTGTAGCTTAAGTGGAATGCCACCCATATTACAGTATGACACTATATCAGCTGAATAAGTCCCATTTAGATTTCCATTTAAAACCACTTGTGGTCCCTGAGCATGAAAAGTAATATTTCCAGGTTTTCCTTCTAGAGCTTTACAAAAAAGCCCCCTGTAAGCATGGTTTTCTGTTGTTAGATCAACTGTAGCTTTACCACCAGCACAAAGTACAATAGTCGATCTGTATAAATCAGTGTACTTATCCACTGTTGCTGCTGATTGACAACCATTCTTCGCAGTTGCATTTTTTTCTGCTACTGCACTAGTACTTACGCCAACTGCAACTAATAAGATAAGCAAACTACTATAGATAAATTTCATAATCATACCCCCTTTCAACCTATATTTTAAAATATAGCACAGGTAATAAGAGGAAAAGATAATATTTATCAATTAGTTATATATCCTGATTCGGATAATGATAAAAATAATCTAGTTGAAACAGTATGCATTTTAGGGCGTGCTCCAGGCGCTTGATGCATTTAGAAAGTGACCTTTTGGCAAGCATGTATAACATGGTTACCGGAAGGTCACGATGTTGTGCCCAGAATCGTGATTTAACTGCGGATTCTAGGTTTAAGCATAAGGTTGTGGGTATCGTACAAATGGCTGTAATTGGTACCAATAAATGCCAAGAGGTAGATGAACTAATACACTTGGGTACATAATGAGTGTTTTGTACAGGGTAACAGAGCTTGGACGAATTGTATTACAGCGCTCGGTGACCAATATCATGGCGATAAAATCGGTCTGGCCAGGTGATGTGTGCTGCCACGGTGTAGGCCGTATCACGTGCTGCGGTTAAGGTATCACCAAGGGCTGTGACGGCAAGCACGCGCCCGCCGCTGGTGACGATTTTGCCGTTGATTTGCTCTGTCCCAGCATGAAAAACTTTATAATCGGGATGCGTTTTATTGTCTAATCCACAGATGGCATCCCCTTTGCGATAGTCTGCAGGATATCCACCAGAGGCGAGTACGACAGCTATAGCTGGCCTTGGATCCCACTCGAGAGTAACGGTGTTAAGTTTTTTAGATAATGCGGCTTGGCATAATTCCACTAAATCGGATTTCAAGCGAAATAATATCGGTTGCGTTTCGGGATCACCGAGTCGGCAATTAAATTCTAAAACTTTAGCATCGCCGTTTGCATCAATCATTAATCCCGCATATAAAAAACCAATAAAAGGGCTACCATTTGCTTTTAGGCCATCAACCGTAGGTTGCATAATTTCTTTAATAATTTTGTCTTTAAGACCTGGGGTTAATATCGGTGCCGGTGAATACGCACCCATGCCGCCGGTATTAGGTCCTTGGTCGCCATCATCGCGTCGTTTGTGATCTTGCGAGCTTGCCAAAGGCAATACATGTTCACCATCGACAATAGCGATAAAACTTAATTCTTCACCCGATAAAAACTCTTCGATAACCACTCTAGCGCCGGCATCACCAAATTGATTATCGATCAGCATTGAATTCACGCTATCACAAGCCTGTTCAAAATCTTCAGCGATCACAACGCCTTTTCCGGCGGCCAGCCCATCGGCTTTAATAACAATGGGAAAAGATTGTTGTTTTAAATAATCGATGGCTTTCTTAACATCGGTAAAGGTTGCAAAAGCCGCTGTTGGGATATTGTGTGCTTGCATAAACTGCTTACAAAAACTTTTAGAGGATTCGAGTTGTGCGGCTGCTTGGCTTGGGCCAAAGCAAGCAAGCCCTTCTTGGATAAATTGATCTGTGATTCCAGCGGCAAGCGGCACTTCTGGACCAACAATTGTAAGATCAACATCATTTTTTAAAGCAAATTTAATTAGGGCTGGAATGTCGGTGGGCGCAATTGGGATATTCTGTGTTTTGGGCTCAAGGGCTGTGCCTGCATTGCCGCTGGCAACAAAAATATGTTCCACTCGTGGTGATTGAGCCACTTTCCACGCAATGGCATGTTCACGACCGCCGTTACCAACGATAAGAATATTCATATTGAACCTTTTAATGTCTGAAATGTCGAATGCCGGTAAAAACCATTGCCATATTCGCGTTATCAGCGGCTTTAATCACCTCATTATCGCGTTTTGAACCGCCGGGTTGAATCACAGCTGTAATACCAAATTTTTGAGCGGTTTCAATGCCATCTGCAAAAGGGAAAAAAGCATCTGAGGCCATAACGGCGTTATTAAGGTCGAGATTTTCAGCTTGGGCGCGAAGGGCTGCAATGCTTGCTGCAAAAACACGACTGGTTTGTCCGTTGCCAATGCCAAGATTAGCTTGATCTTTAGCATAAACAATCGCATGGGATTTGGTAAATTTAACAACTTGCCAAGCAAACAATAAGTCTTTTATTTCGGCGTCTGTCGGTTGGCGTTTGCTGGCAACAGTTAAATCACTGAGCCCAATGATGCGACAATCATTTTGTTGTACTAATAGTCCGCCAGAAACTGAGTGTAATGATAATCTGCTGTTGTTTTTATCGGGTAATTCGCCATAAATTAATACGCGTAAATTAGGCTTAGCTTTAAGGCTGAGCAGTGCCGCATCTTCAATGCTGGGCGCGAGTAATACCTCAACAAATTGTCGCCTAAGAATTTCGTCAGCAGTTTTTTTATTGAGTGGTTGATTGAAGGCGATAATGCCGCCAAACGCAGATTGCGGATCACATCGAAATGCACGCTCGTAGCTGCGTAGTTGATCGCAGTCTTGTGCAACGCCACACGGTGTTGCGTGTTTGACGATGACGCAAGCATTTTGTTTGCGATCGAGCTCTTGTGCGCATTGTAGCGCGCAATCTGCATCAATCATATTATTGTAGGAAAGCGGTTTTCCCTGCAGTAATTTGGCACCGCCGAGCGAGCCTGTTGTAGTTTCGCTCGATCGATAAAATGCAGCTGTTTGATGCGGGTTTTCACCATAACGCAGAACAAGCTCGCGCTTAAATTGTGGTTGAAAATTTAGAGGAAATTCATCTGCGCTTGTTTGTGTTTGCTCTAATAGATAATCCGCAATTAATTGGTCATAACTTGCCGTATGGGCGAACACTTTTTGCGCTAACTTTTGGCGTAAAGCCAAGCTGGTCGCAGTATTGTTTTGCTGCATTTCGGCTAACACAATCTCGTAATCCGCTGGATCAATGATCGTGGTAACGGCAGGGAAATTTTTAGCGGCGGCGCGTAACATAGTCGGCCCACCGATATCGATTTGTTCTATGGCTTGGTCGAAGCTACAATCTTTTTTCTGAATAGTCTTTGCAAACGGGTAGAGGTTAACGACTAAAAGATCAATTGGCTCGATGTTATGTTGTTGCATAACGGCTTCATCAATGCCGCGACGTCCGAGTAAGCCGCCAGCAATTTTTGGATGCAAGGTTTTAACACGGCCATCCATTATCTCAGGGAAACCGGTATAGTCCGAAATATCGGTTAGCTTAATGTTCTCTTTTTTTAGTAGCGCTGCAGTGCCACCCGTAGCCAGGATTTCAATTCCCAGCTGGGTGAGCTTAAGCGCAAACCCAACTATTTCTGTCTTATCAGAAACGCTTATTAGCGCACGTTTTATGCGTAGTTGAGTCTGCATCTTAAATTAGTTAAGGTCATACATTGCAAGTTTTTTGCGCAGTGTGCCACGACTAATTCCTAAGATTTTAGCAGCTTTACTTTGGTTGCCATTAGAAAAACGCATAACCATTTTTAATAATGGTGTTTCCATTTCTGCTAATACCATGCCATAGAGGTTGGCAGGTTCTTCACCATCTAATCTGGTGAAGTATTGTTGTAAAGACTGTTGCACATTTGTAGCAAAAGTTTGCTGGTTAATAACAGGTTGAATTTCACTCGCTTGGGAGATAGTTTCGGGTTCCATTGTAGTTGCGATTCCTTCCAAGGTCTGCTCCTTGTGGTTAGTTTATTGTTCAAGTTGACTTGGGAATGTCCTTCTTCAAGCCTTGTGGTGCAACATTATATCATTCGTTCAATTGTTCACAAGGGGAAATTGCACATATTTTTTCGAGCAAAAGAATATTGGTAAAAGTTCGCCCTATGATCAATAATTTAGTAAACTATCCTAAAGGAATTTAATTTTTATTTAAGCAAGGAGCGCACCGTTGAAATTACGTCAATGGATGCAAAAAGCACATATCTTAGCTATTATCGGCATGTCTGGTGTTCACCCGAGTGAGCCTAAACGGGCTAGAACGTGGGGGAAAATTTTTAATTACATTGTTGTGTTTGTGGCGATTGTTTTGCTGTTGCAGTGGCAGTTGGAAATTTTACATACAATGGATAAGTTTCACCGTAGGTTAATTAATTTAGCAGTGTGGTTATTTTTTGTTCTTGAGCTGATTGTGTTGCTTTTCTTTGTTAAAGACCGTTGGCGATTTTTACGCCAAAATTGGTTGCTGCCTATTATTATAGTCTTGGGTATAGCTGTTCTCGCCCAACATGTCTATGCGATGACGCTGTTAAGAACGGTTCGGCCTATTTTGGCGATTGTTATTTTGGCTCCGGCTTTAAGTTTATTAATTAGCTTTTTCTCTGATGGAAAATTACGCACCACTTTGGTCGCTGCTGCAATTATTGTAGTGATTTTTGGATTGCTGGTTGCGGGCATTGATCCCAATGTGAAATCCGCATGGGAGGGAATTTGGTGGGCGGTGGTGACTGTCTCCACTGTGGGTTATGGTGATGTTGTTCCAACCAGTGCTTTGGGTCGATTGATAGGGATTGGACTCATTATTCTTGGTTTGGGAATCTTTGTGGTGATTACCGCAAATTTTTTAGCGTTGGTGCTGCGCAAAGAAGTTGCAGGGGTAAAAAAAGAAGAGACCAATGTGGAGCTTCTTTTGCAGAAAGTAAAAGAGCTGCAGGACTCGCAGTTTGAGTTTTCTCAAATCATACATCAGGTTAATAGTAAGCTCAATGCATTGGAAAAGAGCCTGCACCAGGGAGACATCGAAAAATAGACGAGCGTTCTTATCCTGCCATGGCATTTCAAGTTATAGTATATTGATTAGACAGAATAAATAATTTTATGTGCTTCTTTGTAATCAGTTCTGATAGAATATTTGGCTATTTAGCACATTATTAAAGGTAATCATATTATGGCGAGCTTTAACCCAGAGACTATCTATCTAAAAGACTATCGGCCGGCTGATTTTCTGATTGAAACGATACACTTGAATTTTGATCTGCATGAGGAGTATGTACAAGTAAAATCGATTCTAGAGATGAAGCGCAATCCTGTTGCCAAGAATCGAGAAGCTGCTCTGCGTCTGGATGGTGAACATATGCAGTTAAAAAAGGTTTATCTTAATGGTGAACTTTTATCGCAAAATGAATACCAGGTAGATGATGTCTCGCTAACGATTGCTAAAGTGCCGGATGAGTTTACCTTAGAGACGGTTGTGGTGATTAAACCACAAGAAAATAAATCTTTAAGTGGCTTGTATCAGTCGCGCACGAACTTTTGTACCCAGTGTGAGGCACAAGGCTTTCGTCGCATTACTTATTATTTAGATCGCCCTGATGTGATGGCGATTTTTACCACGACGATTACGGCAGACAAAACTAAATACCCGTATTTACTTTCAAATGGTAATTTAATTGAAACCAGAGAATTAGCGGGAAATCGCCATTGGGCGCATTGGGAAGATCCATCGCTTAAGCCGTGTTACTTATTTGCTTTAGTGGCAGGTGATTTTGATTTGTTAACAGAAACCTATAAAACTCTATCCGGTACAGACGTAGACCTGCATTTATATTTGGAAAAAGGCTATAAAGATCAGGGTGACTATGCTTTAAAAGCTTTAATTAAATCGATGCAATGGGATGAACAGAAATATGGCCGTGAATATGACCTTGACGTTTATATGATTGTTGCAGTGAGCGATTTTAATATGGGCGCAATGGAAAACAAGGGCTTAAATATTTTTAATACCCGTTGTGTGTTAGCGAAACCAGAAACCGCCACCGATTCGGATTATGTATTAATAGAAGGTGTGATTGGCCATGAATATTTTCATAACTGGACCGGTAATCGAATTACGTGCCGTGATTGGTTTCAGTTAACATTAAAAGAAGGCTTAACTGTCTTTCGTGATCAAACTTTTACTGAAGATATGACATCACCCGGTGTTGCACGAATTGATACCGTAAACGTGGTTAGGAATAATCAATTTTTAGAAGATGCAGGCCCGATGGCGCATCCGATTCGTCCGCAATCTTATATTGAAATTAATAATTTTTATACGATGACAGTTTATCGCAAAGGGGCGGAAGTGATTCGTATGATTCGAACCCTGATCGGCGAAGAAAATTTTCATAAAGCGATGGATCTTTATTTTGAGCGTTATGACGGACAAGCGGTTACCACCGAAGATTTTGTTAACGTGATGGAAGATGCCTCAGGCCGTGATTTAACCCAATTTAAGCGTTGGTATGATCAGGCGGGAACGCCTGTGCTGGATATTGAGAGTGAATATGACAAAAAACAAAAAACATTTACCTTAACGGTTAAACAAACAACGCCAGCAACGCCAGGCCAAAAAATGAAACTCCCATTTCATTTGCCTTTAGCAGTGGGTCTTATTTCTTCAAAGTGTGAAGATATGCCGACAACATTAGCAGGCGAAAATAAGCCTCAAGATGGTACACGGATATTGGAAGTAACCGAGCCCGTGCAAACGTTTCAATTTATCAATGTAACTGAAAAACCTGCGGTATCATTGTTGAGAGGATTCTCGGCTCCGGTTAAATTGAAATATGATTATAGCGATGATGAATTGTTATGGTTGCTGCAGTGTGACAGTGATTTTTTTAGTCGTTATGAGTCGGCGCAGCAGTATTTAACCCGTTCGATCTTCCGCTTGGTCGATCAGTATCAAAAAGGTCAATCGCTAACGGAAGATCAAGAGTTGATTAATGCATTTAAAACCATACTTGAAGACGAACATCAAGATTACCAATATATCGCGCAGCTGTTAAGATTGCCTGGTTTTTCATATTTGTTACAACAAAATGGTTGTTTTGATATTGAGGCGATTCATGTGGCGCGTGAATTTATCCATAAATCATTAGCGATCGCATTAGCTGAAAATTGGTTGCATTATTATAAGAAGAAGCCGACAGGCCCGTATCAATTTAACATGATCGATGCTGGTAAACGCGCGATTTCAAATTTAGCATTAGACTATTTAACGGCAACCGAAGATAAACAGTTTTATGATCTTGCTTATCAGCAGTTTAGAGATGCAGATAATATGACTGACAGCATGGGCGCGCTGGTGAGTTTAAATAATTATGATTGTGAGCAGCGGCAACTTGCTTTGGATGAATTTTATGATAAATTTAAAAGCCAACCATTGGTTGTCAATAAGTGGTTAATGCTGCAAGCGAGTTCTTTGCTGCCATCAACACTGGAAAATGTTAAAGCGCAAACGAAGAATCCAGCCTTTGATATTTTTAATCCTAATAATGTGTATTCGCTAATTGGTGGATTCGCCAATAATATTTTGCGTTTTCATGATTTAAGCGGTGAGAGTTATCACTTTTTGGGTGACCAAATCCTTAAGCTTGATGCTGAAAATCCACAAGTGGCCGCGAGAATTCTACAACCATTAACGCGTTGGCAACAATTCGATAAGCCGCGGCAAGCCTTGATGAGAGCCGAATTAGAGCGGATTTTAGCTCATGACAAGCTTTCTAGCGATGTTTATGAGTTAACCACAAAAAGCCTCTCATAAGAGTAATGGGGTCAAGTCTTGACTTTACCTATTTTAAAACTCTTGGTTAATACGCTGTTTTAAATGGGTAAAGTCAAGACTTGACCCCATTAGCTATCTTTTCCTATAGGAAAAACTCATTTTCTAAGTTATTGATTTACATATGCTCATTATGTTCGTATAATGCACAACTTGAAGCTATTAACAAGAGTATATGAGGTCAACATGAGATTACTTAAAAGTCGTCTGTTATCAGTCGCGTCGGGTTTAGTTATATTTTCTATTTCTACAGCATCATTAGCTGCCCACAGTACACATTCACATGCTATTGAGGGTAAACAAGCTCCTAAAACTGCACATTCCTATGTGATTAAAGGTAAACGCTATTATCCAATGGCGCACGTTAACAAGGGTTATACACAGACAGGTAAAGCGTCTTGGTATGACGTAGCCAGCAATTTTGGCACCAAAACAGCAAGTGGGCAGAAGTTTGACGCCAACGCGCTGACCATTGCCAGTGACGAATTGCCTATGTTTACGAAAGTGCGGGTGACAAATTTAAAAAATCACAAGTCGGTTATCGCTACAGTTACGGATCGTGGACCGTATGCTGATAATAGGATTGCTGATTTGTCAAAAGCCGCAGCAGCACAGTTAGGTTATTTAGATCAAGGCGTAGCAGACATTAAATTGACTGTGATTTAAGTAAATATTAGCTTTTGTGCGAAAGCGGGAATCTTGTTAAATCGGCGCTTAAGTCTCCGTCTTTCCTGCGAAAGCAGGAATCTCACTGAATCGGTGCTTGATTTCAAGAGATCCCAGCTTTCGCTGGGATGACGATGCACTTTCGCTGGGATGACGATGCACTTTCGCTGGGATGACGATGCACTTTCGCTGGGATGACGATGCACTTTCGCTGGGATGACGTAAAGTTAATTATTTCTCTATGTTCACTGCAGCAGCTTGATATTTTTGTAATATTTTTTTAAAGCTGACAGGGGCGGCTTTTGGAATACCGCATAAAATATCAAGCCTAACTAAAGCCACTTCATTATGCTTTAAGGTTATTGGGTTACACTTGGACGTTTATATTTAGAGGAGAATAGCTAGATGAAATTGTTTGAGCTTCCAATAATAGGTAGGTATGAGATAAAGCCTGTGTCATTTAAGATTAGAGCTGAGGAAGTTTGGCAGTCTTTGTCGCAAAGATTTTTGCAACAATTTAGTGAAGGTGATTTTAAGGTTGAGAAGGAACTTGCGCGTGAGCTACGTGTTTTAAATTACCTCAAGAATAATAATGATGAGAAGAGGTTTGATTATGTGGCCAAAATAATAAAACATAAGTTAGATCAGCAGCAGTTGACACTGCGCCTGGATTGCCACAGTCGTTTCACTCCCTCGCAATGACAGAGGCGTTTTGATATTTTTGTAATATTTTTTTAAAGCTGACGTAGGATGCGGGTTTTGTTAAAAAGTCACTGACACCTGATGTGATGCAGCGCGCTTTGTCATAATCAGATGCGTGTGCCGTTAAGGCGATGATCGGTGTTTTACAATTCACATTTTTTGCTTGACGAATGAGTTTTGTTACCTCAATTCCACTGATATCCGGAAGTCCAATATCCATAAGAATTAAATCATAGCGTTGTTCTGACTTGCTAAGCGCCTCTTTGCCATTTTCCGCAATTTGCACTTTACATCCAAATTCCGCCAAGACTTGTTGGGTGAAGCGTTGAATCAAAGGCTCATCCTCAACCAGCAACACATCTAAAGATTGTTGCAGCGGTTTATGGTGTTTTCGCTGCTGTGAATCCTGCCATTTTTCCCAGGTTGGCGCCAGCAGGTGATTGATATCGGTTGGCTGTAGTGGTTTGGATAAAGCTTGAGTAAAGTAATCATGCTGGGAAAATATAATTTTATTATTTTTTAACTTGGTGACAAGCACCAGCAGTGGTTCTCTGCCAGGCTCACTCATGGTGTGAATCACTTTAGCCAGCGATTCAGGCTTCATAGCTTTGATGTCATCATCAATAATAATAAGGTTGTGTTTTGGAGTCAGTTTTTGTGACATAAAGAAAACGACTGCTTTAGCGCTGGTGAGGGCGAGTTTATTTTTGCAGGGGATTTGTTTCAATAGGGTTTCACGACGTTTGACGTGATCATCAACGATTAAAATATTGGCATCGCTAAACTGATCTTCGAGCACATGAAAGTCAATGCGATTGCTTGCCAATTTAAAATTGAGTGTGCAACTAAACGTGGTACCCATGCCGAGTTGGCTATTGACTTGTAATTCACCGCCTAAGCGTTCTGTTAGTTGTTTGGCTATGGCCAGACCTAATCCTGAACCTTTGTATTTTCCATTATAAGAGGGCGCTGCACGATAGAAGCGATCAAAAATATATTTGATGTCTTCTTTTGAAATCCCAACCCCGGTGTCTTCAATGACGATTTGAAGTTCGACACTATTTTTATTTACCGAAACGGGTTCGACTGCGATTAGAATGTGCCCTTGACCCGTAAATTTAAGCGCATTGCCGAGAAGATTGCAGATAATTCGTCGAAGCAATTGCGCGTTGCTTTTTATCAGGCGCGGTGTTGATTCGCAATATGAAATAATTAAATCGATATTGTTTTCTTTCGCTTTTGCCGCATGCTCTAAGATTATATTTTCAATCAATTGTCTGAGATCAAGGCTTTCAATTTGAAAGTTATGTTGCGCGGTTTCCATTTCAGAGAACTGTAGAATTTGCTCTACTAATTTCAGTAAATTCTGTCCGGATTGAATAATGCCGTCGATTAACGATTCTTGTTCTGGGTAATGTTGTTTGATCTGTAACAGTTCAGCGATGCCAAGCATGGTATGTAAAGGGGTTCTTAAATCGTGACTGATGTTCGCGATAAAGTTAGATTTGGCGAGATTTGTGTTTTCAAATCGTTCTTTGGCGCTGCGTAAATTGTTTTCCATAACTTTTCTTTCCGTGATATCGAAGGCTAAACCGATTATGCCAATGCATATGCCTTTGTCATCCTTTAAAGGAGCTTTTTTTGATAAATAGGTTCGAGGTATGCCATCGGCCCAGATAACTTCCTCTTCTACGCTGATTGTCTTATCAGTTTCCATCACTGTAAGATCATTCTTGCGTAGTTGTTCAACCATATGTTGCTCCCAATTGAGCATCTTTCCTATGTCATAAAATGTTTTGCCAACCGCTTCTTCTGCACTTTTAAACCCACAGTTTATAGCTTGTAGTTCATTGCAGCCTAAAATCAAGCCATCACGATCTTCCCAGAACACATGGTCTGCTAAGTTAGCAACAATATTTCTTAAATACAACTCAGTGGCTTTATTTTTGTTATTAATACGCTCTATTTTGTTTGTAAGTTCCTGCTGTTGCAGCTTATGAGCACTTATGTCTATTGCATTAGCAACTATTGCAACAAAGAACCCATTATCATCGTAAACAGGTGCTCGTTCGCATAGGCAGAAAATTTGTTTATTATTTGCAAGTTGCCAGACTTCCTCAAATTGTTGCGCTTGATTATGCTTCCTGGTTAGTCGATTATTTTGGTTAATGGCATCGAGTGTGCTTTTGCTAAAGTAAGTGCGGTGAAATTTACCGATCACCTCAGAATGATTATTAAGG
>CAXMUH010000010.1:0-10660 GCA_964196565.1 uncultured Legionellaceae bacterium | reverse complement strand
ATAATTGGCAACAAAACGTTATCATTGATGTGGATAAGCTTAAGCAGTGTATTGACCAAGCGTTTGAAAGTGTTTTTCCTCAAATTTTAGAGGGCAGCGACCGCCTTTACCAACTGCGAGCGATTTCAATTATGTATAATAGCTTTTATCGGATGGCGGATATTCAAAGTCGGCTGTTGAAGTATCGGGGTTTCACGTTGTAAGCTCAACGCCTTTTTAGTATGGGCTTTAACATTGGTAGCCTTAATTTTTTGGCTAAAAAGCATCTTGAGCGTAGTAACTTAATAATTAAAAGCCTAAAACTATACCGCGGTAAGTATATAGCTTCAACTTAACAAGCGGAAAAAGGGTTCTTAGGAGCTGAGTTGAGCAGCAATCACATCAAAAAACTCAGCGCAAATATTCAGATTAAAAATCTTATCTAACTCACGCACACACGTTGGGCTGGTGACATTAATCTCAGTCAGATAGTCCCCAATGATGTCCAGACCAACAAAAGTTAAACCTTTTGCTTTAAGGGTGGGCCCCACTTCATTGCAAATCCATTGGTCACGCACCGTCAGCTCTCGACCTTCGGTGCTGGCGCCTTGGGCGATATTGCCACGAAAATCATTTGGTGCTGGAATTCGAGCTAACGCATAGGGGATGGCTTGCCCATCAATCATTAAAACTCTTTTATCGCCTGATTTAATTTCCGGGATAAACTTTTGCGCCATAATCGGTACGGTTTCACCATGAGTCATCGATTCAATAATTGATTCTGTGTCTTTGGTTTGTGGTTGTATATGAAAAATAGACTCGCCACCCATGCCATCCAGTGGTTTAACAATAATATCTTTTTCTTGATTTACAAAATCCATTAGGTTTTCTTTTTTTGCACTGACAACGGTGTCGGGGCAACACTGTGGAAACCAGGCGGCAAATAGCTTTTCATTGGCGTCGCGCAAGCTTTGAGGTTTATTGATAACCAGTAGGCCTTTTTTTTCAGCGAGTTCTAATAAATAGGTGGTGTAGATATAATTCATATTAAAGGGTGGGTCTTTACGCATTAAAACCACATCTAATTCAATCAATGGTTGGGTCGTTGTTTCAAGCACAGTAAAATAATCAGTCGTTTGGTCAACAACGTTTAGTTTAGACATCTTTGCAATGGTTAAGCCTTCTTTTAGCAGCAAATCATTTTGTCGTATTGTATAAATATCCCATCCGCGTTTTTGTGCTTCCAGCATCATCGCAAAAGTGGTGTCTTTGTGCGATTTGATATTTTCAATTGGATCCATGACAAAACCAATTTTAATGCTCATGTTCAGTCCTTACAGTCATAGGGTTCAGCAAAAGTAGCAATTTCTCTGGCTGCTGCAAGTGCCCCAAGGCGTGCAACCACACCATAGGCATAAAACCGATTGGTGTTGTTGGAGTTTGACTGGCAAGGTGTTTGACAATCTTTGGCAAATGCCAGCGGGTGAAAATTCATTCCGGGAGCGTTTAGGTTTTCATCGGGACCACGGTTATTATGCACCCGATAAAAACCGCCAATCACATGACGCCCAATCATATAAACCACCGGTTCAGCAATTGCTTTTTCTTCTCCGATAGTTTCAAAAGAATAAACGCCCTCTTGAATAATGGCTTTGGTGACAGGTTGTCCGCCTTTTATCATTGACATGCGGGTGCGTTGTTTTCGATTCAGCTCCATTAATTCTTCTGGATCTTTAATCATCATCACTGCCATGCCATACGTGCCGGCATCGGCTTTAATCACTAAGAATGGGTCTTTATCGATATTATACTGCTGATATTTATATTTTATCTGATGCAGCAATTGTTGAGCTCGAGTATAAAGACATTCTTGGCCTTCCTTTTTCATAAAATTAACTTCAGGGCATTTATCAAAGAGCGGATTAAATAACCATGGGTCGCAATCGAGTAATAAAGCAAATTCATTACAAATAATTTGATAATACTCAAAATGTTCTGACTTTAGTCGGCTGGACCAGCCAAGCTTGGTGGATGGTACAACAATTTGCTCAAGGTTATTGAGAATTTCTGGTATGCCATCGGTTAAATCATTATTCAATACGATGCAACAGGTAAAAAAATCTTTAACACCGACCTTGTTGCCTTCACGTATAATGGGCTCTAAAGTAAGCTTGCGTGCGCTTGGCAGCTCAATTGTTTTTGGCTCGGTTAATGTTTCATCCAGTGAGCCAATGCGGACTTCAAATCCAGCGCGCGCTAAGATTTCATAGAGTTGAGCCAAGCTTTCAAAGTAAAAGGTATTGCGAGAATGGCTCTCTGGCACCAGGAGGATTCGTGTGACATCAGGGCAGATCTCGGCTATAGTGGCTTGCACAGCTTGAATGCAAAGTGGAATAAAATCAGCATTAAGGTTATTGAATCCAGCCGGAAAAAGGTTGGTGTCGACCGGGGCAAGTTTGAAGCCGGCATTACGAAGATCGACGGAGCTGTAGAAGGGAGGCTGCGTTTTAAGCCATTGTTGGCGGAACCATCCTTCGATAGCCACTTGATTTTCAAGGAAAAGTTTCTCTAATAGTTGCAGTGGCCCACTTTGAGCCGTCGCAAGGTGTGGAATAATCGACTCTGCTGACATAACATTAGTTCCTGGTTGCTGCGTTCAATATGACGACATAGTATCATAATTATAGTGTAGAAAAAGCCCATGAAATGGACAGGTAAAATTGTAGGTATGCTAATTGGCTTGTTTTTTGGCAACCTCTATTTGATGGCTGCAGGTCTTGTGGTTGGCCACCTGTATGATATTGGCTGGCTATCTAAATGGTTTGGGTTTCCAGAAACAGGCAGTCGTGCTCATGCCAGAGTGCAGACAGTTTTTTTTAATAGCACGTTTACGATTATGGGTTATCTCGCGAAATCAGATGGTCGTGTTTCTGAAAATGAAATTAGAATGGCGCAAAGTGTGATGCAGGAAATGAATCTTGGCAGTCATATGAAGCATGAAGCGATTCGATTATTTAATGAAGGCAAGAAAAAAGGATTTAATTTAGATGCCGCAATCCATCAGTTGCGTCAGGTTTGTTGGTCCCGCCCCAGTTTATTAAAAATATTTATTGAAATGCAAGTCAAGATTGCTTACGCGGATGGTAATAATATATCTGAACCCAAACGTCGTAGCTTGGATTATATTTGCCGACAACTTGGTATTTCAGGCATTAATTTTTCTCAATTTGATCAGCGTTATCGTGCAGAACAAAACTATCAGCGCTATCAACAAAATTACCAAAGGCCTACCAGTCCACGTGCACATTTGCGTGATGCTTATTCTGTTTTGGGCATTAGTGCATCTGCTAATGATGCTGAAGTAAAAAAAGCTTATCGACGCTTGATGAGTCAGCATCACCCTGATAAATTAATGGCAAAAGGGTTGCCGCCGGAAATGATTAAGATAGCAACACAAAAAACCCAACAAATTAAAAAAGCCTATGATCAGGTTTGTGAATCACGTAAAAAGGGATCTTGATGAAACATAAAAAAATTGCCGCATCTATTTTGAGTGCTGACTTTGCCCACTTGGGTGATGAAGTCAACGCTGTTTTAAAAGCCGGAAGTGACACCATTCATTTCGATGTGATGGATCATCATTTTGTACCAAATTTAAGTTTTGGTTCTGTGGTGTGTCAGGCTTTGCGAAAGGCTGGTATTAGCGCGCCGATTGATGTGCATTTGATGGTGGATGACCCTGAAGCCTATATTCTGCCTTTTGCAAAAGCGGGTGCCTCGATTATTACTTTTCACCCGGAAACGGTTGATGATGTTGATGCCGCTATTGATAAAATAAAAGAATCTGGTATGGAGGCCGGTTTGGTTTTTAACCCGGACAAACCCGTAGATATTGCACTGGATACGGCAAAAAAACTTGATATGATTTTATTAATGTCTGTTTTTCCAGGCTTTGGTGGGCAGACTTTTATTAAAGATGTGTTGCAAAAAGCAAAAGATACCCGTGCATGGTTAGATGAAAATCATTTAAACATCGTGCTTGCGATAGATGGTGGCATTAAAGTTGAAAATATTCAAGAAAGTGCCGCGGCTGGTGTGGATTATTTTGTGGTTGGCTCGGGACTATTTTCAGCAGACGATTATGCGGCACGTGTGGCGGAGTTAAAAGAACAAATTAAGTAGGTTGTATGCCTGGCGCGGTTTAGTTCTAGGTGTAGCCCGGACAAAAATTTATTTTTGGCCGGGAATGTTGTGCGAAGCACAACTCGGCAAGTCATGCTTTGCATGACACTTCCCGGCCGACAAGTCGTCCGGGCTACTTCAGATGGTGCCAGAAAAACACCTGGTATCTAAGTGGCTTGGGTATACAAGATCAGCTAATTGTTTCCAGTTCAGAAAATCAAATCCAATAAGCCAATGTCGTCATCACCTTAGCATGCAAAGACATTAATTTTTTAATTGGTGTTGGCAACGGATGTGCGCCTTCTTTATTTGCGGTATCGGCATGTCGCGCTTCATCAATTTGCATTTGTGAAATGACCGAGGTACTTTTGTTATCTTGATTGGTGATTTTATCAAGATGGCTTTGCAAATGGTTACCGACTTGAATTTCGGTTTCTTCAACAAAACCCAAGCTCCATTTGTCGCCGGCGATGCCGGCTGCAATGCCGATGGTAAATGATTTCCAATACCAGAAGATATTTAAATAACTGCGGTGACTGTCGAGCTCATTAAGCCTTTGGTTGCACCAGGCGAGGTGATCGGTTTCTTCATCGCCACATGCGCTGAGGGTTTTGCGGATAGCATCATCGCGTGCTACCAGCGCCTGGGCATTATAAAGTGCTTGGGCGCAAACTTCACCGGAATGGTTAACGCGCATAAAACCTGCGCTTTGCTTTTTTTGTGTTGTGTTTAGCTCTGACTCTTGAACGTTATCCGCGGGATAAGGTCTTCTAGCAGGTTGATCGCTGCCAAGAGCGGTTAAGCAGTTGTCGATTTGGATGATAATTTGATCAGATAGACTGTAATGGCGCATATCAATGCTCGTAAAATTATGTGTAGTTGGTAGAATTGTAATAGATTTGATGCTACAGCACCAGGGTTGCTTCTTAATCAAAGGAAGGGTTATGCAAAGTATTATTGTATGTTTTTTATTAATGTTCTCAGTCGTTTCATTTGGAGCCTATTATCCACCGGTAGTGTCGAAAACCGGCATTGTCGTTTCTGACCAGTATTTAGCAAGTAAAGTGGGCGCTCGCATTTTACGTCAAGGTGGAAATGCGATGGACGCGGCTGTTGCGGTGGGTTATGCGTTGGCTGTGGTTGACCCTTGTTGTGGCAATATCGGTGGCGGTGGCTTTATGTTAATTCATTGGCATGATGGGCAGAATATCGTTTTAAATTTTCGTGAAACCGCCCCTGCTAAAATTAATGCGAAATTATTTTTTAATGCGAAAGGCGAGCGCATTGAACACAAAAAGTTAGGTTATTTATTGGTGGGTGTACCTGGAACTGTATTGGGATTAAGTGCTGCATTAAAAAAATTCGGCACCATGACACGCCAACAAGTGATGAAGCCCGCGATAAAACTTGCTAAAAAAGGTTTTGTGTTAAACCGATTTGACGAAGCCGTGATTGTCCGTGGTAAAAAAGCGTTTGTGCGTCAGCCAAATATCCGTAAAATTTTTATGCCAAAAGGCGTTATATTACAAGCCGGGCAGCGTTTGGTGCAAAAAAATCTAGCGCATACTTTAAGTCTGATTAGTAAAAATGGAGCAGATGTATTTTATAAAGGAAGCATTGCAAAAGCCGTGGTTGCGGCTTCAGCTCTGCATCATGGCGTATTAACCATGGAAGATTTTAAAAATTATAAAGTTGTTTGGGCTGACCCCATTAATTGCAGTTACCGAGGATTTCCAATTATCACAGTGCCGCCACCCAGTTCAGGTGTTACAATTTGTGAAACATTAAAAATTATTGAAGCTTTTCCACTTATGAAAAATGCTTTTCATGCAGCGAATGCAGTTCGTTATAATGCTGCTGCCATGAGCCAAGCGTTTTATGATCGTAATAAATATTTAGGTGATCCAGCTTTTATCAAAAATCCAATCACCCAATTATTATCGGAAGACCGAATTAAAGCAATTCAAACTAAAATTGAAAATGGCCAATTATTTAATCCAATTGAGCCCTTAATTCCTGATCAGTCGCTAGAGACTACCCATTTTGTGGTAATGGATAAAGTCGGCAATGTGGTTTCAACGACGTATACCATCAACTCGTTATTTGGCTCAAAATTGATGGCGGCTAATACCGGTTTTTTCTTAAATAATGAGCTCGATGATTTTACCTTAAAAGTGGGTCATGCCAACCAATTTAAGTTGGTGCAAGGCAACGCTAATTTAATTCGACCCAATAAACGGCCATTAAGTTCAATGAGTCCCACAATCGTGATGCATAATAACAAAGTATTTATGGCAACCGGAGCTGCAGGCGGCCCAACAATTATTACGACGATTGTGCAAAGCATCGAAAACGCGATTGATTATGGCATGGATATTCGTGCCGCGGTTAATGCGCCGCGCTACCATATGCAGTGGCGTCCGAATATTATTTATATGGAACCTTTTTCACTATCATTAGATACAATCGCTATTTTAGAAAAAATAGGATATCAACTGCAAAACAAACTCTTTGGTCGCTTTAAATATTGGGGTGCAGAAAACGCAATCATGGTCAATAAAGCAAACGAGCTGACCGGCTCCAGCGATAATCGACGACCCAATGGGCGTGCTGTGGCAGAAGACTCGTCACACAAAAGCCCAGCTAAAAAAACCATGTTTTAAACCTAATGGCTTCAAGTGCTACAAAAAATAAAATGTGAGGCTTCTAATAATAATATTAGTAAGAAGCCTCGTAACTGCAAATTAAACTCGAGGAGAAATCGGCCCGGATTCGTAATCATCACGTTCATTAATAAATATTTTGCCTGAAAATAATGAGCGGTTACCAGGAGCTTCTAAGTTAAGAGCGTTGGTAAGCGAGATCGTATTTATTTCTCTGTACGTTGAAATATTGTTTTTCATTTCAGAAAATGACACAGCAATCATAGATAATAGACCGTATAACTCCATGGTTTCTTCATTGCGTGGTTGTTTATTGAGTTCTTTTCTTAGGTCAGCATTTTCAATCGTTGCGTTAAATAGTTCTCGGTTTTTCTGAGAGATGACTTGTTGCATATTTGTCTTGCCGAGACGATTACGAGTCATAGACAAATCATTTAATTCTGTAAATAGTTGTGAGCATTTAATTCTATGCGCCTCTATTTTTGTTCTCATGGTGGAGGTCTCCAGCTGTTTGTGTTTTAGTTTACTAGGGTATGTTACAGCATCAATATTAACGCAGTATTATAAAAGCGAAAATTAGAGTAAAAACCTTAAGCCTGCTCCGAGGAGAATAAGAAAAAATTATTCCTTCCAAATCAAAAAGTTAAAACCTTAACAGCGACGCCTTGGAGGAAACTAAAAACTGTATATAAATATTTCAACCTCAGTTGCCCAAAATGGTCGGATGGATTGACTGCTCCAAGGAGCTAGCTTCTTGTGCCGCAAAAGCCGATTTTATTTTAGTATTTTCCATGATTGCATTAATAGGATCACGGTATAACTTGAGAAGTCGATCACCTTGAACTGTTAAGGGGACAGAAGCTTTGCACCTGTGATGCACGTCTCGGCGTGTGAAAAAGTTAGTGCCTTTACCGTAACCTTCTAAATGGTGCAGCTCAAATGCGATAAAATTTTTAATCTGATCTTTGTTATTGCCTATATTAATCAGATCAGTTGCAGAATCTATTATTTTTGTAAATTTTCGCACCAGTAAATTTCCGTTGGTTATACTTAAAGTTGCCCCCTATTCTATAGGAGTATCATTAAAAAACTCTTAAATTTGAAAAATTAAAAAATATAAGAATAATACCTAGGAAAAAAACGCTTTGATTTGCTGTATTTGACTTTCTGCTGTATCAAGCTTATTAAACTGACGTCGAAACTCGATATTATTATTGATGGTTTTTAAATACCAGCCCACATGTTTGCGCGCAATACGCGGCCCCATAAACTCACCATAAAACCCATACAGATGATTAAGGTGCTCTAATAGCGTCGCGCAAATTTCAGCATTGCTCGGCGGGGCTAACCTTTCTCCAGTTTGTAAATAATGATTAATTTCACGAAATATAAACGGGTGACCTTGCGCTGCTCGCCCAATCATAATCGCATCCGCGTTAGTATAATTTAAAACGCTTTTTGCATCTTCTGGCGTATTAATATCACCATTAGCAAAAACAGGAATCTTAATTGAATTTTTAATTTCGGCGATGGTGTCGTATTCGGCTTGCCCTTGAAATTTATCCGCGCGCGTGCGCCCATGTACGGCGAGCGCTTGAATGCCATTATCTTCGGCTATTTTTGCAATAAATTTACCATTTTTATTTGTCATATCCCAGCCGGTTCTGATTTTAAGCGTAACCGGAATATTGACGGCATTCACCACAGCAAAAATAATTTGTTGCACTAAGCTTTCATTTTTTAATAACGCAGAACCCGCCGCTTTATTACAAACTTTTTTAGCAGGACAGCCCATATTAATATCGATAATTTCAGCGCCGTGATCAACATTGTGACGGGCAGCATCCGCCATCATTTTAGGGTCGCCGCCGGCAATTTGAATAATGCGTGGGCTGACTTCACCATGGTGATCCATGCGCAGCGTAGATTTTTTTGATTGGCGACATTGCGGATTGCTGTTGATCATTTCCGAAACCACCATGCCAGCACCTAAACGGGTACACAATTGACGAAAAGGTCGATCAGTCACGCCCGCCATCGGGGCGAGAATTACCGGGTTTTTCAATGTGTAGGGGCCAATTTGTATCATCTCTAATATGTCGCTTGTATATTCATAGGTCAATCGGTGATTACAGCATGTAAACTCATTAGACTCAACACTTTTTAAGCGCTATGATGCTAGCATAAATCTAAAGGAGGAGATCGAATGGCTATGGATATGCCAATGAACGACCTGGGGCTAATCTTAGCAAGCCAGGTAAAAAGATTACGCTTGGAGCGACGTTGGTCTCGGCTGGATCTAGCGATGCATGCAGGGATAAATGTTTACACGCTGAAGCACTTTGAACGCACAGGGCAAATTTCATTAGAGCGACTACTAAAAATATGTCAAAAGTTAGACATATTGAGTGATATTGTTCGTGCCTTTAAGCCGAGAAAGCGAGTTGATGTTGATAATTGGACAGCTAAAGCTGGGATTGAGCGTCAACGTGGTCGAAGGCGCAGTAGTGACTCTATCGAAGTGTTATGACTCCAGGTTGAAGTATTCTGGGATGATGTATTCTGGCAGAGTGATCGTTTATTGCGTATACTTTGATACGAAGTAAATGAGCAAATCTTTAGGGCTTGTTTACCAGCAGACTATTAATTGACCAAGAGCGCCAACTGTTTAATGAAAATACAACCAGATATTGAAAAGCAGCCACTTTCTGAATTTACCGAGCAAGCCTATCTCGATTATTCAATGTATGTAATTTTAGATCGCGCGTTGCCTCACCTTGCTGATGGATTAAAACCAGTTCAGCGCAGAATTATTTACGCGATGTCAGAACTCGGGCTTAAAGCCAGCGCTAAATATAAAAAATCAGCGCGTACCATCGGTGATGTGTTAGGTAAATTTCATCCTCATGGTGATAGTGCGTGCTATGAAGCTATGGTGCTAATGTCACAATCTTTTTCTTATCGTTATCCTTTTGTTGATGGCCAAGGGAACTGGGGAACAGCTGACGATCCTAAATCTTTTGCTGCGATGCGTTATACCGAAGCGCGATTATCACCTTATGCGCAAGTTTTATTAGAAGAGCTGCAACAAGGGACAGTGGATTGGAATCCGAATTTTGATGGCACCTTAAAAGAACCCGGCTTATTGCCAGCACAACTTCCCAATGTTTTATTAAATGGAGCTTCTGGTATTGCCGTTGGAATGGCAACCGATGTTCCACCACATAATTTAAACGAAGTATCTGAAGCTTGTATTTATTTATTAGATAACCCCAAAGCGACATTGGGTGACATTTGTAAAATCATTAAAGGCCCGGATTATCCAACCGGTGCAGAGATTATTACTCCAGAAAAAGACATAAAAGCAATGTATCGAACCGGACATGGCAGTATTCGTATACGCGCTGTGTATGAATCAGAAAGCGGCGATGTGGTTGTGCATGCATTACCGCACCAAGTATCGGGTGCGAAAGTATTAGAACAAATTGCCGGACAAATGTTAGCGAAAAAATTACCGATGGTGAGTGATTTACGCGATGAGTCGGACCACGAAAATCCAACGCGTCTGGTAATCACGCCACGATCAAGTCGGGTGGATATTCATGACTTAATGACGCACCTATTTGCTACTACCGATTTAGAACGCAGTTATCGAGTTAATTTAAATGTGATTGGCATTGATGGTCGTCCACAAGTTAAAAATTTATTGACCTTTTTAAATGAGTGGCTTCAATTTCGCATGACGACGGTGACGCGTCGTTTGCAGCATCGTTTGGATTATGTTCTTGATCGCCTACATATCCTAGAAGGTTTGATTATTGCATTTTTGAATTTAG
>CAXMUH010000009.1:0-12260 GCA_964196565.1 uncultured Legionellaceae bacterium | reverse complement strand
ATCGCTAAAAAATTCGTCACGTAGAATAACTATGCTCCTCTTTTTTATCTCAAAATCATTTGAATCTCACGCACAGCTGAGCGCCAAATTTTACATACATAAGTTGCTTAGATAAGCTTCGTAACCTAAAATCATAACGGCTTGAGTATTTTGCCGTAGTTGCTATATTTTGTAAAGTAAGTATCGATTCGTTAGTTTATAAAAGGGTGTGTTAATGAGTATTAGCTTTGACTCAAAAGATTCTAAAATTATGTTAGCGGGTCCTGTTGGCCAGTTGGAAGCGTTAACTACATGGCCAGAAACAGATAAACCTAAAGCGGTTGCGATTATTTGCCACCCCAATCCGCTATTTCAGGGCACCATGAATAATAAAGTCGTCACTATTTTAGCTAAGACTCTTCACAAACTTAGGCTGGCGACGGTGCGTTTTAATTATCGTGGTGTTGGAGCCAGTGATGGCAGTTATGGTGATGAAGTTGGCGAAATAGATGATTTGTTGGCGGTAAAAGCCTGGGTTCAGCAGCAATTACCTGGAGTAACGCTTTGGCTTGCGGGTTTTTCATTTGGATCGTTTATTTCGGCAAGCGTTGCCAATCAAACAGATGATGTGAAGCAATTAATTAGTGTTGCACCAGCGATTAGTCATCATAATTTCAATAGCTTAAACAATATTCATTGCCCTTGGTTGGTGGTTGCAGGTGAGCAGGATGAGCTGGTGCCATTTACCGAAATTGAAGCATTCGCCGCTAAGCCGCCGTCAGCAATGACCTTGGTGAGTGTACCTTTAGCGACCCATTTTTTTCATGGTCAATTACTTAAGCTAGAGCAAGAAATTGTTCAATATATAAACCGTAAGTAGTTGTCATTCAATCCCATTTGAAAATGATTCTCAATATCCTTAGCTTTATTTTGTCAGATGACGGATAATGAAATTGAGTTACGTGGCGACATGGTAGTTGCCGTTTATTAAGTAATAGATCAACCCCATGACTGAAACAGCACGCGGGGTCAGTTGTGAGGCGATCTTACACGCAAAATTGCCCACAAATGGCTGCGCCCTTATCCGGGGGGCTGATCTTTATAAAGGGAAATCGGAGTATGACCACACTAACACAGATGCAACCCGGTGAAGTGGGCAGAATTTCTGGCTTTCACCCGGGCGATCGAGCGTATCGACAGAAACTATTATCCATGGGGCTGACCCCAAATACCTATTTTGAGGTGATTCGTCGAGCACCGATGGGTGACCCAATTCAGATTCGAGTCCATGCTTATTTCTTAAGCTTGCGTCAAACGGAGGCGATGATGCTGAAGATTGAGCGAGTTGATAAGGCATGAGCGATCAGTTTACTGTAGCGATTGCGGGTAACCCCAATTGTGGAAAAACCGCATTGTTTAACGCATTAACCGGCTCTGCTCAGCGAGTTGGTAATTGGGCCGGTGTAACTGTTGCGCGTAAAACGGGTCACTTTGTCGAAGATGGTACACGCATTAGCGTGGTTGATTTGCCCGGCACCTATTCTCTCAGTGTTACAAGTCAAGTTGCGATCGATGAAAAAATTGCTTGTGAATTTTTGTTAGCGGATAAAGCCGATGTGGTTGTTAATGTATTAGATGGCTCTAATTTAGTTCGTAATTTATATCTCACCATGCAATTATTAGAAATGAAAATTCCAGTTATTTTGGCGGTTAACATGATGGATATCGTCAAAAACCGTGGGCTAACGCTCGATTTAAAAAGATTGGAAAAATTATTAGGTTGCAGGACCGTAGCGCTGGTTGCAAATCAAGGTAAAGGAATTGATGAACTTAAGGCAACCATTAAGCAGGTGGCTAAAAAACCAAAAGTTTCCACTTTTGATTTATCAATCAGTGAACTCATGCAGCAAAGCATTGACTTTTTAGCCCATGAGATTAAACAGCAAAAAGAAATTAGCGACTCGCGAGCACGCATGTTGGCGCGACGATTATTGGAGGGCGATTATTATGCCAATCAACAAGTTGATGCAAAAATACAGGCCGAGGCGAGTGCGCAAATAAAACATATCGAAACCACTGACGGCGAAGAGCCCGATATTTTAATTGCGGATGCGCGTTACAGTCGTTCCAATTATGTGGCCGATCACGTCACCACAATCACAAAAACTTCGCGTCAAACTGTGACTGAAGTGATAGATAAAGTGGTGTTAAACCGCTTTTTAGGTATTCCTATCTTTTTCCTTGTTATGTATTTAATGTTTGTTTTTGCGATTAATGTCGGTGGAGCGTTCCAAGACTTTTTTGATATTGGCAGTTCAACTATTTTTGTTGGCGGGCTTTCGCATTTATTGCAGGCGTGGCATTTCCCGGTTTGGTCAATTGCAATATTGGCCAATGGTTTGGGCACGGGTATTAACACCATTGTCACTTTTGCTCCGATTATTGGGGCGATGTTTTTATTCCTGGCTTTTTTAGAAGACTGCGGTTATATGGCTCGAGGTGCATTTGTGATGGATCGCTTTATGCAAGCGCTGGGTTTACCGGGGAAATCATTTGTGCCGATGATTGTTGGTTTTGGTTGTAATGTGCCGGCTGTGATGGGTGCGCGCACCTTGGCGAATCCGCGCGATCGCATTTTAACGATTATGATGATGCCGTTTATGTCGTGTGGTGCGCGGTTAGCTATTTTTTCTGTTTTTGCGAGCGCCTTTTTCCCAGAAGGTGGTGCGAGTATCATTTTTCTATTATATCTCACTGGTATACTCGTCGCGATTTTATCCGGTTTGGTATTACGAAAAACGTTATTGCCTGGGGCGCCAGCACCTTTGGTGATGGAGTTGCCGCCCTATCATACGCCGCGAATAGGTGCTTTGTCGCGCCATGCTTGGCAACGTTTAAAAGGCTTTTTAATTCGAGCCGGTAAATATATTATTCCAATTTGCGTTATCATTGGGGTGTTAAACACGATATCGGTGACCGGTAAACTCGTGGAGAAAGGTGATAAGCACTCATTGCTCGCCGATATTGGGCGTCTGGTCACACCAATCTTTGCGCCGATGGGCGTTAAACAAGATAATTGGCCAGCAACAGTTGGTCTGGCTACCGGTATCTTAGCTAAAGAAGTGGTGGTCGGTACATTGAATTCGCTTTATAGCAATGAGGCGGATGCGAATCCTGCCGCCGCGCCTTTTCATTTTATGGCTGGAATAGAAGCGGCATTTTTATCAATTCCACAAAATTTGTCGAATATAGGCCAAGCTTTTGCAAATCCAATTGCAGCGGATGAAGCGCCGCATGCGATGTCAACAACAGCGTATGGCATAATGTACCAGCGTTTTGACGGTAAAGTCGGTGCGTTTGCTTATTTATTATTTGTGTTGCTTTATTTCCCGTGTATTTCAACCATGGCTGCCATGCGGCGTGAAGTGAATAAACGTTGGGCTTACTTTTCAGTTTTCTGGAGTACGGGATTAGCTTATGCATTAGCGGTGATTATCTTTCAAATGTTCACGATCGTGTTACATCCAGTTAGCTCTATAATTTGGACAGGGTCAATGTTAACTTTGCTGGCTGCAGTGGTTTTATTTTTACGTTGGTATGCAACCAATGGCACAACGCCAAAGCACGACAAGGTACTGATTAAAACACCAACTTCTGAAACCTCGCGGAGTTAGTTATGTTATTAGAATTACGCGATTATTTAACTGAAAAACAAACCGCCAACCTTCAAGAAATGGCCTGGCACTTTAAGCAATCACCTGAGACCGTACGCCTTTGGTTAGAACACTGGATTCGCAAAGGCCGAGTATGCCGCGCACAAAATCCGGTGAACTGCGGCACCAAATGTCAGGCATGCAAACCGCAAGTCGCGGAAGTTTATCGCTGGATGTAGCGGTTCCATTTACGCAATGTTGAAAATAAGCCAATAAAGAATATATCTACCTAACGTGTTTGGAAACTCGGTGCCTGTCGTCCCGTGGCTTGACCACGGGATCCAGTATAAAATATTAAATCTTAAGGTATGCACAAAGGTAAGCATGCAGCGCAAATTAAAATAGCGCAAAATATGCTCAGCAAAGGCGCTGCAATTTCGTTTGTCAGTGCAGTAACCGGATTATCCGTTGAGTCCGTTGAAGCATTAGACAGTTCTCTATTCGCAGTAGATGGGCGTATCTAGCTGGGGAGGTCAAAACACCTGCCTTATCTCGTTTCGCTTACCTGTGCTCTTAATGGCGGGTTCTCGTCAGATTTTCGGCACGGGTAGCAGCAAAGTTAATCTGGCCATTCTTTACCAGTTGCAGTAAAATAACCAAACTTCAGTTTAATATTACATTAAGAGTGGTTCAGTTTATGAGCAGAGATAAAAGTCATACAGATGGGCATGGATTGGGAGATGGTATAGAACAAGGACTGAAAAAGTTAGGCCTAACTGTTCCGGTCTGGGATCGCGAAGTAACCAAGGCCGAGATTCAGTATTTTATCGATCGTTGGCTTTATCTGCAGATTTTAAGTACCAATAAAGTGGATACTTTTGATGAGGTGCAGCAAGTTCGGGCAAAAACCAATTGGAATATTTTAAGTTACGGTGATGCGTTAACCAGTTCGCCGGGTGAGTTTATTTTTGGGGGCGGTGATTTTCGTATAAAACCCAAAAATGAAGATGACGATGATGGCGAAGGCGGTGGTATTGTCAATCCTGACAAAGGCACCATTTGGGCGCAAGCATTTGCAACTGTTGGAGAAATGGTGGCGTTGGCGCAACAGCTTGGCTGGAGTGGTATTCATGTTGTCGATGGTCATCCGTTAATGAAATGGGCCGCTTGGATGCATGCGGTGGATGAAGAGATGAGTTTAAGTGGCTATGAACCCCTTGAAAAAGATATTGCTCGACGTGAGCGTGTTAAACGTTCTGAAAGCGAAGATGCTAAGCGCTTTACCGTTAGGGTTAGGCCTTCGATGTAGGTTTTTCGTAGCCTGTCACGCGCGAAGCATGAGGATCGTCCGGGCTACATAAAGGCTTCGTTTGACCACGCTACTGGAAGTCAGGTATATTGCCAAGTCTTGCGCCTTAACTAATAGTAACCTGATGATTTATGAGAAATTTTAAACTTAAACACTTATTTTGGATGATCCCGGCTGCATTAATACTGGTTTTCGCGGCGTATTTAGCTTCCAATTTAGTGACCGATAACTTCCATCAGGTTTTTCCAAATCAGTTTTATCGCAGCGCGCAACTGCCTGCCAAAACATTAGAACGTTTGGTTAAGCGATATCATATTCGTTCGGTGATTAATTTACGCGGGCCGCATCCACAGGCTAGCTGGTATCAGGGCGAAATTAAAGTATCAGCCGCTGAAAATTTACATCACTATAATCTTACGCCACCCGCACATGGGTTGCCGACTTATGCTGAGCTTAAAAAAATAGTTAAAACTTTGCAAGTAGCGCCTCATCCGATATTAGTACATTGCCGTCAAGGTGCTGATCGTACTGGATTGGTTTCGGCTATTGAGGTGATTTTAGCAGGTAATGCATCAATGGATTCTGTAAAAACACAAATTAGCTGGAAATATGGTGTCGTATCGCCGCATACCGTTGGTTATCAAGTGATGACGAACTATTTTCAGTGGTTAACGCAACAAAAACTGGCGCTGAGTAAGGCCAGTTTTTTGCAATGGTTGGATTCAGATCCCGCATTAAAGCCCCAGCAGGGGCTGTTTTTAACTATTTAAGCCTTACATGATGGCAATTCGTCATCGCTCTTCTCAATAGCAGTGTCAGTAGCGGCGTGTGAACCACCACTAGGGCTCGTATCAGGCGTGGGTGTATCTGTCCAGGACGGTGATCGTGGTGCCGAACTCTCTTCTAAGCTCGCGCCCGCCTCTTTTGTTTCTGGCGCGCCATCCACGCTTGCTTTTGCCTCATCTCCAGGGGTTGAAATGAAGTTACTAAGAAAATAATTTTTGGGCTCGGCGCCACCGTGAAAGCGGATGAGCTCTATTCCACTTGAAGGGTCGCCTTTGCTGAATGGGTTAAGCTTGTTTCGATTTTTATAGTAGACTGTGTAGTTCTTATATCCTTCAGGCATGTCTTCAGCTTTAGTCGCCTCTAATCTATTTAGAGCCTCTCGCAGGCTTTTCTCAGTTACTTTGATGGGGTTACCACTTTTGTCTGTGACTGCTGTTTCTTCCCAGTGGCCGCGATTATTTTGTTTATAGTGATAGAGAAAGCCTTCTCCACCTTTGTCAAGCTCAACACAAACGGAGCCTTTAAAAAGTTCTGCGCATTTTTTAAATGTACTGCTGAATTTATTGCCGCTAAAACGACTTTTCTCAAGCATGCTTTGTTTATGTAGCATCTTGTCTGTTGCTTGTATTGCGGTGAATATGTTTCCTATGCTGCCGTCTACGGTATGTGCACCACTTTGCATACGCTTATGAAGTTGGGCTAGAAGCAGATCATTTGCTTTTTTAAGGGCAGTTTCCCTTTTTTCCATTTCTTGTTTGTGGGTCGCAGAAGGTAACTTCTTAAAGTTTCTGTAGGCGGCGTTTAACAATTCACGATGATGGTTGAATTGATTGATCAGTTCTGCTGTCGTGGATTTTGGCTGCATGCCATCGGTAGATATTGGGGTATCTGTAATAGTTATTTTTGCTTTAAGACTTTCCTCGGCCTTTTTATATGTCTCTGGCAATTTTTCTTTCTGTTCTCTTTCTTTGTCTTCCTTAACATTTCTTTGTACTGTTACAAATGAGCTTAGAGTTTGATTGTGACTTTCCAGGCCTGCAGGAGTTAACTGTCTTATACTAGCATCATCTAATCCATCAAGCCTGTCCTTTGAATTGTTATAGCTATCCACTTCTGCTTTGGCAATTTTTGCCATGTGATATTGTTCAAGGGCTTTGAAACAATTTTCGCGCCATTTAACAATGTCACTCCTACCTCTTACCTGTGCTCCTAAATCTTGGGCTTTTTGTCGATAGGTGGTTTTCTCTTCATTTTCCGGTGTGTGGTCGAGAAAGCGTTGTATAGACCTTTGGGTGGGGGTGTTTTGTTTTGGGGGTGGATTACGAAAAAAATGCAGGGCGACATAGGCCTCGAGTACCTTGTCGTCCTTAGGTGTTAGGTTGCGTTGTAAGAGTTGTTTGCCAGCTTGGATTTTTGTTGCTAAATCGTTTTGTGCTTTTGTAAATCGCTCATCGAAACCCTTTGCCTCATATTTATGGTCATGAGACTTTTCTCTTGAAATATGGGCTTCTAAGCGAGATCGAGCTGCCTCCTGTCGAGTTCTTTGTAAGGCTTGCTGCTGTGCATAATTTCCGCGCATATCGATTTCCCATTGATAATTGTATTGATAGGGTTCTATCTTATCATTTGAGTATTAAGGAAAGCTTAAATTGATATCAGCAAGCGTACTGTGGGAGAGTAAAAAAACCCCATCCCAGGCGGGACGGGGCGAATAAGATATGGTGTTGTTACTTAACCATTTCTTTAAGTTTTTTCAGTGCACGTACTTTAACTACGTTGCGAGCTGGCTTAGCTTTGAAGGTAATCATTTCACCGGTGAAAGGATTGATGCCTTTGCGAGACTTGGTTGCTGGTTTGCGTTTTACAACACATTTTAGCAGGCCAGGAATGGTGAATTCACCTGCGCCGCCTTTTTTAAGGTGACGGTGCATAATGGTGCTGAGTTCTTCGAATACTAAAGCCACTTGTTTTTTGCTAATTTCAGCGGTATCAGCTAATTCTGTCATTAGTTGAGACTTGTTTAAAGCACTACGTATAGCGGTTGCTTTAGCAGCTTTACGGCTAGGTGTCGCTTTACGAGCTGTGGTTTTACGCTTTACGGTTTTGCGTTTTGTTGCTTTTTTTGCGGTGGTTTTGCGCTTTGTAGTTTTGCGCACTGCAGTTTTACGTTTTTTCTTTACTGGCATTTTTAAAGTCCTCAAAATGGTTGGTTAAATATTAGGTGATTTATCACCTGTTTCAAAAGTAGCATATTTTTACAGAAAAGCATATGTTTTTATGCGTTTTTTAGCGTAAAAATGCAAAAAACACGGGTTTTTTTGTTATTATTCTCAATTTTGCTCTCAAAATGACTGTTTTAAAAGCATTTTCTTGTGTTGACGTTTTTGATTAGGGGAAATGGCATTCAATTTGAGCCTATTATACAAGCTTTTCGTTATTTTGGATGTAAGTACTGGATTTGTATAAAAAATATACTGCAAAAAGTTGTGCTTGTAGTTTATGTACGCAGCAGATAGAATTGGCGAATTCACTCGTAAAGGCCTTGTTTATTTGGCATTAGTGCTGTACTATTCTGTGCCTTTCATGTATTTAGGAGCAATAGCCGATGGCAACATACATGGCAAATGTAAACACAGTTGATGCCAAATGGTATACAATTGATGCCACAAATAAGACGTTAGGTCGTCTAGCCAGTGCAATCGCACAGCGTTTGCGTGGCAAGCATAAACCAGAATACACACCGCATGCTGATACTGGTGACTATATCATCGTTATTAATGCGGATAAGCTGGCTGTAACCGGTAAAAAGACCGATGATAAGCTGTATTATCGCCACAGTGGTTACACAGGTAGCTTAAAGACAGAGACTTTCAAAGGGTTACAAGCAAGACGTCCAGGTCGGGTAATAGAGATTGCTGTTAAAGGCATGTTACCGAAGGGCCCCCTGGGTCGCCAGATGTACCGTAAGCTTAAAGTGTATGCGGGCAGCGAGCACAAACATGAGGCTCAGCAGCCACAACCATTAGAAGACATTTAAGGGGTAGACTAAACGTGTCACAAGCAGTTATCGATCAAATATGTACTACAGGACGCCGTAAGACCTCAACTGCGCGAGTATTTTTGCGCAAAGGTAAGGGTGAGATTATTGTTAATGGAATGCCGTTAGACCAGTATTTTGGTCGAGAAACAGCGCGTATGTTAGTACGTCAGCCTTTAGTTTCTGTTAATGTAGCCGATAAGTTTGATGTATTTACCACAGTCTTAGGTGGTGGCATCAGTGGACAAGCGGGTGCGATTCGTCATGGTATTACGCGTGCATTGGTTCATTATGAAGAAGATGGTAGCGATGGAGAAAGCGGTGGCGGTAATGGCCCTTGGAAGCAAGTTTTGCGTAAAGCTGGCTATGTTACCCGCGACCCTCGTATGGTCGAACGTAAAAAAGTTGGCCGTGTTAAAGCGAGAAAAGCGAAACAATTCTCCAAGCGTTAATCGATTCAACCCGATGGGCTTGTATGGTTCTGTGAGATTAGGTCAAGGTAGCGACTGGAGACTATATTCATGACGATGATGAAACGTTCAATAATGACTCTTTACTCAGGTGCGCTTGATATTTATAGCCACCAAGTACGTATTGTACTAGCCGAAAAAGGCGTAAGCGTTGACATAATTAATGTGGATGACTTACACCCTTGTGAAGATCTGGTTGATTTAAATCCCTACAACACCTTACCAACATTAGTTGATCGTGAGCTTGTACTTTACAATGCGCAGATCATTATGGAATATCTGGATGAACGTTTTCCTCATCCGCCATTATTACCCGTTTATCCCGTTTCACGAGCCAAAAGTCGATTAATGATTTATCGTATTGAGCGTGATTGGTATAACTTAGTGCAAATAATCGAAAAAGGCACAGCCGACGCAGATCGCGCCCGTGACGAATTAAAAAATGCATTGCTGACAGTACTTCCAGTCTTTGCTAATTCTCCTTATTTTTTGAGCGAAGATTTTACTTTAGTTGATTGTGTGATTGCCCCACTTTTATGGCGCTTGCCATCACTGGGTATCAACATTACAAAAACTTCAAAAGCAAAGGCCATTGCTAAATATGAAGAGCGCGTGTTTAAACGCAATGCTTTTCAAGCAAGTTTGACCGAATCAGAACGTGAATTGCGAGAAACTCATGACGTCTAGCCGTCCTTATTTGGTTCGCGCCATCTATGAATGGCTGTGTGACAATGAATTAACCCCCTATCTTATGGTTGATGCGACTTTTTCAATGGTGAGAGTGCCAGAGGAGCATGTCGATGATGGTAAGATTGTATTAAATACTCATCCGCGTGCGATTGCGAATCTACGTATGTCGAACGAAGTGGTTGAGTTTGATGCAAGATTCTCGGGTGTTTCACATCATTTATTTATTCCTGTGCAAGCGATTAAAGCAGTTTATGCTTTTGAAAATGGTCGTGGCATGGTATTTGGTGATGATGACGAAGATGGTGATGGTAGCATTGAAATAGATCTAGACATCGAAAACGATGATCTTCCTCCAACAGATGATTCCCCTAAAGGCAAAAAAGGCAAACCCAGCCTTAAAATTGTTAAATAGCAGTACGACCGATAAAAAGCAACCCAGCCAATCTTTACTTATTCAGTAACGATCAACCAGGTTACTTATGCTAACTCATTTCCAGCATATCTCGTTAACTGCGTTAGCGGGAGATGCTTCCTTGTATGATGCGGCGTGCGAGGTGAACTCCCCTTAGTAATCCCCCATCGCGCAAAGAGAACCGATTTTAAAAGTTATACGTGACACCACCACTCATTGAACCTATGCCCACGATGTACTCCTCCGCACCTTGGCAGGTTACATCAACTGCAATATGGCGTGTTATGGCATAGCTTGCGCCTAAACCCATGAATGCTCCTACATCGCCATGATGGAATTGCTTGGCGTAAATATCTTCGATACCGAATTTAGCTATTAAACTAAAGCGTTGGCCAATTGGAATATTAAATCGCGCTGTTAAGTAAGGTATGTTGGCTTTAGGCAGATCTGGGACGTAGCCTTGAATAAATCCCACTTCTAAGCCGATGTATGGAGTAAATGAGTAGCCTGCATTGGCACTCCAGCTAAAGCCGCCATAAGTGTCAGAGTTTGGACCAAGTAGAATATAAGCGATATTGGTTCCGACATTAGCGCTGGCATAAAAGCCAGTGTGTCTATTAAACGAGTTATCTGAATGGCCTGCTACGTTACCAGCAGCCATGGCTGAACCAGCGATTAATAAACATAGAGGAATTGTGTAAAGTATTGATTTTTTCATGTTAGCATCTCTTCAAGTATTAAGTTAAAACACGGCTGAGCTATGTCCTTGAATTAATGCGTTTAAAGCTTCATGCTTCTCGTTGCTCGCCAATCTGTGAATATATTACCGTGCTTTTACTATAATAAAAATAGAATAAATAGAAACGGATTGGTTCCAAAAATTAGCTAATGAAAACTGACCTAGAACATATTATGACGTTTACCAAAGTGGCAGAACTTAATAGTTTTACCAAAGCCGCTGATGCGCTAAATTTATCTCGATCTGTTATTAGCAAACATATTTCAGCGTTGGAATATAGTTTAAAAGTGCAGCTTTTTAAACGCAGTACGCGCAAGCTCACAATTACTGAAGCAGGAAAAATATTTTACCAGCAAACCAGAAGTCTTGAAGGTCAAATCGAAAATGCACGACTGTCCGTGCATGCAATGCAAAGCCAGCCGCAAGGAAGGCTAAAAGTAATTTCGCCAGCAAACTTAATTTCTTCAATAAAAAAAGAAGTTGTTCCAGATTATTTAAAAACCTATCCAGAAGTTATTTTAAATATAGAGTCGGTTAGGCCAGCCAGAGATTACGTTGACAAAGAGTTTGATATTATAATCTTATGGAAATTAAATATCGATCGATTTCCTGATTATAATTTAATTGCGGTTAAGTTCTTAGATGTGGGGGTTGGCTTGTATGCGTCCCCTGAATATTTAAAAGAATATGGGATTCCTAAAACGCCGAATGATTTACATCAACATAATTGTTTTTCTTCAATTGGCAAGAAATGGCCGTTCACAAAAAAAGATGGCAATGTGGATTATTTATATGTTAAAGGAAATTTAATTACTAATAACGAAGAGATGATTCAGTCGGCTGTAGTAAACGGAATGGGAATTGCCTATTCGTATCCATTTTTATTTGAGGATGAATTGCAAAGTGGCCAAGTGGTTCCAGTATTGCAAGAATATACAAAAATGCAAATTGAAGTTTATGCGTTTTATCATCCCATGCAATTTGAGCTGCCAAAGATTACTCGCTTTATTGATAAGCTTAAGCAGCATTTCCGTGATAGATAGTTTATACCCAATGCAGGTGAGGTTTAGGTTTTGAATATTGTGTTGAGCCAAGTCAAGTTTCCCCTCTTACGCGGCGGCGCTGTGGTTATGAAAAGAACGCAACGAGTTTATATTAAGATACCTTTGCGTTCTTTTCATAACC
>CAXMUH010000008.1:0-17770 GCA_964196565.1 uncultured Legionellaceae bacterium | reverse complement strand
CGTTATAATCGGAAGCTTTGTGCCATTGGTTTTTTATCTAGTATGGGAGGCGGTGATTTTTAGTGTGCTTCCTAAAACGGGCCAATACAGTTTGCATGCTTTAGCCACGTCAACGCAACCCGTTTCCACATTGATGCGCGTATTAAGTCATTTGTCGCAAAATTCTTGGATTATTTTATTGGCGAATGTGTTTACTTCCGTTTGTGTAATCACCGCATTTCTTGGCGTGTCTTTATGTTTGGTTGACTTTTTGGCGGATGGTTTGCAAGTGCGTAAACGTGGCTGGTCTGGAATGATGATTTATCTGATCGCATTTCTGCCGCCACTCTTATTGGTGCTGTTTGCGCAAAAAGTATTTGTATTGGGATTAAGTTTTGCTGGAATTTTTTGTGTGATTTTACTGATGTTGTTGCCTGCGTGGATGGCGTGGATGGGGCGATACAAACGAAAATTTCAACATGAATATGAAGTATTTGGCGGTAAAACGTTATTGATTATTGTTATGGTGGCGGCACTGGGTTTATTTTTTGCTGAAGTGTTTCAAAAATTCATTCCCTGGTGATTTGTTTGATGCGCAAATATTTGATGCGCAAAGCTCGCGAAGCCTTTTTGATAAAGGGCGCAAAGGTTTTTAAAGCTTTTCAGGTGCATCATAAATTCAAAAGCACGATATTGAATTCCGAGTGGCATAAAGCAAAATAAATTTATTGGCGATCACCCGAGACCCTATTCCCCTTTGCGCCTATCATTAACTTCGCGAGCTTTGCGCGTCAAATCTTATATAGTTTCATTCCATTTTGGACTAGCTTTAATATAATAAGTTCATTTTACTTGCAAGCCATAAGTGAGCACAATATGAGCGAAATCATGCTCAAAACATCAGCTCTATATTAAAGTAAACTCAGGTGGAGATAATGATCTATGTCGCTTACAACGGATAGAATCCTAAATAGGGTAGTCAAGGTGGTTTACTATGTTGTTTTTACTGTCTTGTTTATTATGGGTTTTTACGCCATGATGTACAACGGTGACTTGGGCTGGTCTGGCGTACCGTGGTCTATTCTGTTCACCATACCTGCTGGATATTATGCGCTTGGTTGCATAATCATACGGCAAACCATGGGTTCAAAAAGATTTCTGCAAATCAGCCTTATCCAAATATTGTACCTATGTGCATCTTTATTCCTTATAGCAGGAGGTGATACTGAATACGCACCTCCTTTTTCCGCTTTTGCAGGTCATTGGCTGAACCCTCCCGCATATTTGAATATGATATCTATGTTGAGCACGTTCTTGCTGATTTTGACAACACTGCTATTTACAATTACCAATTTCATTAGAAATAGAAATCAACCCTACAATCTGGAGAGAACAGTATTCACTGGCGTAAGTTCAGTTGCTATTGCTTTTGCCTTTGAACTATTAATGGTTGCTGCTGTTGCTGCTGGTAGTAGCTGATGTGTAGGTGTGCGAAATAATACTTGCCTGAAGTGTTTCAAAAATTCATTCCCTGGTGATTTCAAATGTTTGATGCGCCCGAGACCCTATTCCCCTTTGCGCCTATCATTAACTTTGCGAGCTTCGCGCGTCAAGTCTTCACCCTTTACGAAGTATCTCACCGCTAATTGCATCGCGAATTTCGCTTGGGTTGGTGCGAGGCCCGACCGATCCGGGTACGATAAAATCAATTTGTTTTGAAAACGTCATTTTCAGTGTGTCTAAATCCCGAATTGCTGGGAATCCTTCGTAGTTAGCACTGGTTGAAACGATTGGCCCATTAAATACTTGGCACAGTTGTTTTGCAACGGGGTGGTCAGTGATGCGAATTGCAATGCTGTTATAATCGCCATGTATCCATTCTGGCACGATGCTGCTTTTTGGGAAAACCCAGGTGCTGGGCCCTGGCCAGGTTTCAAAAATCTGCACCATGGCTTGTGGATTAATGGGTTTGACTAAAGCTTCTAGTTGTTGCCAATTGGCACCTATTAAAATTAAACCTTTTGCTTGTGGGCGATGTTTTATTTTTAATAATTTTGCGACTGCTTTTTTGTTAAAGGGATCACAGCCTAAACCAAAAACTGCTTCCGTGGGGTAAGCTATCACGCCGCCGTGTTTTAATATTAAGGCGGCATCTGAAATTTGTTGTGAAGCGTTGTCACTCATTTTATTTGTTGTTTTGGTTTTTTAGTTTTTCATCTGCGTGGCGTAACGCTTCGCGCTTTTTCTCGCGAACAGCTTGAATGCGTTTGGCAAGCGCTGCATCATTAAGGCTAAGAATTTGAGCGCTTAAGTGAGCGGCGTTTTTCGCACCCGCTTTACCAATTGAAGTGCAAGCCACTGGCGTGCCGCCTGGCATTTGAACGGTTGCGAGTAACGCATCCAATCCGCCTAAACTTCCAGCGTCGATTGGAATTCCAATTACTGGTTTAATGGTATTGGCGGCAACCGCACCGGCTAAATGAGCAGCCAGTCCAGCTGCTGCAATAAAAACAGCGCAACCGCGAAGATCAGCATCTTGCACATACTCGGTGACGGCTTGTGGTGTGCGATGCGCAGATAAAATGCGCGCCTCAAAAGGGACTTCAAGTGCTGATAATTCATCTAACGTGATTTGCAATAAAGGTAGGTCGCTGTCGGACCCCATTAGAACAGCAACAAAAGGCTTAGTCATTGTTATTTTCTCCGTCTTCTTCAGGAAAAGCTATGGTATATTTACAATCCGCTTGTGGGCACATCTTTTCTCGGCCACGTTTTTTCGTGGTTTTTATCGATAAGATAGGCCAATTGCAGGTTGGGCAAGGTTCGTTGATGGGTTCATTCCAAATCGCATATTCGCATTTAGGATAACGTGCGCATGAATAAAATATTTTTCCGCGGCGCGATTTACGTTCTAGAATATTGCCTTTTTTGCATTTGGGGCATTGGACTTCAGTATCTCTAGGTTTTTCCAGAGGTTCCATATGATCACAGTCGGGGTAATGAGAGCAACCAATAAATTTTCCATAGCGGCCATGTTTAATGACCAAGTCATGTTTGCACTTAGGGCATTTCCGATCTTCAACCACGGTGGGTTCATCAGCATCATCGCCGACATTGCGTGTATAGTCACACTCTGGATATGCGGTGCAACCAATAAAAAGTCCGCGTTTACCAAGGCGTTTTGATAAAGGTTTGTCGCATTTGGGGCACTTCTCATCCATTTTTTCTTGGGTGACATCAGAGCGTTGAACATTTTTTTCGGTAGAATCAACGAGCTCTTTAAAGGGGCTCCAAAATTCTTTTAACAGTGGTACCCAGGTTTTATCACCACGAGCCACGGCATCGAGTTCATCTTCTAACTTTGCGGTAAAATCATAATCGACATATTGAGTAAAATAATTTGTTAAAAAACGATTGACCACGCGGCCTACGTCTGTGGCTTTAAAGCGTTTATTTTCCAGTTCTACGTATTTTCGATTTTTAAGGGTGTGAATAATCGACGCGTAAGTTGAAGGTCGACCGATGTCGTGTTCTTCAAGAGATTTTACCAGGCTCGCTTCAGTAAAGCGTGGTGGTGGCTCTGTAAAATGTTGATCGCCACGAATGGGTTCAATGGGTATGCTATCGCCTTCTTTAAGTGGGGGTAATAGTTTGCCTTGGTCGTCGTCTTTCTTTTTCTCGTCGGTGTCTTCTTGATAAACTGACATAAATCCAGGATCGACAATGGTTGATCCATTGGCGCGAAAGGTACTGTTTTCCACTTTGAAATCAACTGCAACCGTATTTAAGGTTGCCTCAATCATTTGACTGGCAACCGCGCGGCGCCAAATTAAACGGTATAGTTTAAATTGATCGGCACTAAGTGATGGCTTGACGTCATCTGGATGGCGTAGGGCAGATGAAGGGCGAATGGCCTCATGCGCTTCTTGGGCGTTTTTCGATTTGGTTTTATAGACCCGTGGTTCATCTGGTATATTTTTTTTGCCATAGCGTTCGACAATGGCCTCGCGGATTTCGGCGATAGCCTCAACAGCAATGGTTACCGAATCAGTACGCATATAGGTAATTAAACCGATGGTCTCTTCACCAATATCGATACCTTCATATAACTGTTGTGCAATTTGCATTGTTTTTGAAGCTGAAAATCCAAGTTTGCGTGCCGCCTCTTGTTGCAATGTGGAGGTGATAAAAGGTGCAGTTGGTTTTCGTTTGCGTTCTTTTTTGGTGACGGTGCTAACGGTTAATTTACCATTGGCGGCTTTATTCAATTCATCCGTCGCTTTTTTAGCGTCTGCTTCATTGATGATGGTAAATTGTTCGAACTTTTCACCAAAAAGCTCGGTCAAGCGTGCACTAAACGCTTGGTTGTCCACCTTCATATCTGCATGGACGGTCCAGTATTCTCGAGCTTTAAAGTTTTCAATTTCAATTTCGCGTTCTGCAATCATTCGCAGTGCTGGACTTTGGACGCGGCCAGCGGATAATCCTGGGCGTACTTTTTTCCATAATAATGGGGAAAGCTGAAATCCAACCAGATAATCAAGTGCGCGGCGGGCTTGTTGCGCATTCACCAGATCCATCGATATCTCACGAGGGTTGGCTACTGCATCGCATACTGCATTCTTGGTGATTTGAAAAAATACCACGCGTCCGATTTTTTTGTCTTTTAAAAGATTACGTTCGTCTAATAAATTTAAAACATGCCATGCAATGGCTTCACCTTCGCGATCCGGGTCAGTAGCAAGATAGAGTGTGTTGCAGGTTCGCATTGCTTTGGCTATGGTGTCAACATGGCGGAGATTTCTTTCGATGGTTTGATACTGCATTGCAAAGTCATGTTCAGTATCGACTGCGCCCTCTTTGGGAATTAAATCGCGAACGTGACCATAGGAGGCTAAGACTTTAAATTCTTTGCCAAGGTATTTTTCAATAGTTTTCGCTTTTGCAGGCGATTCAACGACGACTAGATTTTTTATTGCCATTCTTTTTCTTTATTGTTAATGAATTAATCCCGTTGGATCATTAAATACTAAGCACTCCATAAAAGCCAGCGCATCTTGTTCATCGGGTTGGGTAAAAAGTACTAATAAAGTGACCCATTTAATTAAGTGAACATCAATGCCTTCTTCTTCCAGAGCAAGGGCTTGAGTAATAACCATCTCTCTGGTGTGAGGCCTTAATATTCCATAGTCTTCTAGCATGGTTAAAAAACCACGGCAATTAGTGTCGAGCTTATTCTGTTCATCAGAGCTGTATATTCGCAGCGCGCTCGAGAGATCGGGTTTGAGCTCGGTTGTTATTTGCTCGCCGAGTTGATCTAGCCAATCAAAGGCTAGATAGATGGTACGGCGTTCGAAACCGGCATCTTCAAGCTGCTGTACTAGTTTTGTTTGTGGGTCATCTGTCACCAAGTTTTCTTGTAGATGATATTTAAACAAATACATAAGTACGTTTAATACGCTTTCTTCTTTCATAATGTCATCAACTTACTCGTGAACAGCAAGTCTTGCTGAATAATTATATATTATTTTGCAAGCTGCTGAATTCCATTGCTTCCTCGTGAATATCCACCCATCTCCTCTATAATATAACCATTTAATTTTAAATTGCATAACATAGTAGATACCTTTTGAGCTGAAAAGTTAGTCCTATTAACGAGTTGATCAAAATAGGTGATTTCAGATCCGATACACTCTACCAGCAAATGATGATCTTTATCAAGTTCTGCTCTATTTGTGTCCGCTGAAGGTTTGCGGCTGTGCTGCCACCCTGGCATATCATATGATAACTCTTGAACAATATCCGCGATTGAGGTGGTTAACTTGGCCCCTTGCTGTATTAAATCAAGGCAACCAGCGGCTGATTGGTTTAATATTGAAGCAGGTAGCGCAAATACTTCGCGGCCTTGCTCGCCTGCAAGTCTTGCTGTTATGAGCGAGCCGCTTTTATGCCTGGCTTCAATCACCAGTGTTCCGAGGCATAGGCCACTAATAATACGGTTACGCTGTGGAAATTGATAAGCGCGTGGTGGTGAAGATAACGGAAATTCACTAACGATGGCGCCATTTTCACCAATTTTAGCTGCAAGATCGCGGTTTTTGTGTGGATAGATAACATTAATCCCACTGCCTAATACTGCAATCGTTTTGCCAGGCGCATCAATTGCCCCTTGATGCGCGGCACTGTCTATTCCCAAAGCGAGCCCACTGGTGACAATAAAGCCGGCGTGATTGAGCTCAGTTGCAAAACGATAGGCCAACTCTAGCCCGCTATGGGTTGGTTTTCGGCTGCCGACCATTGCAAGTTGTGGCAGATTCAATAGGTTTGGGTTGCCCCATATATAAAGTATGGGTGGTGGGTCTGGAATTTCAGCCAGTAATTGAGGGTAATTAGCATCCGTTAGCTTCAGTAAATGGTGGTTGCCCTGTTGTGACCAGCTGATAATTTGATCTATTTGCTTATTATTTGGTTTGATTATAGCGTTAATGGTCTTAGCTGAAAGTCTAAGTTTAGCTAGCTGTTGATGGCTTTGTGAGCAAATCTCGAGTGGGCTAAGCTGATTGGCTAAGCAGAAGCGCCAGCAAGCTGAATTAAATTGCGGAGCCAGATGAAGTGTCAGCCAACTTCGTAACTGAGTAATATTTTGTGTATCATCTTTCATTTAGCAAGTATTAACCCAATGGATTGATTTCGCAATACAGTGGCTTGGCAGCATTTCATGCCTCTTTTAATTGCAATTAATTAGCGGGAATTTCTAAATATGGTTACAATAGCTTCTTGGGGTGAAATTATGCCATTAAAAATTATTTTTGCAGGAACACCAGATTTTTCTGTGCCTACTTTAGCCGCGCTGATTGATTCGCCTCATCAGGTGGTCGCTGTGTATACGCAGCCAGATCGCCCAGCTGGCCGAGGACGTAAATTACAGATAAGTCCGGTTAAGCAGCTGGCTTATGAGCATAAGCTTGAAATAGTTCAGCCAAAGACGTTAAAAGACCCGCGATCCGCGCAACAATTAGCAGATTACCAAGCTGATATCATGGTGGTGGTGGCCTATGGCTTGTTATTGCCGCAGAATGTTTTAGATACTCCCAAATACAATTGCATCAATGTGCATGCCTCATTGTTGCCTCGATTTCGTGGTGCATCACCAATTGCGCAAGCGATTTTAAGTGGTGACGCACAAACGGGCGTTACCATTATGCAAATGGTTAAAGCGTTGGATGCGGGTGATATGTTGGCTATGGCATCAACGGATATTAATGCAGATGATACCAACCAATCTTTAAGTGAACGTTTGTCGAAGATGGGTTCAGACTTATTATTAGAAACGTTAAGCGCGATAGAATCAGGAAAAGTGAAACCAAAACCGCAAGATGAAAATTTGACTACCTATGCGGGAAAAATTAATAAAAGTGATGCTGCAATCGATTGGAGTGACGCAGCACTGAATATTAACCGCAAGGTGCGTGCTTATTATGGATGGCCGGTCGCGTTTACTAACTTTGAAGATAAAAAATTAAGAATTTGGCAGGCTCGAGCGTTAGAAGGTAAAAGCGATATGGCACCAGGTACTGTTATGTTAGAGGGGAATAATAAATTAGCGGTGGTTTGTGGCGAAGGCCTGTTGCAATTGGAGAAGGTGCAATTACCAGGTGCTAAGACCGTGGCCATTGCTGACTTTATAAATGCCCATCGACAGAAGATTTTACAACAAGGCATTATTTTAACGTGAGGGGGAAGACACAATGTTAATTATCTTGGATCGCGACGGAGTAATTAACTATGATTCTGAGGATTATATTAAAACACCAGATGAGTGGCTTCCGATTGAAGGTAGCCTAGAAGCGATTGCGCGACTCAATAAAGCTGGCTATACCGTGGTGGTGGCGACCAATCAATCTGGGGTTGGGCGTGGGTATTACACCTTTGAAATACTCGAGGACATTCATAAAAAGATGCATCGAGAATTAGAAAAAGTGGGTGCTTTTGTTGATCGCGTTTATTTTTGTCCGCACCATCCCGAAGAAAATTGTGCGTGTCGAAAACCTGCGCCCGGTCTTTTGTTGCAAATTAAACAAGATTATCCGCATTTGTTTGATGAAGCTATTTTAGTGGGCGATAGTCAGAGAGATATTGAAGCGGCACAAGCAGCAGGGTGTAAGGCGGCATTGGTTAAAACGGGCAAAGGTAAAAAAACAATTGCCGCAAAAAAAGGCTTGGAGAATATTCCAATTTATTCAAACTTAACTGATTTTGTAAATGGTTTGTTGTAGCCCGGTCAAGACTTGACCCCTAACTGGGTTATACTTCAAAAGTGTCAAATTTTTCCCAGTCGATTTCGTTCCAAATAACGTTGCTGACTTCGGCAGCTTTAGGGCCTTCCCATAACCACTCGGTCAGTAACATGATGGGATCACGTTCACCGCAAGCCATAATTTCAACGTCGCCGTTGGGGAGGTTCTTTGCCCAGCCAGTGAGGCCTAGCTCTCGTGCTTTTAGAAGTGTGCCTTGGCGAAAAAAAACGCCTTGGACTTTGCCTGAAATTACCGCTTTAATACAGAGTTGGTTCATTTTTTTTCTCGATATAAAATGATATCTTTTAATTTTAGATCAAAACCAGAAAATTTCCAATATCACATGCTATCATGTGATGCTCCGATCTCGTCTTTGCGAGGGCGAGCTCTAGACGCGGGTAGCAATCCTGCGTTTATCTTATAGAATTTCTGGATTGCCACAGCCCTTCGGGCTTCGCAATGACGGTGCTAAAACATAGCTTTATCCAATCTGTGATAGTCGCAATAAATGCTTTAAGTCCTTGAAAATATTCATCGGTTTGGTGTTAGGTGGGTAAGCCATCATGATATTGCCGTTGGGATCTGCAATAAAAACGGTGTTGGCTTGGGTGGCAAAATTGAGTGATTTTTTGGTATTAATCAGCTTTATAAATGAAGCTTTCTCAACACTCGCGATGAGTAAATTGGGGTAGATGCCGGTTATAGACATAAGCTCTGGTGCAGCTTGAAAGGTTAAAACCATACGTTGTACGCGGTTTTGATTTTTGCCGCTGGCTTTTTGCATTTGGCGTAAATAGTGTAATTTCACCCGGCATATTTTTGAGCAGCTGCTGGGCTCAAAAAGCATTAAAGTCCATTTTTGATTTGTGGATAGCTGCAGTTGCTTTAGTGACAGTGGTGGTTGAATTAATGTGCCATGGTTGGTGGTTCTGCCAGATAAAATGATGTCGTGACGATACATCCAGATCGCTAAATAAATTGGGATCGCAAATAATATAATCAAAGTGATCAAGATATGGTGCGGCTTGCGCTTTAATTTAAGCATTTTTTGGCATCCTTGTTACTATGGATAAATGATAGTGTATTATATAGAGGAATAACAGGCTGGAGGCTTGGTTGTGACGATAGAAATCATCCTATTGCTATTTGTATTGGTAATTTTATATTGCCTAGGCACCGGCGTGTTTTATTTGGTTCGTGCGGGCAGTGATCCCGCTAAGCTTGCTAAGGCGCTGACCTGGCGAGTCGCATTATCATTTACCTTGTTTGCATTATTATTTGTTAGCTATTATTTTGGTTGGTTAAAGCCAGCAATTTCTGCTAATTTGTTGCATATTAACTAGCAAGTGATTGGTATTTCTTATGTGATGGGGGATTGCCAAGGGGGAGTTTACCTCGCACGCAGCATCATATTGGGAAGCAATTTCGCTCGCGAAGTTAGCGAGAATTGCTGAGCCAAATATGATATATGTTGTGCCACCACATTAATCAGGTACAATAAACAAGTGGCATCGCAGGGAGCGGTTGCATAATTATAGGGAGATTTCAAATGGGAATCAGAGGCATCAGCATTGGTTCTATCGTCGTAATCCTGTTAATCGTTTTAATTATATTTGGCACTAAGCGTTTGCGAAATGTCGGCGAAGATGTCGGCTCGGCATTAAAAGGTTTTCGCAAAGGTGTAAAAGAAGCGGAAGACGACAGCAAAGACCAACAAGAAAAGAACCCTTAATTACCATGAGTATGTGGGAGCTTGGATTAATCGCTTTGGTGGCATTGATTGTTATCGGCCCAAAACGTATTCCAGAAGTGGTGCGCCAGTGCGGTCGATGGTGGGTCCGCATGCGTAAAATGCGTAATTCTATTAAAGCGGAGGGCGAATCCTTATTAAAAGAAAAGCCGAAGGACAAGGCTGATGAGGATAAAGGAAAACAGTAAATTCTCACAAGTGGCAGCCTCCATCCAAGGAAGTAATTACTGAAGGTCAAAGGATGACATGCAAGACACAATTCACTATCTAACAGAATTAAGGCGTCGCTTGATACGCTCAATTTTAGTGGTGGGCGTGGTGTTTTTAATTTTTAGTTTTATAGCGGATCAGATTTATCATGTTTTCAGTTTACCGCTAATTAAAAACCTGCCGGGTCATAAGGGTTTAATTGCAACTTCCGTTCCAGCACCTTTCTTAGTTCCATTTAAAAGCGCATTTGTTTTTGCGGTTTATGTAACGGTTCCTTATTGGTTATATGAAATATGGTCGTTTATTAATCCAGCATTGTATCGAAAAGAAAAAAAAATAGGTTGGATATTTTTATTCGCTGGAAGTTTGTTATTTTATTTGGGCACGTTATTCGCTTATTTTATTGTTATGCCAATGTTGTTTCATTTTTTTATTCAAGTCGCGCCCGCATCGGTCGAGGTGAAGCCGGATATTAGTAAATATTTTAGTTTTATTATGAGGTTATTTTTTGCATTTGGGTTCTCATTTGAGCTTCCTGTTGTGATTTTATTATTAATTTGGAGTGGAGTGACAACAGTTAATAAGCTGAAACGCAAACGCCCTTACGTGATTATTGGTGCATTTATCATGGCAATGTTATTGACGCCACCTGATATTATATCGCAGGTATTATTAGCCATACCGATATGGCTGTTATTTGAATTCGGATTAGTTTTAGCAAGGTGGCTTTTGCCAGCGGCGAGTTCAGCAAGCGCAGATAAGTAAGAGGAATTTTGTCATGGCGGATGATGAAAAAATCGATAAAAAAAGACGAAAATTCTTGCGGCGTGCAACAACAACGGTAGGTGTGGTTGGCGTTGCTGCAGCTGGGGTTCCTTTTGTAGCCTCCATGTTGCCAAGTGATGCGGCGGTGGCTGCTGGCGCACCGGTTAAAGTGAATATTGGTGGTATGAAAGCAGGTGATCAATTAACGGTGCTCTGGCGTGGTCTTCCAGTGTGGGTGGTACGTCGAACAGATGCGATGTTGGATGAGTTGAAAAACATCAGTAATGAATTACGTGATCCAGATTCTCAAATTGAGCAACAACCCATGTACGCGCAGAATTTATATCGTTCAATTAAACCTGAATTTTTAATATTAGTGGGCGTTTGCACTCACCTGGGTTGCACGCCAACGTACCGACCCGAGCCGCATGCAATTGATAAAAGTTGGCCGGGGGGATTTTTTTGCACGTGTCATGGCTCAAAGTTTGATATGGCGGGCCGTGTTTTTAAAGGCGTACCAGCGCCGATCAATTTAGAAGTTCCACCCTATGTTTTCTTAAATGACGAGGAGATATTAATTGGTTCGAGTGAAATTCCAAAAGAGGCACAAGGATAGGTAATGAAGCAGTCGCGCTTTTCAGCTTGGATTAATGATCGTTTTCCAGTATTAGAATATTGGAATGATCATGCGGCAAAATATTTTGTTCCAAAAAATCTGAATTTCTGGTATTTGTTTGGAATATTTTCCACGATAGTTTTAATTAATCAAATCGTCACTGGAATTTGGTTGGCGATGTATTATCAACCCAGTGCAGCACATGCATTTGGTTCGGTTGAACATATTATGCGAGAAGTTCATTTTGGCTGGTTAATTCGCTATATGCACAGTACAGGCACTTCAGCATTATTTGTGGTGATCTATTTGCATATGTATCGTGGTGTGATGTATGGATCTTATAAGGCACCCAGAGAATTGGTGTGGCTGATTGGTATGGTATTATTCTCGCTGTTAATGGTGGAATCAGCCAGTGGTTATGTGTTGCCTTGGGGGCAAATGTCGTATTGGGCAACCAAGGTTTTAGTGAATGTTTTCACAGTGATTCCCTTTATTGGTAAAGAAGTAGCACTTTGGATTACCGGAGATTACAATGTGTCAGGCGTAACCTTACATCGTTTTTATGCATTTCATGTGATTTTGATTCCGCTAATAATTTTATTTTTTGTCATTGCCCATGTGATTGCGCTACATCGTGTGGGGTCTAACAATCCTGATGGAATTGATATTAAGAAACAAGCTCTTAAAAATGAGGCTGGAAAGCCTATCGATAGCATTCCGTTTCATCCTTATTATACAGTAAAGGACTTAATGGGTGTGGCGATATTTTTAATTATATTTTTTGCGGTAGTATTTTTTATGCCGACTGGCGGTGGCTATATATTGGAGCATGCCAATTTTGAAATGGCAAATCCGATGGTAACGCCACAGCACATTTCACCACCTTGGTATTTAGCACCTTTATATGCTGTGTTGCGTGCGATACCAAATAAATTAATGGGTGTTATCTGTGCGGGTTTATTTGTTGCTTTATTATATGTAATGCCGTGGTTGGATCGGTCGAAGGTACGTTCATTACGTTATCGAGGTATTTGGACTAAGATTGCAATCAGTGTTTTTGTTGTTAGTTTTATTATGCTTGCCATTTTAGGTGTGAGGCCATTGACGAATGCCAACATTTGGCTTTCTCGATTGTTTGCTGCGTTATATTTACTTTATTTTGTGTTAATGCCTTTTTATACTAAGTATGAGAAATGTAAACCATTGCCGACGCGTGTGAGGTTTTAGTGGTGTTTAAATTTAAATGGATTTTGCCATTGGTTTTTTTATTGTGTTTTGGCACAATTTTTGCAGCGGGTGACGGTGTAATTTCATTAGAAGACATTAAAGTGAATGTTAATAATAAAGCGGCCTTATTAAAAGGAGCCAAGTTTTTTGCCGCAAATTGTATGGTCTGTCATACGATGCGCTATTTGCGCCACGATCCAATTGCTAAAGCTGCAGGCATTACCTTAGATAAAATGCCGTTGAAGCAAAAAGAATGGTGGCTTGGCATCACACCACCTGATTTAACTTTACTTGCACGACAGCGTTCGCCCGATTGGATTTATACCTACCTGCATTCATTTTACAAAGATGATAAAAGGCCAACGGGATATAATAATTTATTGGTAAAAGACATTAATATGCCGAACCTCTTTGTGGCGACTCAGGGTGTGCAAGTGTTAACGGCGCGCGGAATAACGCTAATGAAAGAGGCCAATATTAGAAAGCCGCATTATTATAATGTGCTCGAACTTGTACAATCGGGTAGCCAAACGCCAGCCGAGTTCGATCAAGATACGTTAAATTTAGTGACCTTTTTTGTGTATGCTGCTGACCCAGATCGTGCGTTTCGAGTGCATATGGGGGTGTGGGTAATCTTATTTTTAGTGATTTTTTTGATCTTAGCCATACTACTTAAGAAGGCCTACTGGCAAGACGTTCCAAAAAATAAAGAATAAAAACAATCAGTTACTACCAATCCGCTTTGATAAGCATTATTGATCATAACCAAGATTTAATTCATTTTACTTATAAAGGTAAATTTGGTAAATTATTATTCAGATAATTTGAGGAAGAGCGATGGGTCCGAGTAAGAAAATTGGTATGATGGCGCTGGCCTTGTTAATCACAGGCTCGATCGACAGTATTCGAAATATGCCGGCAACAGCACTGTTTGGGCCAAAGCTTATTTTCTTTGCCATTTTGGGTGCAATTTTTTTCTTAATTCCCATTGGCCTTGTCTCAGCGCAGTTGGTGACCTCAAAAAATTTGCATGCTGGTATTTATGGTTGGGTCAGAGAAGCACTGGGTAAACGCGCAGCCTTTTTTGCCATTTGGTTGCAATGGATAAATACCATGGTGTGGTACCCAACCATTTTGTCTTTTATTGCTGGCACCGCCGCTTATTTAATTAATCCACAGTTAGCGCAACACCCGCTCTATTTGGTAGCTGTTATTCTAGTGGTATTTTGGGGTTTGACCTTAGTTAATTTAAAGGGATTTAAAGCTTCTGCTTGGGTAGCTTCTGTGTGTGCGGTGGTCGGAATGATTATTCCGGCGCTATTAATTCTTGGATTGGGATTGTTGTGGCTTATAAAAGGTCTGCCATTACAGGTGCATTTCAATAGCCATACCCTTGTACCACAAGTATCAAATAGCCAGTCATGGATTTCACTCACTGCGATAATCACCTCATTTTTAGGAATGGAGTTGGCCTGTGTGCACGCGCGTGATGTGGATCAGCCCAGTAAAAATTTCCCGAAGGCATTATTGTTTGCGGTATTTTTTATTTTGGCGACAATGATTCTTTGCTCTATGGTGATTGCGTGGGTGTTACCTCAATCCAGTATTCATTTGGTGGATGGGACCATGCAAGTATTCAATCGATTTTTTGATGCGTATCACTTACATTGGATGTTGCCTATTATTGCTTTATCCTTGGTTGTTGGCAGTATTGGTGGGATGATTAATTGGGTGATTTCACCAGCAAAAGGATTGTTGCACGCAGCTGAAGATAAGTTTTTACCGGAATATTTCTGTAAACTGAATAAGCATGGTGTGGCGCAAAACTTACTGATTATCCAGGCACTTCTGGTTAGTTTTATGTGTTTAGCTTTTGCATTGATGCCAAGTGTCAATGGTTCATACTGGCTGTTGTCCGATTTAAGCACTGAGCTTTATGTGGTGATGTATGCATTTTTGTTTATCGCTGCATTAATTTTGAAATTAAAGGGTAAAACTTTAGCTTCTAAATTTAAAATTTGGGGTGGTAAATTGGGTACTTGGCTGGTGTGTATGTCTGGTTTATTGGGCTGCATGGTCACTTTGCTGGTCGGTTTTTTCCCACCATCTGCCATCGATGTCGGTTCATCACTTCATTACATCCTCACATTCTCCTTAGGAATTGCAGTTATGGTGGCGCCTGTGCTAGTTTTTTACTGGTACCAGGCTGCTAGTACTAAGTTAAGCTACCTAAGTGTTTCTGCCTGTAGTAAAGAGTAAAATTACTCAACCATGCATCTGGTGCTAGCTTATAACCCATTGAAAAGGCTAATATATTATCCTGTGGGCGAAAAACGCGTAATATTATTTGGAAATACTAGGTGTTTCCTGTATAATTATCATCCATTGAGTGGTTTCCTGCGAGTAGTGGTAGATAACGGAGTGACAGAAGTATGAACTTGAACAATGAATTAGCCTTGAATCGAAATTCAACGGCTTGCGATCAAATCAAAGAGTTATGCGGTGAGCTGTTTCGCAACACCCCTATTTCATGGTTTGGATATGCGCGCTTCTACCGTAATCGCGAATTTATGATTGCGATGTCGGATGCTAAAGTACAAGAATTTTTCTTGTCGAGTAATTACCACATCACTGAGTTTGGACATCGTAAATATGATGACCTTCCTAATGGTTCTTTTTTCGCGAATTTGATAACATCGACGGATGCAGAAGTTGAAATGCATCTCGAAATGAAAAGACGATTTGGTCTAGATAACTTTGTTGGTGTTTTCAAGAAAAATGACAACTACTGTGATATCTATAATTTCTCTGCAGATGTTAAGCATGCTGATCTTCCTAACTTCTATCTTAACAATATTTATTTGTTAGAAAAGTATATTGAAATTTTTGAAAATCCAATGAAAAAGATTTTACACTCGAATTCAGTCAGTCGAATTTTGATACCTGAAAAAATTGAAGATTCTACTTTTTCAGTGAACGATCATCGAATTCATAATTTCTCTGATATTGTTGCGAACACGATAAATGCTGATGAGCTGGACAATAATCCAGTTGCTAAGAGATCTGATTTAGTATTGGGTCGTCTAACTCAACGTGAATTAGATTGTGTGCGTTATATTGTGCGTGGCTTTACCTCAAAAGAAATCGCTAAAGAGCTCGCGTTGTCGTTTCGTACAGTAGAAAACTACTGTGAACGTATTAAAACCAAACTCGGCTGTCGTCGCAAACAAGACATTATCATACGCTATTCTGGTGTGTTTGATATTGGTTGTAGCTCAGAAATTTTATAGAAAATAAATACACCTATTATGAAAAGCCGCTTATAGCGGCTTTTTTTGTGGTGGGGTTCTGTTGCTTTTCTTAGATTGCTTATATGTGACGTGTAATAATATGAGAACTGATAATGTATGAGCGGCGCCGTTTTCTGCGCAAAGCGCGCTAAGACCTATTGGGAAGGCGCAAAGAAAACAAAAGAATACACATAATTTTCAGCAATCCTGAAATAATTGCCTAACAAACTATTTTTTTAATTATCAACAGCCTTTGCGCCTTTTATATAGCTTGGCGAGCTTTGCGCAGAAAACGGCGCCGCACAGACCTTGCTAGCATTCAGTCTGATTTAACGTCGCACTTAGCGCTTAGCACAGCACCATCAACACTTGACTCCTAGATATTAAATGGATAAAGTCAAAAGTTGATCTCTCTCATTAGGGTTTAAGGATGAACAAGCACCATATAATCCCACGTTTTGATCGCCTTCCTGTTTGGCCCTTTCCTTATAAGATACTCTTGGTTGTAGGTGCTGGATTCTTTTTTGGCTTTTTTGACATTATCACCATTGCCATCGGTCTGCCAGTGATCCAAAAACAATTTCACATTAGCATGAGCACGGCTTCCTGGGCGATTAGTTCAGGCTTGATTGGTTATATCATTGGGTCATTTGTTGATAGTCGTATTTCAGATCATATGGGGCGCCGATTGGCGTTATATTTATCGGTTGGATTTTATTCCGTGGGTTCATTATTATCAGCAACCAGTACCACAATTGGTTGGCTGATTGCATGGCGAGTGATTTCCGGGATGGGTATTGGTGCTGAAATTTCTGAAGTGACCACTTATATGAGTGAAATGTCACCGAAGAAAATACGCGGTCGATTGTCATCCATTGCAATTGCAACCGGTTTTTTAGGTTTTGCAGTCGTTCCCTTTATAGGATTAGCATTAGTGCCAAATTTTTCTTGGGGATGGCGCGGGTTATTTGTTATCGGAGGTCTCGGTGGAATTGTGATTATGTTTATGCGTCGCCATATTCCTTCGACTGTGCGTTGGTTGATCTTGCATCGTCGTTTTGAAGAGGCGGATCGGATTGTAACTCAAGCTGAAGCACTGGTCACAAAACGGATTAAAAAAACATTGCCGCCCGTGCCACCGATGCCCGCGGCAGAGCCAACGGTTTCATTTCATCGTGGTGTATCGCAAATTTTTCAATCGCCGTATTTGATGCGCTTGGTGTTATTTTCAATGATTTGGTGTTTTTATTATATTGGAAATTACGCATGGCTCAGTTTAAATGTCGAGTTATTTGTGGATTATGGTTATAACTTAAAAAATAGCATCGGCTTTGTTGCCATTAATTCGATCGGGTTTATTGCGGGTTCAGTGCTCGCCATTGGGTTGAGTGATCGTTTTGAGCGAAAGTATACCGTGTTTTGGGTGGCTCTGATGTGGACTTGTTGTTTGCTGATTGTTGGTTGGCTACCTAAGTATTGGGTGATTATTGTTTTCGGATTTTTAGCCTCAACTACCATTGCGATATTGATTCCGGTTCTTTATACCTATACAGCAGAAAACTTCCCCACCCGTATTCGAGCCACATCAGTAGCATTAACCGATGGGTTTGGTCATATTGGCGGGGCATTTTGCGCG
>CAXMUH010000007.1:0-14870 GCA_964196565.1 uncultured Legionellaceae bacterium | reverse complement strand
GGCGTGCCAGATACGTAAATAGTGCCTAAATCGCCGCGCGTGCGTACTAAATGGAGCGGGAAGATGCTGTGGCAGGGCTCGCGCATTCAACGAAGCGACCTCAGGAATTCTAAAGCTAATTCCTAGAATAACTTTAAATGTTTGGGTCTGACTCTTTGGTTCAAAAATGGAACCAATGCCGGAGATCATAAGATCAGGAGATCTTCCAAAGCGGAACATACTATAGGATAGTCCTAAGTGTATGCTCACATTTTTACTTGAAAAATAATAAAGGTTTAGCCCCAGGTTGTAATAGAATCTCTGTCCCAACGGCTGTGAAAGTAAAACCGTTGCCCCCAAAGGTATGTTCGTACGAATGCTTGGAAAATAAGTCGACCCAAGAAGAAAATAGGGTTCGAGGCCAAAATCACCAACCACTTGCTGCAGTTTCAAGCCAAACCCATAGTTCCAGTTGATATAGTTTTCAGTATATCCATTTATTTCCAGCCCTAAAAAATGGACCGCTGGTGGCACCTCTCTAAGCCAATTACGATAGCCAACAGCAAAAATCGGGACTAAATTAGTGCGTCGCGCCGCTTTTATGATATATCCCAACTGCATTTTTGACTCAAAGAACGTGTTAGTTGATTTAGCGGTTAGAGGCTTTCCACCAGCGCTTCCAATGTAATCTAATTCATTTTTAGAAAAATTAGCGGATACATCAATCAGAAATGAATTAAGCGATTTTACTAACCCGAGTTGAAAACCTGGATAACGGCCTTGAACTTGGTCTAGTACCTTATTACCAGGGTGAAACTCAGAATAATTTATATCTGCTTTTGTATAGGAAAGGCTGGCCTGGTTGACGATAAAGTGCAAATATTCGGACTGATGCTTTACGGAAGAGTATGCAATAGTCGTTAAGGTTAGGAGCAGTAAAACCGTTGATGATTTGCGCATAAAAATTCCATTTATTGTGTAGCTAATGTAATAGCGAAAATAAATCTTTCGGGTCGCCCGAGTCAGGCACCATATCTAACACATGGCCGATATGATAATCTTCTGCCATTGAATGCACTAAGCGTAAAACACTATAATCTTCTAGGGCAAAGCCAACAGAATCATATAAAGTGATTTCATCCGCTGACTCTCGACCTGGTTTTTTGCCAAGCACAAGTTCCCACAACTCGGCATACACATCTTTTTTATCAATGTGTTGAATCTCACCTTCTAATTCACTTTGCGCTAAAAGCTCAACCACAATTTTAGAACGTGCAATAAGTACCGGGTCCAACTCTGTTTTACCCGGGCAATCACCGCCAATGCCATTAATATGAATGCCTTTTTCAATCCAATCATTATGAATTACTTTGGCATGGGACTTATCCGCGGTCGCAGTCGTAACAATATCGCTACGTTCAACAACTGATTTAGCATCAACACAGGGATGTAAATTGACACCAAAAGATTGCATATTGTTATCAAATTTTGCCATTGCTTTTGGATCAAGATCATAATAATAAATTTCTTTAATGCCCAAAGCAAAGTGATGCGCCAAGGTTTGAAACTCACTTTGTGCGCCAGTTCCAATAATTCCAAACGTTTTTGAATTCTTGAGAGCTAAATATTTTGAAGCGACAACCGACGTTGCGGCTGTGCGTATGGCGGTTAATTGAGTCATAGCCGATATTAAAAGCGGATAACCAGTGGCCACATCCGCTAACATGCCCACCGCAACCACCGTTTGTTTATTATCAAGCGGGTTTCCCGGATGTCCATTAACATATTTATAGGCATAATAATCTTTATCTGAGATCGGCATTAATTCAATAACACCATGCGGATAATGGGTGGCGAGACGTGGTGCTAAATCAAAGTCTTGCCAACGCGCAAAGTCTCGTTCCAAGCGATCGATTAATCGCAACATAAATGTTTTTAGTGTCACTTTTCTGATTAAATTTCTCAAATCATCTACGGTGATTACTCTAACCATGTTTAATTTTCCCTTTATTATGCTGCTTTAATTGATACCAACGCCAATAGCCAATAGCAGCCATGCCTAAATAAATTATCTGTAACGCACTGTGCACAGGAAGCATTTTATCGAAATACAATAAAACATAAATGAGGTCAACCACAAACCACAAAATCCAACACTCGATGATTTTCATACTAATCATCCACTGCGCAACTAAACTCAATATGGTCGTTGTCGAATCCAAAGCCGGCACATGAGAGCGCGCGTATGCTTTTAAAATAAAATACGTGATGGTAATCCCAACCACTGCAATCGCTAATAAAATCAATGCGGTTCGCAACTTGAGGTTGGTGATATTCAAGGTTGTATGACCCTTACCTCCATAACGCCATTCATACCAACCATAAAACATAAAGAAGAAATACATGATTTCAAGCGACATATCGCCATAGATTCCAGATAAGCCGTACAAAGTGCCGTTAACAATGGTGGCAATAACGCCCAACGGATAACAGATTTCCATCGCCAAGATAAAAAACAAAGCAGAAAAAAAAGAAAAAACTGCGCCAGTGATGTCTAATATGTGATGCAATTAATCCTCCTTTTTATTGCCTAGATCCCTCGACTTCGCTCGGGATGACTTAAACCGGCTTCGCTCGGGATGACGGGAGCATTGCCTATGCCCATTCACGCGCATGCAAGTATTCATCATACAACTTAGCTTCTTCGCTGCCATTGTCAGGCTTCCAATTATAACGCCAACGAACTTCTGGCGGCAGCGACATTAATATGGATTCAGTTCGCCCACCGGATTGCAAACCAAATAAGGTTCCACGATCATAGACTAAATTAAATTCTACATAACGCCCACGACGATACAATTGAAAATCACGTTGACGCTCATCATAGGGCTGGTCTTTTCGTTTATTAACAATTGGTAAATAAGCTTCTATAAAAGAGTCTCCCACACTTTGTAAAAATGAAAAACTTTTATCAAAGCCCCAATCGTTAAGATCATCAAAAAATAAGCCGCCGATGCCGCGCGGTTCATCACGATGCTTTAAATAAAAATACGCATCACACCATTTTTTAAATCGGGGATAAACTTCAGCTCCAAACGGTTCGCAGGCTTTTTTTGCAACTTGGTGCCAATGCTGACAATCCTCATCAAAACCATAATAGGGTGTTAAATCATAGCCGCCGCCAAACCACCAAATCGGCGGCTGATTTTTCTTGTTGGCCACAAAAAATCGTACATTGGCATGCGAAGTAGGAACATACGGATTGTTAGGATGAACCACCAGTGAAACACCCATCGCCTCAAATTCACAGCCCGCTAATTCCGGTCTTTTATCGGTCGCTGATTTTGGTAATGTCTTACCAAAAACATGTGAAAAATTTACCCCGGCCTGCTCGAACACATCACCTTTTGCCATAACACGTGAACGTCCACCGCCACCGCCGGCATGCTCCCATCGATCTTCATAAAAAGTTTCCTGTGATTCAACCGATTCTAGACCAGCACAAATGCTATCTTGCAAATTTTGCAAATACTGCTTTACTTCATTAATCATCATAGTAGACCTAATTCAGCAAAGCGTTCCTGGCGATAACTTTCAGCTGTATGCCGATCTGATAGCTTAACTTCAGGTCGCGGATGCAAAAACAATGGCATCGACAGGCGTGATTCCCGAGCTTTAGCTCCCTTAGGGTTAGTCACACGATGTGTCGTGGCTTGATAATATCCCGCGCTACATTCTTGCAACATATCGCCGCTATTCACAATAATCCAATCAGGATCGTGCGGCACCGCTAACCATTGCCCAGCTTTATCTTGCACTTCTAACCCTTTTGCCGTCGCGGCCGGCAACAGCGTCAACAAGTTAATATCCTCATGAGGTGCTGCGCGCACAGCGCCTTTAATCTCATCACCACTTAATGGCGGATAATGAATAATTCTTAACAACGAATGCTTGCTGTCGATAATCATTTCGCTTAAAGGCATTGACAATTTTTCTCTAACCTCAACTGGCAATGCACTTTCAACCCAACCCAATAGCGTCGCCGCCAAATGATTTAAACTATTAAATAAATTTTTGGTCAGTGGTTCTAGGGATTTAGGTACACGCCCCCAAGAGTAATAGTGAAAAAATTCTTTAATGTCTTTAATCTCATGCCCTTTTGCGGTCTCAGATAGATCCAAGCTAATGAGTCCATCATGCGTTTTGGGATCAAATGGATAGTTGTTTTTTTCACTTGAATGAAAAAACTTCCCCCAAGCCGCATAGGCTTCATCAATTAATTGCTGCACAACACCATGATTGCGAACGACTGCAAAGCCAATTTCTTTCAGGGAGGCGCTAAATTGTTGCGGCGCATCATTCGATTTACAATCGATTACTTCTAACATGAATTTTCTCTTTAAGACTCTTGATCTTTTTTGCGATTGGCGCCATTGCGATCTAATTCAAACCACAACGCATTAAGTACCGCAAAACTACACGCAAGCCCCAATCCTAATATCCACGAAAAATACCACATCGCTAACTCCTCCTAATATGCATCTTTATTGTCATCAAAAAATTTCATCGTTATTTGTCCACGCAGCACACGATAAACCCAAGCCGTATATAAGATAATAATCGGCAAAAAGATAATCGTACAGATAAACATAATCATCAAGGTTAATTGACTTGATGAGGCATCCCACACCATCAAGCTGGAATCTATTTGTATGGTTGAAGGCAAAATAAACGGAAACATGCTCACCCCGACCGTCACCACAATAAAAAACACACTGATGCTACTGCAAATAAAACTAAACTTACCTCGGCCCGTTCGCGAAAAGATAATCGCAGCAAGCGCACCTAAAAATACCAAAATTGGCGCGATCATTGCAGCAGGTTCTGCATAATAATTATTAAGCCAAGCACCAACTTTACTCACCACATCATGATTCATCGGATTAGAGGGTCCAGCATGACTCGCTATACTCAGCAATACATAGCCATGAATCCCATAAGCCACCCAAAACCCACCAGCCGCAAACAGAACAATCAGAATAATCGCTGCAATATTAGCTGCTTTTAGAGCACGCGATCGAATCACCCCTTCGGTCTTCACAACAAGATAATGTGCACCCTGCATCAACAGCATCGCCACACTTACCAAACCACAAAAAACCCCAAAGGGATTAAACAAATCCCATAATGTCCCTGTATAAAACGAACGCAGTGATTCATCAAAACGAAATGGAATACCTTGCAAAACGTTTCCTACAGCCACACCAAAAACCAGGGCGGCAACAAATCCACAAATACACAAAATCCAATCCCAAGTGGAACGCCATTTAGGATTTACCATTTTGCTGCGATACTTAAAACACACCGGACGCAAAATAAAAGTGAGCAAGACTAAAAGCATTGCCAAATAAAATCCAGAAAAAGACACTGCATAAATATAAGGCCAAGCTGCGAATAATACCCCACCGCCTAAAACAAACCAAACTTGATTGCCTTCCCAAACCGGTCCTATGCTATTAATAACCTGGCGTCGCTGCATATCTTCTCTGGCAACGATCGGCAGCAGCGCTGCAACACCCAAATCAAATCCATCCATCACTGCAAATGCCGCAATCACAACGCCCATCAACACCCACCAGATTATACGTAATGTAGAATATTCAATCATGACTCGCCTCCTGGCTTATGTTGTGAATTTTCATCCGTTGTCGCTCCAATCTTTTCTGCCAAATTATCTGGACCTAGGCGGATATATTTCATCATTAAATAAACTTCAATCACTGCAAGTCCTGAATAAAAACCGGCAAACCCCAACAATGATATCCACAAATCTTTAGCTGAGAGTGATGAAACCCCTAAGAAGGTCGGCAATACGCCTTCAACCACCCACGGTTGTCGGCCATGCTCGGCCACATACCACCCCATTTCTGCTGCAATCCACGGCAATGGCAGACTGAGTAAAACAATCCATAAAAACCAGCGTTTATCTAAGGTGCGCCGCGCCGAAAAGGCAAAACTGACCGCAAATAACAAGATAAAAAAGAAACCACAGAGCACCATAATATGAAAGAACCAAAATAATAATCCCACCTGACCTGGCACCAAACTCCAAGCGGCTTTGTCTATTTGTTCTTTACTAGCATGCGCGGGGTCTTTGCTAAATTGCTTTAACAACAATCCATAACCTAAATATTGAGAATTCTCGGTCATAATTGCTCGTGCGGATTTATTTTTTGGATCTTTCTGTAACACCTGTAGTGCGCCATAGGCTTTCATTCCCATTGGAATTAGCGTTTTTGCCTGATCCACCAAGTTCACAATACCTGGCAAAGGTGTATCAAAAGATCGGGTCGCAATAATTCCCAATAAATATGGTATTTTTATTTGATAATTGGTTTTTCTATCTTTAAGATTTGGAACACCAAATATATTGAGCCCAGCAGGTGCCGGCTCGGTATGCCACATGCCTTCAATCACCGCAATTTTCATATGTTGATTCTCATTGGCCACATACCCACTTTCATCACCCAACACCACAACCGATAAACTCGCGGCTAATCCAAATGAAGCCGCTACTGTCATCGAGCGTTTAGCGAATTCAATATTTCGCTTCCGTAACAGAAAATATGCGCTGATGGCTAATACAAAAATAGAACCCGTAACATAACCCGCACTGATGGTGTGTACGAACTTCGCTTGTGCAACCGGATTAAATAAAATATCTTTAAAATTCGCAACCTCCATGCGCATGGTTTCAAAATTAAAATACGAACCCACCGGGTGCTGCATCCAACCATTGGCAATTAAAATCCACAGTGCTGACAAGCTCGAACCTAAAGCCACAAGCCAAGTCACCACCATATGACTCACTCTAGACAGACGATTCCAACCAAAGAAAAATAGGCCTATAAATGTGGCCTCAAGAAAAAATGCCATCAAGCCTTCGATCGCTAACGGTGCACCAAACACATCGCCGACATATTGCGAATAATAAGCCCAGTTAGTCCCAAACTGAAACTCCATGGTAATCCCGGTCGCCACCCCCATCGCAAAGTTGATGCCAAATAAAATTCCCCAATATTTAGTCATCTGTTTCCAGATTTCACGCCCGGTCATCACATAAACCGTTTCCATAATGGCAATTAAAACGGATAACCCCAGTGTTAATGGCACAAATAGAAAATGGTAAAGAGCAGTTAACCCAAACTGCCAGCGCGATAACATTACAACTTCACTCGATATAGCCACTCTATTTCCTTATTATTATAATATGCAATTATCCAGCCAATGATCCAGCGGGAATTGCTGGTTATTTGCCAACCAACTGCTGCTGCATTCGACTAATTGTCAAATGCTTCTCAACTGGGTCGCTAAAACAAAAATGCCAAATCGCAAGAATCATAGCGACTTTGATTATTAACACAACCGTGATTTCTTGCCACAACGCAAATTTCTTTGCCCCTTTTCGCTTTAACTTAAACGATGCCATTGCTTTCATATTCGCACACCTAACTGGTATTAAAAAAACTTCTACAATCTCGCCATATTTTATCAAATGCTGCCTGGTTTGCAATCTGATTGGTATGATGGGTTACGCTTTCTTCTTTTTTGGTTTCAGTCGGACTTTTAACAAAGCCTTAACGTAAATTGCCCGAACAGTATCGTTAAGCAATTTAGCTGTTAATTCCTGTTTAGCTTCTGCTTTAATAGCATCCAAATTATTAGGGTCCTGCAAGGCTGGCACCGCCAGAATAAGAGCATCAACAAGCTGCTCATCTAACTTAAGTAATTGCGGAATTAACGCGGTTCGCATATTTTTAGGCTTCTCATTTTTTGGAAATCCTTGCTGCCGCCATAACTGGATCCAATTTTGTTGCATTTTTTTACCGATTGCTACGCCCAACAGGATAAAAGAACGCGCGGTTCGAAGATTAACGCCTTTTTGATTGGCATACCATAATACCTTACGTAATACGACGCGTTCTGGAATGGTGATATTAATCGGCAAGCGATTGACGTATTTATAAGCAGCGATATCGCGCATTAATTGGAATCGTTGATTAGCAGATTTAAAGACTTGCCCTACGTCACCCATCGAGGCCAGCGCCGAACAAAAGGGGAGTGTGAATAACAAGAAAATAGCACAAAACTTCCTAGTTCTCATAAGCGCTTCTCCATAAGATTCTAGTCTGTAACATATCATATATATCGGATAAATTGAACTAAAGTGCGGGTTGTATAAATATCTCTCAGAGCATATAATGTCCACATTCTTGAGCGAGAGTAACACAAATTGAGAGAGAGTAGCGCTATGAGTCGTTGTATTATCGTAATTTTTTCGATATGTTCATATTTTGTTCTATTTTTGGGCTTCCAATTCGCCTATGCCAATAGCCGGACCAACCCACTGATTAGCCTGGTTTCAACCATTGGCTCTCAGGATGCCTCTGATTATACCAACCCAAAACGTCAAAATGTCCCGCTTATATCTAAGCCGGAGCAACATCGCTTAAGCCGGCACGCCTTGCATTTGTTTTTCAGCCCCTGGATAAACGGTGATGATTATCGATCGGATAGAGGACAGGAAATAAGTCTAGCCGATGCTTATTTACAAAATCCGCAATATGGATTTAATTTTCATATGAATTCAAAAAAATGGATCAGAAGCATCGTCGATAATATGAACTTAAAAGGCAATGCCATTGGTGCCCAAAATGCCATTATGGTGCAAAATGCCAATATGCGAAACCTACCGACTCGCTTACCGATTTTTGAAAGTTATAAAATTGCCGGTCAAGGTTATCCATTTGATACATTATCGGTGTCCGCATTATGGGTCGGCGAACCGGTACGCGTGTTAAATACATCAACAGATGGCGCTTGGGTATTAGTCGAAGATCACAATTATTTTGGTTGGGTGCGTCAGCGTGATATTGCTTACGTAAATAAATCCTTTATAAAAACATACCGCTCAAAACAGTTTATTGCCATCACCCAAGATAATGCTCCGATAAAAGATCAAGCGGGGAATTTTTTATTCTACAGTCGCATTGGGATGATCTTTCCTGTTATCCATAATAGTATTCAGGTTCCAGTTAGATTGATGTCGCATCACGCCGGATTAGTAAATACGAAGATCAGCAAAAAAAATTACGCCAGCTATCCGCTAAAACCAACCCCAGCTAATTTTGCTAAGTTAATGAATAGCATGATGGGTGAACCTTATGCTTGGGGCGGTATTTATTTATTGCGTGATTGCTCGTTGACAACGCAAGATTTATTATTTCCTTTTGGAGTTTTGTTACCAAGAAATTCACTTTGGCAGGCAAAATCAGCTCGACGCATTATGCTAACAGGGATGGGTGAGCGAGAAAAAGAACGTTATATTATGCAACATGGCAAACCGTTTTTTACCTTATTACATTTGCCGGGTCATATTACTGTCTATATGGGAAATAGAAATGGCCACCCAATTATTTTTCAAAATAAATGGGGCATGCAAACTTTAGGCCGAGACGGTCATTATGGACGCGCAATCGTGGGTAAGGCAGATATTGCGCCATTGCATTTAGGCAGTAACATTCCTAATTCAACGGGAAATATGCTTGATGGGGTTAATTCTATGACGATTTTGGCGAGTTAACCTACGAGATTCGTCATTACGAATGTAGCCTGGACGATCCCGACGCTTCGCGCGTGACAGGCTTGTCGGCCACAGGTTTTTATTTTCCCGGCCGCGCAATCTTTGATTGCTTGTCCGGGCTACTGCTATACTAAAGCAAAAGCAGCTTCTGCTTCTGGCTTTGGCATTACATCGAGCTTCTCAGTCAACTTACAGAACAAGCGCTTACCATAATTTTTTTCGGCTCTTACGTATTCAGTAATCTCAGCTTTTTTAATGCCCAGAGGAGTGTGCTTACTACTCAGTACAGCAAGCAGATCAGATGAGCTTTTACTTTGATGTTTTGCAACTAAACCAAAAGTTAAAAAAGCTAATAAAGTCCCATAACTTTTCATAAAAGACGATTGGTAGGTTGTTACAACAGAATTAATCGATTTTTCATCAAGATCACCCACTTTTGCGACAATATCAGCATGAGAATTGTTGACTGTGTTATGAAGCTGCTTAAGATTACTGTGTCGAATTTTCTCATGTGTGAGAGCAAACGTAAACACTGCAGCCACAAAGGTTAATTCAACGGCAAGGGCGGCGCCCATTGCCACCAAAAAAAGAAAGCCAACTGGCATCACCGGAGCGGGAACAATACAAGCTGCTATTAAGAATCCCCAAAATAATACCTCCTGCCCTATTTTAAGGCCGCGTCCAAAACCAGCAAGTTTATGAGGTTGCAAACCACCCCAGGTTGTTATCTCAAGGTGATTAATAAAGCTACGTCTCTTCCATGGAAACTCGTTTATAATCTTAAGGGAATTATCGCCATCCACCGGATGTGTATACAGTTTTGCAAAATCTTCTTGCTCCATTAATTCTTTGTCAGATTGATTTTTTTTTAAAACGCTGAGCTCTTTGTCAGCCAACTCATTAAGCATAACAAAGCTATAATTTGGCGCCTTGTTGAATGGACACTCTTTTTTAAGTTTTTTTAACTGGGTTATACTTTCCATATAATAAAAACATGGTGTTTTGGTGCTTGCTGCGAGAGTCATAACCAATAACGAGGTTGATCGCTTAATATTCTCCGCATTCGTAAAGTCTGTGTTACTAAACTTAGTATCTTTATACTCTTTATTTTTTTCTTTGCGCATTAATCATTTCCTTAATTTAAAATTAAATTTAATGCTATATCTAAAGCAGAATGTAACTTAGCTGTTACAATGTAACACACTTGTTACAGTTTACAGTGAGCCATGCAGGAAAACAATATTTGTGCTCGCAAAAAAAACAAATTAAATTGATCTGATCTCTAATTGATCCTTAGAAATTAATTCGATGCCTAGTTGATATAAATCCTTAGCATTTCCTTCTAGCGCCAGAGCTTCATTTTCTGTTAAGGTTAGCGCAAGTAATGGCGCCATGGATTTACAGCGCAAATAAAAAGGACTTAATTCTGCAATTGATTCTCGATAACAAGCACCACCATATCCAATAAATCGATCAACCGCTTTTGCAGCCTCGATATCATTCATGCCATCACCCACATGAGCAATGTATTGATGTGTCTTACGCAGCTGATCAATGATTTCAGATTTACCAGAGATTGTTGCCAACGGCGAGCTTTGATCGAAATCTTTATACTGACCATTGTTATCAAAATAAATTTCAACCGCGTAAACATTTGCAGCGGGAATATTTAATTTTTCTGCAAACTTAACCACAGTTTGTTTTATACCAGCAGAAAGCACATAAACGGTTTTACCTAATTGTTGCAAAACGTGAATCACTTTATCGACGTCAGGTGTCAGTGCATCCCAATACGCTCTTGCTACGGTATTCATTTCACCTGCAAGCGGTTTTACCAAAGCTAAACGTTGATGGTATAACTCTTTATTAATACCAGTCTTTGCCATCGCTATTTCGGTAAGCTTATCCACTTCCTTATAGACATTGTGCATTTGTGCTAACACGGAAATTCCTTCGACCGAACTTAATGTGCTGTCGCAATCAAAAATTACCGCATCTAATGGTGTTTTAATTTGCCAAGTTTTTTTGTTCATTTTTTGTCACTACTGATGATTGAATCGATATTGTATACTAGTCACGATAAAGCAACCAACCTATTCATGGAAGAAAAGAATATGACCAATGAATCCACTCGCTGGAACTCGCGAACCGCCTTTATCTTCGCAGCTGCCGCTGCCGCTGTTGGTCTTGGTAATATTTGGCGCTTTCCCTATCTTGCTGGCCAAAATGGCGGCGGAGCATTTGTACTGCTGTATCTTTTCTTTGTGATTGCTCTGGGACTGCCGTTGATGACATCCGAAGTTATGCTTGGTCGAATCGGGCGCAAAAATCCAGTGGGCTCGTTTGTTAAACTTGCCAAAAATAATAACCACAGTCGACTTTGGGGCTTGGTCGGCGGACTATCGATCGTTGCTGGATTTTTAATTTTATCTTATTACATTGTGATTACTGGCTGGGTGTTTGACTATTTTATTCGTGCATTGGCCGGACAATTTCGCTACGCCACTGAAATCTCTGCAGCGCATGACTTTCAATCACTGCAAGACAGTGCTTGGCAAATGCTTTTATCCGATACGCTGGTGGCGCTCTCAGCAATCACCGTGATTTCCCTTGGGATTAAACGTGGCCTTGAGCGCGCGGTAATGATTTTGTTTCCCGCATTAGCGATTATTCTGCTGATTTTATTAATTTATGCGATTAGCGCTGCGGATTTTAAACAGGGGCTTAGCTTTTTATTTAACCCAAACTTTCACCAGATCACCGGCAAGGTTGTGTTAATGGCGCTGGGGCAAGCGTTTTTTAGTTTAAATATCGGCATGGGCATTATTATTATGTTTAGCGCTTATTTGCCCGATGACGTTCCTTTAATAAGCAGCACCGTGGCGGTAGTTTTTGCCGATACCATTATTGCGATTGTGTCTGGATTAATTATTTTCCCCATCGTTTTTGCTAATCATTTGCAACCTGCTGCAGGACCCAGTTTAATCTTTCGCACCTTACCCATTGCTTTTACAAACCTACCATTCGGTAGTTTCTTTGGCGCATTATTTTTCTTATTGTTATTATTTGCAGCCTTCACTTCGGTGATTGCTTTACTCGAAGTGATGGTCGCATGGCTTGAGGAAAATCATAATTTTAAACGGCATAGCGCCGTTTACCTCTCCGGAATCATTATCTGGGTATTAAGCCTTGGTACTGTTTTCTCCTTTAGTCATCGACTGCATTTCTCATACCATGGGGTGAGCTTCTTTCAAGCCATTGATTTTGTTACCTCTGCTATTATGCTGCCGTTGGGAGGATTCTTTATCGCTATTTTTACTGGCTGGTTGTTACCAAAGAAATATATTCATGATAAACTCGGCTGGAATATAAAAAGCGGTTGGTTTTATTGTTGGCGATGGATCGAGCGCTATTTTGCCCCTATTGCTATTGCCTTAATCTTACTTAAATCAATCGGAATTTTCTAAAATGAAATATAAAGTATTAAAGCTCAATAAAATTGCTGAGAAAGGACTTGCTGAATTTAACCCAAAACAGTACAGCATCAGCGAAGATGAAAAACAACCTAACGCTATTTTAGTTCGCTCATCCCAATTGCATGATATGCAAATCCCATCCAGCGTTGAGGTGGTTGGCCGCGCCGGAGTTGGCGTCAATAATATTCCCGTATCCGCATTCACTGATATTGGTGTTCCGGTATTAAACGCCCCGGGCGCCAATGCCAATGCAGTTAAAGAATTAGTCATCACCGGCATGCTGTTGGCTGCGCGCCATATTTGTCGAGCATGGAACTATGCGCGCCAACTGACAGGCGATGATGCCTCTTTACATGCCGAAGTTGAAAAAAATAAAAAGAATTTTTCCGGAATGGAACTTCCCAATCGAACCTTGGGCATTATTGGACTGGGTAATATCGGGGTTAAAGTTGCCAATGCCGCTTTAGGCCTTGGCATGAAAGTGACTGGTTTTGATAATTCCATCACCGTACAAAATGCCTGGAAATTATCATCGAGTGTCTCACAAGCGCACTCGCTGACTGAAGTTTGCAAACACGCTGATTTTATCACTCTGCATATTCCATTGCTCGACAGTACTCGCAATTTAATTAATGCAAAACTCTTGCGCCAAATGAAACCCGGCGTTGTTATTTTAAATTTTGCCCGCGATGGAATTATTAATAACCAAGATTTAAACCAAGCATTAGAAGATGGCCAAGTCAGCAGTTATGTGTGTGATTTTCCTAATGAGATGTTTCAAAATAATCCCAGTGTCATTGCGTTACCGCATTTGGGTGCGTCAACCGTTGAAGCTGAAGAAAATTGTGCGGTGATGGTAGCACAAAACATTCAAGCTTATCTTGAGGATGGTGTCATTCGTAATTCAGTTAATTTTCCCAATGTGTCGATGCCACGCACCGAAGGTCATCGCTTATCCATTGCCAACCGAAATGTCCCTAATATTATCGCTCAGATTACCACGGTTTTGTCGGAGAATAATATTAATATTATTGATATGATTAATAAATCACGTGAAGATATTGCGTATAATTTATTGGATGTTGAATCCGAAGTCACCGATGATATTTTACATGCAATTCGTGCTATTGAAGGCGTGATTCGCGCGCGGAAATTGTAAGCGTAGCCCGGACAAAAATTTATTTTTGGCCGGGATTAATGCTCAAGATCTTTCGGGCAAAAGGAACCGTAAGTCGACGCTTGGCAACCATCGAGGCTTGGTCAAGTTGTTGTAATACCTTATATAACGCGGACATATCGCGTGAGCAGTGACGCAAAATAAAAAGTCCAACATCAAACGGCAAGGTGAAACCTCTTTGCGTTGCGCGCATTTGTAAGGCTTTTAATTTATCTTCATCATTTAATGAATGAACTTGCAATGCCAAACCCCAAGCTAAGCGAGATTGCAAATCTTTAAGTTTGCACTTTGTCGACATTGCCGGGCTTTTAGCTGCAATAATTAATCGAGAACCACCATCTCGCACTCGATTATAAAGATGCAATAAGGCTTCTTCCCAATCTGGCCGACCTAAAACACTATCGATATCATCTAAACAAATTAAATCGACTGTTTCTAAATCTTGTAAAACATCGGTCGATAATTCAGCATCAGAAAGTGGCAAGTAAATTGCTTGTTGATTGGTGTCAAACGCATCTAGACAACAGGCTTGCAACAAATGACTGATGCCAGCACCTTTGGCCCCCCACAAATAAATAAACCGCTCACCTAAACC
>CAXMUH010000006.1:0-2492 GCA_964196565.1 uncultured Legionellaceae bacterium | reverse complement strand
ATCCACCCCACAACCGCCGGTCGCATTGCCCTGAGGATCTAAATCAATCAATAATATGCGTCTTTTGGTCGCAGCTAAAGAAGCGCTTAGATTTACCGCTGTTGTTGTTTTACCGACACCACCCTTCTGGTTGGTAATTGCAATTACTCGTGCCACTTATTATCCCTCCTTGTCTGCCACAATAACAAGATGACGCAGAGCATCAACCCCTGGAACGTTAATTTCTTGAACATCTGTTTTATATTCACCGCCTTTGCTCTGCAACTGATCTAACTCTTGCTGTGGATAAATCCCTTTCATAAAAAACCATTGCCCATTTTGACTTAATAAATGTTTTGATGCTTGTATAATCTCATTCATACTGCCTACGGCTCGACAAATAATAACATCAAAACAGTGCTTAGCGTTAAATTTTTCCATCCGACACTGGATCGGTTCTATGTTTTGAATTTGAAATTCAATTTTTGCTTGCAACATAAAGCGTACTTTTTTACCAACGCTGTCGAGCAGTACAAATTCTTTATCTGGGTAATAAAAGGCCAATGGAATTCCTGGGAAACCTGCGCCCGATCCAACGTCTAAAATACGGCTGCCGTTAAGATAGGGGGCAATTGCTAAACTGTCCAACACATGATGGGTTAACATTTTTTCAATCGAGGTGATTGCAGTTAAATTATAGGCTTTATTCCACTTTTGTAGAAAATATAAAAAATCGATTAAATTCTGCTCGCAACGGCTGTTCAATGTTAGCCCTAGATTTTGCGCACCACTTTCCAGCGTGTTTTTTTCTGCTTGATTCATCGAGTCATCTTAGCATGAATTGCTGATATTAATTAATCGTATCATGGTGATATTTACACCCCCATCTTAATAATTGCTTAATCTAGCTGCGCTACAATATTCTTTTTCATACATCTAAAGGGAGATTAATTATGTTAAATGTTAAACCTATGCTTGTTATCGCTGGACTCGCGCTTTGTTGTCAAAGTTTTGCTTTGGTTAACTGTGATGATGCGAATTCAGTCCTCTGCATCAGGGCAGTTGGCGCTGGCGCCAACCACTATGTAAGAATGAAAACCAACACCTTAACCAGTCCTGTTTTCTGCGAAGATACCAAAACCACGATGAATATCCAACTAACCGATGAAGATATTGATATGGGCATCAGTATGAAGGCACTTCATCTCGGTGCAAATGATTTTGAATATATCCAATGCGATGATCAACAATGTGAGCAACCACTAACCCTCGGTCGCTTTCATTTTACGCTAACTAAAGATGCCAACGGATATCAAGCCACACCAGCGCATTTTGAATTTAGCGTTAAAGACTATGGCAAAACTTGTGTCTATGCAGAATTTCATACAAAAGCACCTTAAAAAGCCGTCATCCCGAGCGAGTGCAGAGCCACGAGTCGAGGGATCCACGAGATCTCAGCATGGATTCCTCGGTTCGCTTCGCTCTCTCGGAATGACAAAACGGAAATTCAAGAATGACACCAACCCCTAGGAGACCGCAATGTTAAAAACCAAATTCCTTCTTTTTCTTTGCACACTTTTGTTAAGCTTTTCATCTTTTGCCTTTGTCCAGTGTCACGCAGTTAACAATGCAGTTACCTGCTTAAACTTAAGCGGCAGTACCACGGCTCATTATCTTAAATTTGAAGTCGGGCATTTTAGTAGCCCAGTTTTTTGTGCTGCCAGCAATGACCCATTCGATCGTTTCCAGTATACTGATAATGTCGACATTAATCAGGCGATGGCGTTAAATGCCTTTCAAGTGGGTCAAAATAAAATTAATTATTTTCAATGTAACAGTGAACGTTGCGACAAAAAAATATTAATTGGTGAGCACCAGTTTAATTTAACCAAAGACGGGCAGGGTAATTACAGCGCAGACCCGGCTAACTATACTTTGGTTATTCGTAGTGACTATGGACTTGCCTGTCACTAAAGTAGGTGTCATTAAGGCAACATCTGAAGTAGCCGGGAAGTATCATGCAAAGCATGGTTCCAGTTTTTTGAGTCGCGCTTCGCACAACATTCCCGGCCAAAAATAAATTTTTTGTCCGGGCTACACCTAAAGCCAATCTGCGCCGGGTATATTATGCTTTTTTCAAGTAGACTAATAGTGTTGAAATAGCAGCAGGGGTAACGCCTGGGATGCGCCCAGCTTGTGCGATGGTACTAGGCCTAATTTCTTTTAGCTTTTGGCGTACTTCATTGGATAAACTTTTTATTTGGTCATAGTCTATTGCACCCGGTATCTTTGCTGCTTCACTCTTTTTTAAGCGTTCAATTTCTTGTAGTTGACGTACCAAATAGCCGTCGTATTTTGCTTGAATTTCTACCTGACCAAAAACGTCTTGTTCAGCGACGCTAACATTATCTTGCAGGCATGTCATTAATTGTGTGTAACCGACTTCTGGGCGCCGCAATAAATCCAATGCACTGTATTCATGTTCGATAGACTGATTAAATTGCTTTTTAAAC
>CAXMUH010000005.1:0-1825 GCA_964196565.1 uncultured Legionellaceae bacterium | reverse complement strand
CCTTTGCTTTTCAGGGGCGCGTACAGTCAGTATTTAGTAGTGTGAGCTCCATGCTGGTTTTGGTGACGTATTTATTTGTGGCACTGGGTGCACACTTTATTGGGGTACAATTACTGTATTTGTTTCCGGCGTTATTGGCGCTTGCTGCGCTTTATATGGTTTGGAAGCTAGACAAGACCTCTAGCTTATAATTTTGGCCTTATTGGGCCCCCCTTTTACATTGCAAATGAACATATTTTGCTTTACTCTAAACTAACATAAGAAAAAGGGAATTTATTATGGGCAAAAAAGGATTTGCTTTAAACTCACGCTCGTTAGCTTGCGCCTTTTTTTTAGTTTTCTTTCCTTTACTCTCACATGCCTCTGCTACAGCTCCTTCTCTTGTGGAAGAAGTGCAGCGTGTTCTTGAAGCAGGGCAACGCACCCCATTGCACGATAGCAATAGCCCTGCATGGCAGGAAAAAGTGCGACATGTTCTTGAGGAAGAAGGGCAACACACCTCATTGCACCATAGCAACAGTCCTGCATGGCAGGAAAACCACCACGTTGCCTCTGACTCTCATTTTAAAGCCGAAAAATTAGAAAACATTGCTGATCTTGCACCAGCGCAAGGTGATTTAAAATCAGTGTACGTAACCCTTAAAAAAACCAAATACCGACCACGCGCATCGCTTGGGCCGTTTTATCAAACAGGCAACAGTGCATTTGGTTTATATGATCTCTTTGTTCCCTTTACCCTGAACTCCAAGTCAATAATTTTCGTGGATGGTCGTTATATCGATCGCGGCAACACTATGGAGTATAACGTAGGTACAGGTTTTAGAAATATCATCGATAGCGGTAAGCTCTTGTGGACGCTCTATGCTTTTTATGACGACAGAAAAACCCGTTTTAGTAATAATTTTGGCCAAGTCACCATCGGTGCCGATTTTCAAACCGAAAAATGGTATTTCAATACCAATGGTTATATTCCAGTGGGCAAGCGCGAAGCCTTTTTACCTCAGTTCAATACTGCGTTTTTGTGTGAAAATAACACGCGCATTTGTTATGCCCGTGGTAGAGAAAAATCCATGGGAGGCTGGGATGCTGAAGCTGGATACGACATCTGGCCTGGCTTAAAAGCTTATGTCGGCATGTATGTGTTTGCAGCCGGTGGCGTTAAAACTGCTGTTGGGCCAAATCTTCGGTTGCAATATGACATCACAGCGCCACACAGTCGCGTATTATACATATTTGACAAAATTGCCATAATTGCTAACTGGCGTGACGATCAACTAGCGGGTTCAGTCTGGTATGCAGGCGCGCGTTTTGACATTACTTTAGGTGAACGCCCACCAGATGTTGGTTTAGAGCGTCGCATGACCAGCTTTATCCGTCGTGACTTAAATGTAGAAATGAGTTCGGATGGAAGTGGCATTGGTGAAGTAACCGAGTCAGCTAAAATTTTACGTAATACGCTTGATAATGAAGAAACTCAAGTAGCTTTAGTTAGCACTGCCGGTGATTTAGCCGCTGCTGCCGGAGATGCAAGGGACAATATTATCGGGGTGGATGGTACGATTACAACTGCAGCTGTTACCAATTTGCAAACGAATCAAATCCTAGAAGGCGGAGTGTTCAGCTTTATCCGTGAAGGGACAAACTTTAGCGCTCAAGTAGGTCGAGATGGCACTATGACTCGTGGTGGAGTAGCTGGATTTAATTTGATTGGGATTGGTACCGGCGCGTCTGTAGGTCAGAATGTTACAGTTGAAAATATGAATTTTAATAACGCTGGTGCTGCTGGTGCTGATTTTGTCATAGGGCATGCGGCAAGTGCTAACAC
>CAXMUH010000004.1:0-4470 GCA_964196565.1 uncultured Legionellaceae bacterium | reverse complement strand
AAGCAAGTTGTCCGTGACTGGGGGTCGGAAAAACGAAAACAAGCCAATGAAATGCTTTATATGAACTTACGCAAGCGTTATACGGTGACAGTGGACAATCATTCTCGGAACAACGTAATAAGCGAGAGCACAACCAGACTGCCTTTAAATGAAACAATAAAATGATTCGTTTTTATTCCAGTATAATTTTGTTGATATTCTCGATTGGGTTCGCCCATGCGGATGAATATCGCCCGGCTTATCTGGAGTTTAAGCAAACAAACGATAACGAATTCAACACGCTCTGGAAGGTGCCGGCAAAAGGGCAGAATCGGCGCTTAAGTCTTTATGTTGAATTGCCGTCTGACATCACAAAAACATCAGAGACAGTTAGTGCATTTATTGGTGGCGCGTATATCGAACGTTCGACTATTAATCGGCAGGGCGGTCTTGCGGGATCCAAAATTGGCATAAAAGGCCTTGAGCGAGTATCAACCGATGTATTAGTGCGCATTCAACGACTGGATGGCACATCTGAAACCGCACGTTTAAATGCTAGATCATCTTCGTTTATTGTTAAAGGTGCTCCTGAATTATGGAATGTGGTGAATACTTATTTAGTGTTTGGTATTGAGCATATCCTGAAAGGCTTTGACCACCTGCTATTTGTTGCTTGCTTGATATTTATTGCCGGCACGTGGCGTCGTATCCTGGTTACCATTACTGGTTTTACTCTTGCGCATTCCATGACGTTAACCCTTGCTGGGTTAGAATTGGTGCGTATCCCTATACCACCGATTGAAGCCACTATTACTTTGTCGATTGTATTTCTTGCTAGAGAAATTGCGCTGGATAGGCGTGACACACTCACCTGGCGACACCCAATTGCAGTTTCAGCTAGCTTTGGTTTATTGCACGGCTTTGGTTTTGCATCGGCGCTCGCTGAAATAGGCTTGCCACAAACAGAAGTGCCGGCAGCGTTGTTAGCATTTAATGTTGGTGTAGAAATCGGGCAATTGATGTTTGTGGCATCCGCATTAATTGTTATGCTGGTGATAAATAAAGTGAAATTAGATTTGCCAGCTTGGGTAAAGCAAGTGCCAGCGTATTCCATGGGGTCATTGGCTGTCTTTTGGTTAATTGAAAGAACAGCATCTTTTTGACAATTATTAATTAATTTGAATTCAAATTAGATTATTAGTGGAAAATGGAGAAGGATATGCTTAAGTTTGGAACAATTACTCGCTCTAAAAAGAATTATATGCTGCACATGAGCAATGCCGTTATATTGGCACTTATGTTAAGCGGATGCGACCAAAAAGCGCCTCAAGCAACATCAATCACACCTGAAGGACAACAGCCAATAGCTGCAAAAGCAGAACCCGCTGCAATGGCCAAAGCTGCTTCTATCCCTGCGGATAAAAAGCATTATTCACCCAATGTCGGTGATACCTTCCCGAATAATGTTTTCTTTGGTGATACGCATCTACACACATCTTATTCGACCGACGCCGGTATGGTTGGCAACAACCTGGGGCCAGAAGAAGCTTATCGAATCTCTCGCGGTGAAACAGTAAGGGCGAGCTTCGGCGAATGGGTGAAACTTAAAAGGCCATTGGATTTTGTGGTCATTTCAGATCATGCAGAAATTCTTGGTTTAGCGCCAGCCATTAAAGAAGGCGCCCCTCAATTACAAAAATCTGAATGGGGTAAGAAAATAACCAAACATGCAACTACGCCGGGTGAATCACCAAAGGCGTTTGATATGTTTGTATCTGCTCTCACAGAAGGAAAAAATCCTTTGGCAGGATTAGGATTAGTGAAGTCCTACTGGGAGAAAAGCACAGCAGCAGCAGAAAAATTCAATGAACCGGGAAAATTCACAGCATTAATTGGTTTCGAATGGACGTCGGTACCCGGTGGGAATAACTTACACCGCAATGTGATTTTTAGAGGAGATAAAAGCAAAGCTGATCAAATTATACCATTGTCTAGCTTTGACACCGTGGATCCAGAAAAACTTTGGGAGTGGATGGCTGAATACGAAAAGAATACCGGTGGAAAAATGTTGGCTATTCCGCACAATGGTAATGTATCACAAGGTTTAATGTTTGATGATGTAACCCTTGCCACCAAGAAGCCTTTAGATAAGGCCTATGCCGAAAGCCGTATGCGTTGGGAACCTCTTTATGAAGTTACCCAAATGAAAGGTGATGGCGAAGCGCACCCGTATCTGTCGCCGGATGACGAGTTCGCCGACTTCGAGACCTGGGATACAGGATCATTTGGCCCATACACAACCACGAAAGAGCACTGGTCACGCGAATATGCACGAGAAGCGCTTAAACGCGGCCTGGCCTATGAGAAACAATTGGGCTCAAACCCGTTTAAATTCGGCATGATTGGTTCTACCGATTCCCACACCTCGGTGCCCAGTGCTGAAGAAGATAACTATTTTGGTAAAGTCAGTCTTCTCGAGCCTGGACGTGCCCATGAAGACCGTTATGAAGAAATCATTATTGGTCGACCTAATCCCGATGAGAAATCGAGAATTCACGCGACTCGAGTTAGCGCCAGCGGGTTAGCTGCTGTTTGGGCACGTAATAATACACGAGAAGATATTTGGGACGCGATGAAACGCAAGGAAGTGTATGCAACCACCGGTACACGCTTGAAAGTTCGCGTTTTTGGTGGCTTTGATTTTGTGGCCGCAGATATAGATCGCATGGACTTTGCAGAAGAGGGTTACAAGCTTGGCGTACCTATGGGGGGGGATTTAAACACCGCACCTTCAGGAAAGTCTCCTTCTTTTCTGGTGCGTGCAATGCGTGATGCCGACGGTGCCAACATTGATCGTGTTCAGATCATTAAGGGGTGGTTGGACGCTAAAGGTAAAACCCATGAAAAGATTTACGATATAGCCATTTCCGATGGTCGTAAAATTGGCAAAGATGGTCGCAGCAAAGACCCTGTCGGCAATACTGTAAACGTAAAAGAAGCTTCTTACTCAAATTCAATTGGCAATGCATATCAGCAAGCCTACTGGAAAGATCCCGCATTCGATGCTGCACAAAAAGCATTTTATTACGTGCGTGTGATCGAAATCCCAACACCACGTTGGACGGTTTATGATGCAAAGCATTTTGGTCGTGAACTTCCCCATGGTGTTCCAACATCAATTCAAGAGCGGGCCTATACGTCACCGATTTGGTATACGCCGAGATAAATTAGATATATTTGATTTCAACAAAAAATAAAAGAGAAGGAATTAAAGTGGCTTTCAGATAAAGGTTTAGCATAAGGGCTTACACTTATACGAGCGAACAGATTTTCTGGTGTCTTTGGCGATACTAAATGTCCGCTACTGGCCGAATGCTGCCCTTCTTAATCTATTAAAATTCAATGGTCGGCCCGTTACATGACCCGCTATTAAAATATGGATGAATATATTAAACAACTCGAAGCCACTGGCGACTATCGCATCACTAAACGATTGAAGCCTACATCGCACTACTTCAAAGATGACGGAACTAAAAAAAGAATTGGAATCTTTCTAGATACCGAAACCACGGGTCTAAATTCTGATTCAGATAAGATCATAGAGCTTGCCATGGTGCCTTTTGAGTTTGATGCAAATGGCCGCATCTATCGTATTCTCCCCGAATACAATGAGCTCAACGATCCTGGCATATTAATTCCTGAATTTATCACTCAACTCACAGGGATTACGGATGAAATGGTAAGAGGACATTCAATTAATCTTGATAAGGTTAAAAATCTATTAACTGATGCCGAGATTGTTATTGCGCATAACGCAAGTTTTGATCGACCTTTTTGTGAAGATTTATCAGATGAATTTGAAAATATTCACTGGGGTTGTTCTATGAAAGATATCAATTGGAAAGAAGAGGATATCTCGGGGCTGAAACTGGAATACATAGCTTATAAGTACGATTTTTTCTTTGAAGGGCACCGTGCCACTATTGACTGTCAGGCTGGGATTGAAATTCTTTCTCGTCCACTATTTAAATCTGGCGAGCTTGCATTAAAACGATTAATTGATAATGCACTTAAAACAAAAATACGTTTATGGGCATTGGGAGCACCTTTCGATAAAAAAGATGTTTTAAAGCAAAGGAAGTATCGTTGGAATACCGGTGAAAGAGAAGGTCATAAAGCCTGGTATATAGATTTACCAGAGGATGAAGTTGAAAAAGAAATGACCTACCTGAAAACGCATGTCTTTTCCCGAGACATAAGAGAACTACCGATGGACCGATTAAGCTCGAAACTTCGTTATTCCAATCGGATTTAGCGCGAAAATAATCCCTTAAAATACAATGATCGGCCCGTTACATCATCCCATCGACTGTCTTAAAACTAAAAAACAGAAAAAGAATATAATGTGATCGGACAACTTCGGCTTTCGACCCAAAGCGGACATTGGTAATGTTTGGGATAATGTGTCGTTCGAGACGTTGATATATCAAT
>CAXMUH010000003.1:0-2458 GCA_964196565.1 uncultured Legionellaceae bacterium | reverse complement strand
CGATGCGGGTTGTAATATTGAAGCTAAAGATTTTCATCAACAGACCCCTCTGATCCGTGCCGCACGTGGATGCATCTTTAACCATGATTTTATACAATTACTCATTGATGCTAAGGCTAAAGTTGATGAACGTGATGCTGATGGTGTAACCGCATTAATACACGCTGCAATGGGGGATCAACCCAACAACTTGGATATACTTATCAAAGCTGGTGCTAACCTAGAAGCGCAGACAGCAAATGGCATGACAGCACTATTCGCAGCCGTAGCCGAAGACAGAGTCGAAAATGTAAAGCTACTCCTTGATGCTGGCGCCAAGCCTAATCATAAAGATAAAAAAGGCAAGACACCACTCGACTATGCAAACGAGAAAGGTTTCTATGAAAAGGAGAAAGAAGGTAACAAAGAAATTGTTAGACTGCTCGAACAAGCACAAAATAAAAAGACGAATGCCCCCGATGAAAAAATTGCAGATATACCAAGAATGACACTATTTTCGCCTGAAGCTAAGCCTGCTGACAAAACCGTCTTCCCGGAATTCGACTTTGTCGTCCCGGACAAGTCCGAAGGACGCGATCAGGGATCCAGAAATTATAATAAGTAAATATCCGGGATCCAGCTAATCATGTAGAACTGGGTCCCGGGTTGCCTATGACCCGGGACGACAGGCTTAGAAATAGACCAGACCGGCTCTGGCTAACTATGCAATATGCGAATCGAACTTGCATGGTTTGCCAGAGCCGGTCTCGATTATTCGACTAACTTATCCACTTTTAGGGTCAATCCAAGACCTGCCAAAATTGCAATGATCAGCAACACCACAGAAACGATATAAAACATAAGCCCTCCTTGTATACGCTTAATAAAACGTATGCTTATTTTCTTCTAAATCACGTGCCGTGATTGTTTTTTTCTTCGACCAAATGGTAGTAAAAGCAAAAATCTTATAACCCAAAATAATAAATAATAATACTACGCCCACATAAAACATTATATTTAACGCATATTGACTTGAAGTCGAATTCCAAACCGTTAAGCTTTGACTTGGAAAAGTGGATGATGGCATTAAAAATGGAAACAAGGTAACGCCAGCTGTGCCAATTATTCCACCGACTGCAATAGCGCTAAACCAAAATGTTGCCACAATCGCACGCCGATGATTACTCCACAGTGATAATAATAAACTAACATAAGTTATAATGGGTGGAAAAAACTTCCACGGGTAAATCATATAGCTTGAAATCCAAGCGCCTACACCTTGAGTGACCACGTTATTCAACGGATGCAGCGTGGCATTAGGAGGATACGAAACCAAGGTATAACCTTTGACCGAGTAAGACACCAAAAGCCCAGCAATCGTAAAGGTAATTAAAACTAACAGCGCAAAAAGATGAAATAATTTATGGGCAAGTTCACGCAAATGATCTTCGGTGCGCCGCTGAATATAAGCAGACCCATGCATTAATATCATCAGCACAGCCACAATTCCTGTTAATATGCCAAATCCACTTAAAAGATCACCAAAATTACCCGTATAGAAATCACGAAATGTAATTGGATCAAAATGAAATGGGAAACCAAGCAGACAATTACCCATTGCAACCCCAAAAACAAACACCGGGACGCCACCACTCACCAATAAACCCAAATCCCAAAAACGCCGCCACGCATGGCTTTGTATTTTACCTCGATAATCAAATCCTGTGGGTCTAAAAAAGAGAGTCCACAAGATACATAACATCGCAGCATAAAGTCCCGAGAACGCGGTAGCATAAACGACAGGCCAAATTACAAATAAACCACCACCTGCAAATACGATCCAGGTCATATTGCCATCCCAAACCGGTGCACTGGTATTTAACACCACGCGTCGATCCGTTTCACTACGTAAAAAAGGCATGATCATGGTAACGCCTGAGTCATACCCTGCCGTGGTTGCATAGATCATTAACACAAAGCCAATCAAAAACCACCAAATAATTTTTAAAAACACGTAATCTAACATGGGTTCCTTCCCTTTTGTCTATTAGACATCTTCAAAATGGTAGCGTTTTAATCCCAAAGTGCTAGGACCTCGCCGCGCGTATTTGAACATTAAAAACATCTCGACACAAAAAAGTCCGGTATAAAATAAAGCAAAACCGGTAATACTGGTAATAATCGTGGCGGTATTAAGTGTTGATACCCCCATAAAGGTTGGCAAAAAATTATGGACCACCCATGGTTGGCGACCGGTTTCTGCCAAAACCCAACCACATTCAGCGGCTAAATAGGGTAACGGAATCGAGTAAAGTACGATGCGCAAAAACAAGGGATGTTTATGCAATGTGTTTTTAAAGCTATAATACACACCAAAAATCATGAGTAAAAATACAATTCCCCAAAAGAGAATCATCAAACGAAATGTCCAAAAGGCCGTCGCAACCGAAGGTATCGCGCTCCATGCTGCTTTATTCAC
>CAXMUH010000002.1:0-3969 GCA_964196565.1 uncultured Legionellaceae bacterium | reverse complement strand
TTATGTTTAGCTGCCATTACCTTTAGTGGTTTATTGTTAGCGATTAATGCCTTCACCTCCAGGTACCCTGTAATTGATTACCCCACAGCCATCCTACGCAGCAACTCCTTTTTAATCTCTATACCTTTATATATATCAGGCTTTTATCTCTATAAAATTTTTCCGCGCCTTTCATTACTATTAAAAACCTATGGTATGTGTTTTATTATCGCCATCGTAATGCTGATTGTAGAGACAGGGGCATTTACAACCCCATTCCATTTACAAGATAATGTGATCTACCTACTCGATAAAATGGTCGGCTTTAATTTACTAACCTTTATTAATCATACATACCAATACCCATGGCTGATTACAATCGCTAACGCCGCTTACTACCTATTATTTCCTGCTATCATGATAGTACCTATTATCCTAGCTTTACTTAAAGATGAACGACAAGTCTACACCTATGTATATGCTTATATAATCTCTTGCCTAATTGGATTTGCGATTTATTATTTCTTCCCATCTAGTGATCCAGCCAATGTTTTTCATTCAAAATATTTGCCCGCCGGCGCAGAACACGTTGTCTTACAATTTCGACTTGACCACCACTACAATGCAGCCGGGTACTTTCGCGCAGGTTATGTCGGACTTCCCTCTTTTCATACTATTTGGTCAGTATTAATTGCTTGTGTCACCTATCATCGTAAATATTTATTTTATCCTATCGCGTTTTTTAGTTCCGCCGTCATTGCCTCCACACTCATTCTCGGCTGGCATTTTTTGATGGATGATATTGCTGGTATTATCGTGGCGTTAATTTCATTTTATCTTGCTAAAAAATGTCTTAATTCGCAATTTAACTTGAATTTTGTGAAGCAAAAAATACATTCCTTTCTACCGTCTCCACGCCCAACAAAATAAAGGCAATATATAGTATATCGTGTCAATACAATATGTGGCAAAGGCTCAAATGATTCTATTGTGGTGTACTACTATAAAAATAACGGAATAATGAAAGCTCTGCTTCCCACCATTCGAGAAGACGGCAAGCCTAATGCAACCATCAATCAAAAAAATGAAATAGCGCTGAACTAAATCCAATTATTTACAATAATACCCAGGCCCACGCTATTGGTATAGTGATTGTATTCAATTAAACTCTGTCCATAACCACTAAAAACCTGAACAAAGCCATGTACTTTGCCCAAAATAGGAAATGAATATCCGACAGTAATCGCACCGCGTTTAAACCCGCTAAAAATGGTATTCCTGAGGTTAACGGTAAGCTCCTGACCCCAATACTTTACCGCAAGCACAATGCGACCATGACCTAGGTATTTGCAAATATCTGGATTATGCAAATCACTGGATTCAGTTCTAAAAATTAAAATCCAAGGCTTAATACTAATAAACCAGTGCTCTCCGGAAAACATAAAATCAGCAAAAAGTCGATTCCAGCTGCGTTCCAAAAGTCCACCACGGCCATTCGACTGATGTACCACACCCAAATAGCCCAAGGTGCTATGGGTAAAGCTCTCACTTAAAAAGACAGCTGGCTCATAGTTGGTTTCACGAAACCATTGTGATTTTGCATAGACCTGCCAATACGATAACTGCGTATAAGAAGCATTGAGCGAGATCGGAGATTTAAACATATTTTGCCATAGCTCGAGCTGAAAGCTTACTTGCGCTTTAAATTCTTCATTCTCGATACGCTGATTTTCAGGTGTCGTGCCAATATACACCGCTTGATCCGGGTTACCGGTATAATAGAAAGGTAAAATATAGGTTGGTTCAAACAGTGCTAACCCATAACGGCTGTGTTGGATTTGTTTCTGTGCGGCTATTCGCTTTTCTAACACTGAGTGCTGTTCAGAGCTCAAGCCTTTTAAAAACGTCTTTAGGCGCTGATCGAAGTCCTTCCTCTTTGTACATACTCTGAAAAACCGATAATGATGACCTTTGATATGCTTTTTGACGTAATAGCATTGAGGTTCAATTTTTTCATGGCTAACAGCAGGCTTTGATTTGGCAATTGAATGCGATGCCGTTGCAAATACAGCCGGTGAAGTCATCAACATGACGATGATTAATGTGGAAATCCTTTTCATTGCAGTATGTTAATATATTAGACATACAATGTAAACTCTTTCATATACCTAATGCGGGTGAGATTTAAGCTTCGCCATTCCTGCGAAAGTGCAGCGTCATCCCAGCGAAAGCTGGGATCTTTTAAATCAAGTGCCAACGTAATGAGATCCCAGCTTTCGCTGGGATGACAGTGCCAGAGGCTAAACCTAATTTCATACTGGTTTGGGTATATCAATACTCTAGCTCTTGACACTCACCCGCTTGGCAAATGGATATATTTTTTGCACTCGGGTGATTGATCAAAAGGCTGATGATCGGATTTTTCTTCTGTAAAAAATCTTTTGTCTTCTGGGTTATTTTCGCGAAGTCTAATTTAATACTGACGCCCTCTGCTAACATCAACTTTGCCAGATATAAATTGCTGGCATAAACTGCTTGCTGGTCATTTAGGCTTTGCAACATTTTATTGAGTCGCTGCAAAAATTGATTTTCACTGCTTATCCAATAAAGTTTTACATAATTCAAAGCCATTAATCCATTGCCCGAGGGTATCGCCTGATCAGTAATGTTCGTATAATTTAAATATAATTCACTGATCTTATAATCTGCCTGGCTAAAATAGGCTTTGTTTTCAGGATTAAATTTATCTTCAGCCCACTTTGTCCACAGCTTTGCTTTTTTGAGATAAGATTTTTCAGCGGTTTGGCAATACAAAGTAATTGCTGCATCGATAACAGCTGCATAGTCTTCAAGAAAACCCTGTTTTAAACAAACACCATTACGATAGCCGTGATACCATCGGCCTTGCTGACATAATAAAGTCTCCAGCGTGTTAAATGTCTTTATTGCAAGCGCCAACCATTGTGGTTTCTCAAACACAAAACTCGCATCCGCTAACGCGCCAATCAGTAATCCATTCCAATCGGTTAGCACTTTATCATCCGTATCCGGTCGAATACGTTGTTGGCGCGCTATTTTTAGTTGTTCCAAAGCGTCGGTTAGTTCTTCTGTAGCAGAATAACTTGGGTGATTTTGATGAGGGATATTAGCCCCCTCCCAATTGCCTGCTTCACTAATATCATATTGAGCACAAAATTGCGCGGCGTTCTCAGCGAGAATTTTGTCGATTTCGCTTTTTTGCCACACATAATATTTACCTTCAACACCTTCGCTATCAGCTGAAATTGACGCACTGAATAATCCATCCGCTTGCAGCATTTCAGCTGATAGCCAATCAATGGTTTGGTTAATGCGATGATAAAATAAATCTGAATAATTTTTCTGTGCCAACTCAGTTAACCATTGGATAATCAGCGCATTGTCATACAGCATTTTTTCAAAATGTGGCGCCAACCATTGTGAGTCGGTTGAATAACGCATCCAGCCACCACCGACATGATCATAAATACCACCGCGACATAATTTTGTTGCCGTTAATTGCATTAAATTATTTATTTCCGCATGATTGGACTCTGCCCCTAATGCCGTAAACCAGCGCATTAATGGAATCTGCGGAAATTTCGGCGCGCCAGTTAGTCCCCCCTGATGCGGATCAAGTAACTTCTGCGCGACGGCAAGCTCATTGACTCGATTGATCGCTACAGATGATGGCTTAGTCTCTTGTGCTTGCGCTTTTTGCTGTGCCGCCACCAACATCGCACTCATTTCGCTGATTTTATCATGATCGGTTAACCATAATTGATTAATGTTTTTTAACAGATTTAAAAAGGAAATTGTGCTTTGATCTTCTTCTAACGGAAAATAGGTACCACCAAAAAAAGGCTCACCATTGGGTTTTAAAAACATACTCATCGGCCAACCGCCAGAGCCGTGAATTTTTACCAACGCATCCATATAAACATTATCAATATCCGGGCGCTCTTCGCGATC
>CAXMUH010000001.1:0-27834 GCA_964196565.1 uncultured Legionellaceae bacterium | reverse complement strand
AGTCCCATGCGCACATTGACATTGGTACTGTTGTGATAACTATTCGCGCCATTGTCGATGTTATTGAGAAAAAAACTGAAGTCATTAACAACCGCGCCCGCTGTGCCGACAATATCTAGGCCTTTGACGTTTAAAATAGGGAAATAACCAACCACATCGAAAAAAGTGTTCTCGGGGCGCATTGCAATGACATGGCGTTGGCCATTAATTGTTGTTGTGCGCCTGAGCTTAAAATAATAAGCATAACCCAATTGTAAGCCCACATATTGACCATACTTAAAGCCGCCAGAAAAGCCCAGTCCATTATAAGGCGTAGGTAATCTGGGAAGATAGTCCCCAAGATGATTTTTTAAAAAAGTATCGATATTTAGAAGGCTGTAAAATAGTCTGACAATAGGGTGAAATTTTGTTTTAATTGGGACCGAAAAGTGCACTGAGCCACCCGCACAGGCAGTAGTCATCAGGCAGCTGGATAATATCAGAGCGGCTGGTTTCCTTAGCATTATTGACTCCTGTCATTATATCCATGCTATACAGTATTACAGCATTTAAGCTAAACGATCCAGTCATACGATGTCAAGTGTTGGCCTATTGTTGGGTTATTAAAGGCCAGCTAAGCGGCTAGTCCAGTGTGATTTTGATTGGTAAATTTTCGCTCTAAAATCCAATCATCATGAATTTGTTTGGCAGTTCGAAAATCATCAGCAAGTAAATACTCTGTGACAATACGCTTGAGTTGATCTGGAAGTTCTGCATACATTGTTTCTCTCTCCTTGTGATTTATGAATCGTCCATAAAAAATGTCATGAAATGCATATTAATAAAAGATGACACTTTTAACAAGTAATTTAAACAATTCAGATTAAATAAGTTATCTTATTAAATAAGCGCCCGCTTATTTAATAAGGCTAACTATAAATGAAATATTACCTTGGCCGAAGAGTGAGTGGAATGGACAATGTCTTACAGACGCGACAGCCTAGGATTAAAGTGCTTAACATTAAATTAGAAGTACTAAGGTAAATTATTATTTCGTTATTTATTTTCTGATTTTAAATTAACCGCATGCATTTAAGATTAATTTAATATTGGTGATGGGTGCTGCATTTAGCTGTCATTTTGTATCTGAAGTGGTAAACATTTTGCAGGATGTAATCTATTGTGTTTTATTAGAGGGTTCAGATTTTAATTGCTTGCAAGATTCAAAGCCAAGCCTGTTCTTACGCAGCGGTCGCCACGGTTATGATAAGGCACAACGGATTCATATTAAGATCCCGTTGCGTCTTTTATTAATCGTGGCGACCGCCGCGTAAGAGAAAACATCTTCGAGCGGATTTTTTAGCCAAAAAGTCAAGGCTACCAATGTTAGAGCCCATACTAAAAAGGCCAAGTTTTTAGATTTAGTTAGAAAAATTTAACACTCGGATAAATTAACAGCAACCGCGAGTCCTCCGCGTGAGGTTTCTTTGTAAATTGAATTCATGTTTTCGCCAATTTCACGCATGGTGCTGATAACCATATCAAGCGAAATTTTCTGGTCACCATTTTCCGCCAGTGCTAAGCTGGTTGCATTTACCGCTTTTACAGCACCCATTGCATTACGTTCAATACAGGGAATTTGTACCAAACCGTTGACAGGGTCGCAAGTTAATCCGAGGTTATGCTCCATACCAATTTCTGCGGCATTTTCAATTTGGTTGGGCGTTCCATTTAAAACAGCGGCAAGGCCGGCTGCTGCCATTGAACAGGCGACGCCCACTTCACCTTGGCAACCCATTTCAGCACCTGAAATTGAAGCATTTTTTTTGTAAAGAATTCCGATCGCACCGGCTGTTAGCAGAAAGTTAACAATGCCGTCGTCATTGGCCTCAGGATAAAAATATTTATAATAGTTTAATACTGCAGGAATAATCCCAGCCGCACCATTGGTGGGTGCGGTCACGATGCGCGATCCCGCAGCATTTTCTTCATTTACGGCCATTGCAAATACATTCAACCAATTCATCGCTTGTGGGTGTAATGCTGAAGGTTTACCTTGGAGTAACAATTTTTTATAAAAACCGGGAGCCCGTCGTTGAACGTGTAATTTTCCAGGGAGCGTGCCGCCTGTGTTGCAACCTTTATCGATGCACGCTTTCATGGTTTTATCAATGTGAAGTAATTTTTCATAAATTGTTTTTTTGTCGCAGTATTCAAGCTCATTAGCTAGCATAATTTCACTAATGCTCATGTTGTTTTGTTTACATAGTTGCAATAACTCATTGCCGGACTCAAACGTGAATTTTGCAACGGGTCGCTTTTTTGCTTGAGTTATTTCAGATTGATTTACAATAAACCCACCGCCGATTGAGAAATAAACATCCTCACTAATGATTTTGTTATCTTTATCAAACGCTGTAAATTTCATTGCATTGGGGTGATAATCAAATGATTCTTTGTAGTCAAAAATAATATCACAGAGGGGATTGAAATTAATGGTGTGCGTTTGCAGCAAGTTTAATTGATGTGTTTCCTGGATGACTGAAACACGGTTGGCTATCTGATCGGGATCAATGGTTTCCGGTTGTTCGCCGTTTAAGCCCATCATCAAGGCATTATCCGACGCGTGACCTTTCCCGGTGTATGCAAGCGAGCCGTGGAGGCTAACTTGTATTCGGTTAATATCAGTTAAACGGTTTTTGATGCTCTGAATAAATGCATAGCTTGAACGCATTGGCCCGACAGTGTGTGAGCTTGATGGGCCAATGCCAATCGAGAACAATTCAAAGATGCTAATCATAACGAAAGACCCTATTTAGATGGCTGGTACTTCTTTAGCTGCAGAAGACGGCTCGCGACAATAAGTGAGCCAAGATAGAAAATCTTTGTCCTTGCCATGAATGCAGTTCAGATACTTTTGCTGCAATGTGCGTGTGACTTTGCCGGGTTTACCGTCAGCAATCAGTCGATTGTCATACATAACGACTGGGGTAATTTCTGCTGCAGTACCGGTTAAAAAGACTTCGTCAGCGATATAGATTTCATCGCGGGTAAAACTCTTAATGACTGTTTCTACATTTAAGACTTTAGCCATTTCGATGACACTATCACGAGTTAATCCACGCAATGCAGAGGTACAAGGTGGAGTGATAAGTTTGCCTCCTTGCATAATAAAAACATTTTCAGCGCTGCCTTCGGCCACAAAGCCTTCTTTATCGAGCAACAGTGCTTCATCGCAACCGCTGTCGGCGGCTTCTTGAATGGCTAACATGGAGGTGATGTAATTGCTGCTACATTTTACTTTACTAAACGAGCTATTAACGTGTGGTCGAATATAAGATGAAGTTCGCATTTTAATGCCGTTTTCAAAGGCATCCTGACCTAAATAAGTACCCCACTGCCAAACCGCAATCATTACATGCACGGTTAAGTTCTTGGCATGAAGGCCCAAGCTATTGTCACCATGATAAACCAGCGGGCGGATATAAGCTTGTTCCAGGTTATTATCAAGGACTAATTTTTTTTGAACTTCGTTCAGTTCTTCTTTGCTAAACGGAATTTTCATTCTTAATACATGCGCTGAATTAAATAAGCGATCGGTGTGATCTTGCAGTCGAAAAATAGCGGGCCCATGATCGGTTTCGTAAGCACGAACGCCTTCAAATATCGCGCCACCATAATGCAGGCTGTGAGATAATACAGATATTTTTGCATCTTGCGCTGGCACATATTTACCATCCATCCAGATGGTTCCAAGTTCTTCTATTAATGACATAAATGTTCTCTCTTATATTGATTAGCTATTTACAGTTTCAGTGTATTTAAATAGCACGCTTTGTTTAATTTTGTAATTTGGCATGGTCCAACTTTTTTTGCGTACTGTCAATTCTTCATCGCATTGATTTTAATACGATCTCAGTCCTTTTTGAGGGCAATTGGGCCTGGAAAGTCGGCCTTCAATTAATAATGCCACATTGGCACCTAAATCCGCACTTATTATAGCATAGGTTTTTCTTTTGGATAAATAATAGTCTTGTTTGGGGCTGCATCCTTAGATTGGGTTAGATTTTAGACTAATATTTGGCAGGGCTAAAGGCCTTGTGCCGCCTGCTCCCTGGAGCCGTCTTTTTTCTACTATAATTATGATATTAATAAATGAATAGTAGAGGCGGGGGCATGTCAAAAACCACAATATTATTATCCACTTTGTTGCTGTTTGTTGGGATACAAAGCGCTTATGCGGATGAAGCACAGAATCAAGAATATAATTATAATAAGTGTTTTAACGATAAGTTTCAGCAATGCCTTACTACTAACTGTCCAAATTCGGAAAAGCTTGATTGCTCACAGACTTGCAGAGCCGGGGCAAAAAGTGAGTGTGAGTCTAAAGGCGTCACACAGCCAACCCCTTAAAATTTAATACTTCATCAGGTTATTATCAACCTCATCGATCCATTTTAAAATTCCGCCTTCTAAGTTGTAAACATGATTAAATCCAAGCTTAATTAACGTTAGCGCGCCTTTATTGCCGCGTATGCCTGCTTTGCAATAAATAATGTATTTTTTATTTTGATCGAGGGCGACTGCTTTTTGCTTGAGCTCAGCTAAGGGAATATGAGTTGAGCCTTCAATTTTACAGATTTCACATTCAAATGCTTCACGCACATCGATTAAGACAATATCTTTATCGCTTTGCAGCATTTTATTAAGTTCGGTCGCAGTGATAATTTCTGCTTTTTTATTAAATAATTTATCCAGTATCATATGAGGCTCCTTAGCACACTGGTGTTTTGTGCAGTGTTTTGATTTAGAAAGTTGAAATTTTTTAAAATCCATTGTCATGCTATCAACGGTTAATACAAATCCGGATAGGGTTTCGCCGATGCCAGTAATGATTTTAATTGCCTCAAGTGCTTGTATGCTGCCGATCATTCCAGGCAAAGCACCGAGTACACCACCTAAGGCACAATTGGGAATCGCATTGGCTTTTGGTGGTGTGGGATATAAACATTCATAGCAGGGGCCATCGGCTAAATTAAAGGTGCTGATCTGCGCTTCAGATTTAAAAATACTGGCAGCAATAAGTGGTAATTGCTGCGCGCGACAATAACGATTGATTAAATAGCGGGTGTCAAAATTATCACAGCCATCGATGACTACATCGCAATTTTTAATGATTTCACTGATATTATCTTGGTTAAGTTTTTTATTGATTGAAGTAATCTTCACGTGTGGATTAAGATGGGTTAAATGCGCGGCGGCAGTTGATGCTTTTGGTTGGTTAAGCTCTCCTTCTTTAAACAGAATTTGACGAGCTAGATTGCTAAGCTCAACCTTATCGAAATCAACGATGGTGATGTTGCCAATGCCTGCGGCTACTATATATTGTAGTAGCGGGCAGCCTAAGCCACCACTGCCTATGCAAACGACACTTGCATTTTTAAGCTTAAGCTGGCCTTTTAAGCCAATAATAGGAAGTTGACGGCTATAACGAAATATTTCAGTTTGGGATAGTGTCATTAAGATCTCGAATGTTATAATCTTTGCTTAGTATTAGCGTATCGTAGTTGATCTTATGCGTTTCTGTCAACAAATGCACATAAAGCAAGGGAGTGTTAATGCCTTCGACAAGAAATATAAGCGCCTGGTTTAGTCGACCCGTTATGGCTGTTTTATTATTAAGCTTTTCCTCTACTCTTCCTTTGATTTTGATTGGCTCAACATTGCAAGCTTGGTATACCGTTGCAGGTGCTAAATTAATGACCATTGGCCTGCTGAGCTTGATTGGCTATCCTTATATTCTTAAATTTTTATGGGCTCCGCTGATGGACCGCTTTACCTTGCTGAATCTCGATCGGCGTCGCGGCTGGATTTTTATCACCCAGCTTGGATTGGTGATTGGTTTATTGATTATTGCGGTGTTAACGCCGAAAACCCATCCTTGGTGGTTGGCAATTGTCGCACTCGGAATTGCTTTTATTTCAGCGTCACAGGATGTGTGTATTGATGCTTATCGGGTAGATATTTTAAATCCAAGTAATCGAAGTTTAGGTGCGGCAGTGACCAGTTTTGGTGGTCGCGCTGCGATGCTGATAGGCGGCGTATTTGCCTTGGTTCTGGCGGCAGAGCTGGGTTGGCGCGCGACTTATTTTATTATGGCGGGCATTATGGTGGTGCAAATACTGATAACCATATGGGCGCCACGGACGCCAATGGTTGAAAATACGCCTAAGACGATTCAGCAAGCAGTTATCGAGCCTATTCGTAATATTTTACAACGTAAATATGCAGTTGCGATTATTGTTTTTGTCATTATTTATAAACTGTGCGATGCGCTTGCGTTTGCACTTAATATGACATTTTTAATCCGTGGCGTTGGCTTTAGTTTGGAAGAGGTCGCTTTAATTTATAAAATTGTATCACTGGGCGCCTTATTATTAGGAAGTTTTATGGGTGGTGTTTATATGCAGCGTTTAGGCTTATATAAATCATTACTTTATTTTGGCATTTTACAAGCGGTTGCTAATTTGGCTTATATGTTATTGGCGTTGGTGGGTAAAAGTTATATGGTGATGGGGTTGTCCGTATTTGCTGAGTATTTTTGCGCGGGTTTAAGTACGGTGGCGTTTATTGTATTTTTAATGTCTTTGTGTGATAGGCGTTTTTCAGCAGCACAATACGCAATTTTTTCAGCGCTGATGGCGGTGGGGCGTGTATTGGCCGGGCCCGAGGTTGCTTATATGGTGGGACATTTGGGTTGGGCGTTATTCTTTTTTGTAACTTTCTTAGCAGGTATACCTGCGGTGTTACTATTAGTGTGGCTTAAGGGTCGAATCGAGTTTAAATATGAACCAGAGCCGACAACGGCTTAGATGATAAAATAGGAGTTTACACATATGGATGTGATGTACGGCGTTTTGCTGCTGTGGTTTATTCTGACCTTAGGGTCATTGATATTTGTGTTGTGGGATCAGTTTACCAATACACCGTCGATGCGAATCATGACTTGGGCTTGGGCTTTAGTGATTATCTATACTGGCCCGGTGGGTTTGTTTTTTTATTTTTTATCTTGTCGAGAACCTTTACCCGGTACGCATGATCAATTTATCAAGGCGCATTGGAAACAAACGCTGGGTTCTTTAATTCATTGTGTTGCAGGGGACGCAACTGCCATTATTATTATGGCGATCATTTTATACTTTTTTTCAGTTTCGAATGGTGTTGAGATTGTGCTTGAATATGTCGCCGCTTATTTGTTTGGTTTATTTATTTTTCAGGCCGTATTTATGCGCTCAATGTTTAAAAGTTATGGTGAGGCGGTGCTTAAAACCATTTTTGCTGAAACGGTGTCAATGAATATGGTGATGATTGGCATGTTTGCGGTGATGGTAATATTAGGTGGTTTGTACCCCGTTAGTTTGAACCCACTGAAAATTTATTTCTGGGGGCGGATGAGTTTGGCAGCGATTTGTGGTTTTATTACCGCGTATCCAATTAATTCGTGGATGGTAAAAAATAAAATTAAACATGGCATGATGTCAAAACCACAAGCTGGTAGCTCTGATCATGCGCATATGCAACATGATCATCAAGAGATGGATATGATGAGCTCTAAATCTTTAAGCATGGGCAAACAAATATGGATTTGTGTATGGACCTATGCGCTGTTGGCGCTGGTTTTGTATATCGTATCGCTGTTTGTGCCGATCAGGTTTTAATTGCTAGCGGCAACCGGTCCGAGTAGGATTCTATTATGGTTATGGGCGCGTGCCTTAGGTGCTTAGACGCTCTCGGTACACGAGATGTAACAAGTGGGCCTAGACAGTGTCTCGGCTCAGGGGAAGCTCTAACCCGGGAAAGCGGACGCCCAAACAGATAGAGGCCTTGTTGCTCCGGGTGATATTCTCCGCCTTTTTCTTCCGCTTGATCTTCTTCTCCATCCCTTACTGGAGGAGGCGCTGAGGGCTCTTCAGTTGGCCCATAGTTTTGTTCTTTCCCCTCCTCATTCATTTGAAACAAAGTGTGGGCTTGATTACTTGGTAAAAGCTCTAATAACTGAAGATATGCAGTAATATTATGTTTGCGAGCAATCGTCGTAGCAGTATATCCTTTATCGCATTTTTGAGAAAAAATGCGGACTTGATCTTGCTTTTCAAATGTTTTAATGACTTCACATAGTGTGACAATTGATTCTGGATGATCTTGAGCTGCAAACATTAAAGCATTAAATCCTCCTACGCTTACTTGAGAAAAGATGCGGACTTGATCTTGCTTTTCAAATGTTTTAATAACTTCACATAGTGCGGCAACAGCTTTTGGATCATAGATAGCGGCAAGCATTAAAGCATTAACTCCGCCTATGCCAAGTTGAGAAAGAATGTCGACTTGATCTTGCTTTTTAAATGTTTTAATGACTTCACATAGTTCGATAACTGCTTCTGGCTGAAACCTAGCAGCAATTATTAAAGCATTTGCTTTGCGAGAATCTGTTTTAGAAAAAATCCTGACCTGATCTTGCTTTTTAAATGTTTTAATAACTTCACATAGTGTGACAACTGCTTTTGGATAAAACTGAGCCGCAAACATTAAAGCATTGAATCCACGTTTATCTGCTTGAGAAAAAATGCGGACTTGATGTTGCATGTCGAGTTTTAGAATGATATCCAACAATAGATTAAGTAATGTTGTTTTTTTTCTTTCGTCTACAACTACCCACATTAAAGCATTTAGGCCACACTTACTTGTTTCTATTAAAATCACAGCTTGATACTTATGAGAAAAAGTTTGTATCATATGACACAGTATTTCTGCTGCTTCTGGATTATAGTGACACAATGTAATTAATGTATTATCTTTATCGGATTTTGCCTTCGCGCTAATTTTTTGATAAATGCTTGGTGGGAATACTTTCTCAAATACCCCATTATTCCAATCGTTCGCTAGAATTGTTTTAACTAAGTCAAGATTTTCAGGTTTTTCTTCGTATGCTTTTTCTTCTCTTGTCATTTAAACACCTTTATTAAAGTTTTATTAAAGAATGGAATTCATTAAATCTCATAAGCCATATTATCCAAGTGAAGATACTCATGTATTAGAATCAGGAAGTCAATGGATAAATAAAGGTTAAAATGATCTAATTTTTGCTTAATGAAATTTTGCTCGGCACTGTTGGCGCCGATCAGGTTTTAATTGCGCGCCGCATTTTTATCAGCTATTGATTAATATATACACAAATGCTATCATTTCATATAATGCATGATAAAGTTACATTTCGCAATATTATGTTGCATTATATGCAACAGTGATTATGGGGATTATATGGATAAGTTACTGTGTATAAAGAATTTTTTATCAGTGGTGAAGCATGGGGGCTTTAATGCCGCTGCTCGCCATGCGTATACATCCGCATCGAGTCTGAGTCGGCAAGTGAGCGCCTTGGAGCACCAATTGGGTGGTCGACTGCTTGATCGATCCACTAAAAAAACCAGGCTGACTTCATTAGGGCGCGCCTTTCTAGAAAAGGCTGAGCGCACGGTGTCATCTTTAGATGAAGCCTTTGCTGTCGGCAGTGAAATCGTGATCCCTAAAGTGGGTACCTTAAAGCTGGGTTTACCACCTGCGCTGGGTGATCTTATTATCCGTCCTAAGGTATTAGACTTTAGAGAAGGGCATCCTGGAATTGAGTTTTACTTGAATTGCATCGATACGCACGTTGATTTACTGTCTCGCCAATGTGATATTTATTTTTCCTCGGTTAATATTAAAGAATCATCCTGGGTTCAACTCCCAATTGCTAAAGTGAAGTTTATGTTTGTGGGCGCAAGTGATTATTTAAAACAATATGGCAGACCAGAACAGCCACAAGATTTAGCTAATCATAATTGTATTTTATGGAGCTCAGATGCTAATCCAGAGATTTGGCATGTGGGGAATAAAAAAGTCAAAGTGTCTGGCGGCGTTTATTCAGATAATGGGTATATTATGAAAAATCTTATTGCCACAGGTTGTGGTATTGGTCGTTTAGCTGAGTTTGTAATGAAAGACGAGCTGGAACAAAAAATTATTTGTCCGATACTGCCAGAATATAATTACGAGTTAACTTTTTATGCTTATTATCGCAAAGAATCAAAATTAATTAATCTGATTGAGCAGTTCTGTAAACATTTAGGGTTTATTGATTTAAGATAATAATTAATTACCTATTACGGTATAGTTTTAGGTTTTGAATATTGTGTTGAGCCAAGTCAAGTTTTTTCCCTTACGCGGCGGCGCAGCGCTATAAAAAGAACGCAAAGGTATCTTAATATAAGCCCGTTGCGCCTTTCATAATCGCTGCGCCCGCCGCGTAAGAGTGTCCGTTTATACGTAGCACCTTAAAGTTTTAAAACCTAATTCCAAACCGATTTGCCGTAGTTGCTAATAAGGAAACTTCTTGCGGCTAATGGTATAAAGCACATCGACCCCCTAATTTCTCATCCCCAAGCTATTCATCTTATTTTAACTCTTTTCTATTGGTAGTTACATTGATGTCTTTTTATCAAAAAAAGCACTATTATATGTCAATATGCTATTTAAAATGGTTTGATGACATGAGAGAAACAGCAAAAGTATTCACCGCAAATCAATCAAAAAAGTTTAGTGACGCTATACAATTATATAAACGTAAGCAATACACTGAAGCTATTAAAGTAATTAAAGCGATACAAAGTAATGATGCCCTAACTCCTAAAGCAGATAAAATGTTTAGTGATCTTATGCAAAAGTGCAGGATTGCTAGAAAAGAATTAAAGGAAACATATCGTGTCAGAACTCAAAGAGATCAAAATGAGCGGAAAAAAAAGCAACCCAACAAAAAAACAGGATTGTTAAAACTAGCTGCTTTAGTTAAGAAACACAATCGTGAGACAATTGCAATTAAGAGTAACCTAAAAAAAGTTGGGCTTCTCAGAATAGATGAGTTTTTTGACGACTTTTATAGTGTTATTGTAGGATTAGTACCTGAGAAAGAGCGCATAACTTTACTGAAAACAGGTGGTTTAGAGCATTTAATTGAAATAGGTGGAAAACGTTTTTTTGCTTTTTTATTACGTGGAATTGAAGAGTGCTATCAAATGATTTTTGCCTATCTCGCAAAAGTCCAAGAAAAAAATAATAAAATTGCAAATGGTATCATATCATCAGTTTTTGAGACTGATAAAAATTTGCGGCTGATGTTATCTGATACCGGTTGGGGAACTGATACTGAAGATAAAGCAAGATCACTTTTCATTTACATTATCAATGTTAACGCACTTATCCAATCTCATAGGAAGAATTTCAAAGGGGAAGAAAAAGCAGTGTTTAAGGAGATAAGTGATTTTATTAAAGAAACAATCACTCGGCAGATACCCGGCATCATATTTGCAAAGTGGGAAGAATCTGTAAAATTGGCAATTAAAACAAATAAATTTAATTTAATTCTCCGTGAAAGCGACAATGAAATAAGAAGACTTTTTAAACAAGCTACAACACTTTTCCATGAAAAAGAGAAAATAGCAGACAAATTAAAACAAAATATGACACTAGCTACTCCTACTGTCTTGCGCTGGTTACTAACATGTCATTTCTTCCTTGTTGATCTTGGAGATGAAATTAAAGATATTTATTCAGTTAGTCATAAGGAAACAATGGCTGTGTTTCGACAGTCAAACTACCTTGCTTTGATGCTACTACACAATCTTAAGCAAAGCATAATCGAAGTAGAATCACCAATAGAGAAAGCAAAAGCACCAACCAGATTATTAGCACAACCTATTGTAGGTGAAAATGTTAAGAGGGAGGTTGCAAAAGTTAAAGTAAAAACCAGAGGCACTCTCTTTGCCCAAGATGCTAAACCTACTTCCATCGATCCCCCTCATGTCAGCGACGGTGAAACTAAACATAGAGAGTTTAACCATCATGAAGCTGAATTAACAAATCTAGCCTGTACGACAATGCGTGTAATTACATTAATCAGGCAGCTAATGAATAAGCAAACAGCTCGTTTTGATCTCGGAGACATCACTCGAATATTAAACAGCCTTGGGGGTAAAGTAAGCCGTAATAATCATGTAATATCTATCTCAATGCCAGTATTGTTTTCTAAAAAAGAAAATGATAATGTTGTATGCCGTTTTCACAAAAAAGCTCGTAATAGTGTAGGTGAAGCCTCTCTTACTGATATCCGAAAATTACTAATAAACGCGAACTTAACTGAAGAAATAATCAATAAAATTGAAAAAATTCAAGCTGTGCTCAAACAAGATATGCAAAAAGAAGGTTTTTTTTCGCCTTCTTCCCAACAAACTGTCTCTTCTGCAGAGTTCAAGGGAAACTCAACACTGGCATATACCATACCCAGCGCGGTTAAGTTTTAGATGTTTGGCATCTCGTCCTGATGCCTCAAATTCAATAAAACTAACTGGCAGTCTAGTTCGTGGCATTTTTTAGGCATGGCGTTAATTTTATCCTCTGGCACTGTCATCCCAACGAAAGTTGGGATCTCTCGAGTTAAGCGCCACCTTAATGAGATCCCAGCTTTCGCAGGGATGACCCCCTCCCTAATAAGGGAATTTTTTGCGGCTAATGGTATAGAGTACATCGACTCCTGTGCCCACACTCTGCGAACCCGATCCGGTTTCGGTTTGTATCGACCAATGCTTATTAAAAATATAACGAACTTGATAAATATCCACCGGGGTAACTAAACCACGATTGTAGCGCACATAAATTTTCGGAGTGATATAACTGCCGATTACAAAAGAGCTTTGATTAATACCCAGTGGGGTGCCAAAGGCATCGATATAAGTTTGTTCTTGCACACCAAGTTCAGTAATGCCGAGTCTTTGTTTAATCCGGGAAATGCTGACATCACTTTTGTCCCCTCCGAGTTTTAAACTACTGACTGCGCCAACAATTGCCGAAAGATTACTCGCAGAGCCACCACTTGCTGGCGAGCCAAATAATAAATAAGATAAAATGTCGGCTTGCGATAATGCGATTGGCGAAGAGAAAAGTGAAATGCTGGGGTGTGATACCGTCCCTTTAATGTCGATGCCCACTTGAGACTTAGTGGGTCCTAGTTGAAATCCACTTTTATCACTCACAACGGACACGGTGCGAGAGGCGCGAATGCTCAAATGTGGGTTATTAATTGAATCGTGGATGTAGTTTATGTTTGAGCCCTCAGCAATCGTGAGTGTTTTGCCTTGGGTTGAAAAAGTCGCTTGGGTTAAGGTTATTTGCCCGGTCGCGACAGCATTGGGTTGGGTAACCTCGTGAGTGATTTTTAGGTCTCCATGGAGCTGGCCATTTAAACCTCGGGTGTTAATCGTCACATGATCGCCGAGCACAATGCTAACATTCATAACCCATTTTAACGGACTTTGTTTGGTGATCTTGTGTTGGCTGACAATAACCACATCAGCGGGCAGGCTGACAGTAGAGGAAAAATCAGCAGGTTTTATAACTGCTTTTGGAATAATAATTTTACCGGTTATTACCGCAGAATTTCCGACCAGTCTTGCTTGCAGATCTGGAGAAACATAAATGGTGTATTGAGGTGTGTTTGCGACTAAGACATCTTTACCAGAAAATTTTAGTGTGCTTATTAATTTGTTATTCTTATATTGGGTTTTGCCTGTTATGGTAATGGGTAATTTTTCTGAATGTGCAGTGATGGTGTAATTTAACGCTTTGTTTTTGGCGTGGATTGTCATTTGTATATTGTCGAGCTGAACTTTGAGACTTGGGATATTAATGTAGCCATTCTTCAGCGTCACTTTACCTTCAATGTTGGGTAGCGGTAGTGATCCGCTGACATCGAAGTTGGCTTGTAATAAACCTTTAGGCTGTGAAACATAAGGGGTAAACATTTCCAGTAATCTTAATGTGGATAAACTTAATTTCACTTTTCCTGAAACTTGAGATGTGTTTAACGTATCATTTTTTATTCGCTTCTGGAAATCGTGTATAACAATGTTTGCGGTTAAGAAATCTTTTTTAGCCACCAAGGCGTTGGTTTGTAAAATTAAGTCATTGTTTTTTGTGTTAAGGTCGATGGTCATTTTTTTCAGAGGGTATTTAAAGCTTTGAAAATCTTTGGAGAATGTTAATGATCCATTATCGATGTTGAGGTTTGACTTAATGTCAGTAATGGTTTGCCCGAAGCCTCTGATATTAACCTTAAACAGGGTCGGAGCGCGAATGGTGAGGAAGGGTGAAGCGAGTTCTGTGAGTAAATTAAGATTGGTTAAATGGCCATTGGCATTGATTTGCCAAGGATTTGTTTTATCCCAATCGATATTAACGCAGGTCTTGCCGGATCTTGCGTGCCAGCAAGCGTCTTTTAACGTTATCTTTTCTTGAGACAAGTAAAGCCGTGATGGCGATTGCAATCTCCATAGCCCAGCTTTGGGTGATTGAAACCTGAATTTCACCAGTTTGCCTTGCCAGATATTCTGAGTAAGGCGGCCATCAAGCTCTGAATCTAAGCTAATGTTTTGGTATTGTTGTGTATTGAGGTTAAGGTTGGCATGAATTTGTTTTAAGTGAGCTGTGCTATTGGCGCTAAGTTTTAAAGTAGATGCATTGAGAAATGGGGCTTTCACATTGGTGCCGTCAAGCTTAAGTTTAGATGCTTGTAAAAATCCAAAGTCAATTTTAATTTCCCCTTGCAGTGTATCTGCTGAAATATTGTCGGTATAGAGGTTGGTTGCATTAAATTTAGCGTCGAGCTCTGGATCCTGGTTTGATCCAGTAATCGTACCGCGGCTTTGAATGCTGCCGCTCATGCTGGGGATAAGTTGATCTAGTTTTTTTACATTGGCTTGGAAATTAATATTCCAAGTGTTTTTATGTGAGCCGACCGCATTGATATGGACGCCGGGAGCATCAATATTAGCATTTAAATCAAATACTGGCATTTTTTGTTTCCAGTAGCCATTTGATTTTAAATTTGCACTGGTAATATTCGGCAGTGCAGTGTTAAATTTTTTCAAATTAAGATTTTTGATATTGATGTCAGATTTCCATGACCAAAAGGGGAACCAGCTGATGGTCGCATCGCCACTGACTTGGCTCTGATACAGTTTAGAGCCGTCGAGAGAGACAGTAATGGACTTCGTGTTTCCTATGCCATTTAAACTAAATTGATTTTGTGCTTTTGTAATACTCCAATTAATTTGGTATTTTTCAAGATCGCCTTTGAGATAAATATGACTCTCAATTTTATAGGGCTTTATCAAATTAACATCAATGGTCCCGCGTATTTTTCGGTTACTTAACTTAAGCTTATTAATGCTGATTTTATCAATGGTGGCAATTGGCACATGGTTACCATAGTAAAGCTGAACGTTGTTGATATTGGCTTTTTCAACTTTGAGGGCAAAGGGCAGGTCTAATACAGCTACCGGGTTTTGTGTTTGTTTTTTTGGTCTGGCGGATGCATGTTTTATTAAATGAACTTGAATATTGCTGGCCTCAAAATTAGCGATATCGAGAGTTTTTAAAAACAGCATAGGCAAGCGCCATTGCAAGTGCGCCGTTCCAATGGTGACATGCATATTTTTGGCATCATAGGTCAGATTACTAATATTTATCGGACCAAAAATATTGCCAGAGATATGCTGGAAGGTTAATTTGCCAGGCAGATTTTTTTCTATCAGCTTTAAGCTTTGATGAAAGCCATAAGGCGTCAGCAAAAAAATAAATAATATCAGTAAAATTGCTATCAAGCCAAAAAAGCATCTGGCTACCCATCGAATCATAATAGTGCTCCCATGCTAAATTGTATTCGCCAGCCGCCGCGTGTCGGACTCATTGCTTTGGCAAAAGATACTTCCAATGGGCCAATTGGAGTAAGATACATTAAGCCAGGTCCAGTGCCAACATAGAGTTTGCTTTCAAAGATAGTGTCGCTCACATTTCCCGCGTCGACAAATCCTGAGAGATAAAATTTACCAAAAATACGCTGTTGTAGTTCAAAGCTGCCAACACCGATATATCGTCCGGGGCCAATGCTATTATACTCAAATCCTCGAATACTGGTTGCACCACCTGCAAAAAATTGCTTGGATAAAGGCAGGCTAGACAAACAGTCAATATCGGTTGCACCAAAGGATGCGCGTATCAATACGCGTGTATGAGTGCGGTATAGGGTGTATAAAAGTTTAGAATCGATACGATATTGCGTGTAGCTTGTTTTTGAGGCGACATGTTTATTTGCACCACTTGCAGTGAAAATAAGATTATATCCCTCGGTAGGATTGATAATATTTTTTTGGGCATAGGTTTTTTGGACAGAAATACTCGGATAAAGTAACGCTGCATTGGTGTTAATTGTGTTACCTCTGATGGGGTAGTTATTGAGTGAATATTTTTCGACGATATAGTTAAGTCCGGCCGATATGCGCCAATCATTCACCAGTATCTGATAATTCGCGCCTAGCTGAGCATTTTTGCCTTTACCTGTTGTTTGATCCAGTCTAACCAACCCACCGGTAATGGAGAAAAAATCTCGCGCCGGCTTAAACCCTGGGATCGTATAAGTACCGGCTAATTCACTGTTGAGTTGTGAGCCACGCGCTAACGCTTTAAAACTATGACCATAAGAATTGAGCCAGCGTAAATCCATGCTGGCTAATCCTCGTATGCCGGTGTCGGTACCGTAACCTGCACCTAAACTGTAAATTACCTGATCTTGGGGGAAGAGTTTTACTTTAATCGGAACCACATAATTTACCGCTTGATTGATTTGTGGTGTCATCACCACCTGTTGGAAATAATTACTGTTGGTGAGATCAAGCCGTGTTTGTTCGATTAAGTGGTTTTTATAATATTCCATCGGTGAGTAGCGAAGATATCTTCTTAGTAAAGATTCTCTTAGCTTGGAAGCTTCAAAAATGGTTTTACCAAAACGATACCTAATTCCGCTATCGTAGATAATTTTTGCCGTACTGGTATAATCACTGAGATTAATCTTAAGTTTGCTTTCAACGATTTTTGCTTGAAAATAGCCGCGTGCGTTAGCAATATTTTGCAATCGGTCTTTGATGGATTCGTACTTTTGTGAATTAAAATTATCGCCGGGTTGAATTGGTAAATCAGCGAGATAGGCTTTAAAAGCACGATCCGTTTTTCCAGCGCCATTGATGATAACTTTTACCGATGTAAATTTCATTCGCCTGCCAGGTTGCACGTTAACCTTAATTTGCCATTTATTCGGTAGTTGTTTAAGTTGGGTGGTGACAGTAGGTTTAAAAAAACCGTAAGGTTGAATTGCTTGCTTTACTTCTTTGGGAATACTTTTAAAAAAACGCCAGCGAACAATTTTTGGTTGCGTTGGAGTAATTAGATTTTTTTTGATATCTAGCCTTGAAAGCACATTTGATTTTACTTCACCTTTAATACCAACTACGGTAATACTGATGGGGCTTTTTGTTTGTACTGTTTTGGGGGGGGTTGCAGTTTTTGCAGGCGCAGCATTGCCCATTAGTAAAACACTAAGACAAGCGAAAACAATGCTGATTTTGCAAATAATCCTCATGCATTGATTATAGGAGAAAACTGTAGTCTAGTCAGAGAGTTGCACAGTCTTTGAGCTGATAGCATCTGCAAAGAAGTTAAGCTATCATAGAGCATTAGCACATTATTAAAAATTAACCAATTATGACAAAAATCAAACAAAAAGAGCAGGCTTTACCCTCGCCTTATCTTACTTTTACTCGCGAGCAGTGGGGAAAGTATCGTTTGGATACGCCATTGCCGTTGACCGCTTGTGAAGTGGCGCAGTTGCGCGGGCAAACTGAGGAAGTTTCATTAGAAGAGGTTGAAGAAGTTTACCTTCCGTTGTCGCGTTTACTCAACCTTTATGTGAGTGCAACGCAGGGTTTGCATGGCGCGACCAGTGATTTTTTGGGAGTGAGTGAACCGAAAGTGCCGTACATTATCGGTGTGTCAGGCAGCGTTGCGGTTGGTAAAAGCACGACTTCGCGTGTGTTAAAAGCACTATTATCGCATTGGCCTAATCATCCTAATGTTTCTATTATTACAACCGATGGTTTTCTGTACCCGAACGAAAAATTACAAGCCATGGGTTTGATGGAGCGCAAGGGTTTTCCCGAAAGTTATGACACCGAGCATTTGCTTACTGTGTTGCATAAGATAAAATCGGGCGACGCGTCTGTTAAAACGCCGATTTATTCTCATCATCATTACGATATTGTCCCAAATGAATATCATACGATTGAAAAGCCGGATATTGTTATCGTGGAAGGGTTGAATATTCTACAAACCAAAACCGATAAATCACTTGATGCACCAAAACTTTTTGTTTCTGATTTTTTTGATTTTTCATTATTTGTGGACGCAGAGCCTGAGATTATCAAAGCATGGTATATCGAGCGTGTATTAAAATTTTGGCGTGGCCCTTTTCAAAAACAAGATTCATATTTTCATTTTCTGGCGAAGCTTAACCAGGAAGAGCTGGTTAAATTCGCAGAACGTGTTTGGCGTGAAATTAATGAAGTAAATCTGGTGGAAAATATCCTGCCTTTTTATCAACGCGCACAGCTTATTTTGCGAAAATCAGAAGCACATAAAGTGACGGGTGTGAAGCTTAGAAAGCTTTAGAGTGAGAGCGCGCGAACAACTTTTGGAGATTGTCTATGGCTTTAATCAAAAATTATAAAGGTTTTGAAACGGTTTCGATAACTTCAGCAGATGGTTTAACTGAGTTGACCTTAGTTCCATCGCGAGGTGCGGTGGTATCCTCGATTATGATGCCTGGAAACAAAGGCCCGCGTGAATTATTATTTCAACACGATAATTTTTGGGATAAAGGGCTGGATGATCTGCCTGGAGGTATGCCGTTGGCTTTTCCTGTTTTTGCGCGTCTCGAGCGCTCGGGCAAGCGCGGCGCTTATCTTTATGATGGAAAGCTTTATCAGCTACCGATTCACGGATTTGGCTGGCAGCAAGCATGGAAATTGGAGGCTCACAGTGATTCTCGAGTAACCATTAGCCTTACCGATAATGCAGAAATGCGTAGAATGTATCCGTTTCGCTTTTCAGTTTCATTGGAATATGAAGTTCGGCCGCAACAAGTAATCTGCCATCAAACGTATACCAATTTAGATGATAAACCGATGCCCTATAGCGCAGGATTTCATCCTTATTTTTTAACACCAGAGGTGGGTTCCGGTAAAGAAGCGGTTCTGCTGGATTATGAGCCGCTGCGGCGTTTTGTTTATAACGAACAAATGACAGATTTAATTGGTGAGGCGCCAGTTTTTTCTTTGCCAAAATCGGTGACCGATAAAGCGCTTAATGAACAGTTAACTTCTGTTGGGGTGAATAAGGAAATAAAGATAACCTATCCCGATGGTGACTGCTTGCATTTGTGTGCGACAGGAGTTGAAGACAGTCATTTATTTTCTTATGTTCAGCTTTATACGATCGAGGATAAAGCTTTTTTCTGTGCTGAACCGATTATGAGTCCACCGAATGCGCTGAATACCGTCTCTGGGATGCGTTGGCTGGCGCCAGGGCGAAGTGAGCATGGCTTATTTAAGTTGTGGCTTTAGCGCGCTACTGGAAGCGCTTCTAATTCTAATGTAATTAGCGTAGCTTTGTGTAATAATCTCCCCTTTTATAAGAGAGTTTTTTCATCATGACAAAACAAGTTCGTACCCGTTTCGCACCGAGTCCTACCGGCTATCTTCATGTTGGCGGCGCACGCACCGCACTTTTCAGTTGGTTATATGCAAGGCATCACAATGGTGTTTTTATTTTGCGCATTGAAGACACGGATCTTGAGCGTTCCACAGATGCTTCAACACAAGCGATTTTAGATAGCATGGCCTGGTTAGGTTTGGATTATGATGAGGGGCCATTTTATCAGACCAAAAGTTTTGATCGATATAAAGCGGTGATCGCGCAGTTAGTGGATGAGGGTAAAGCTTATAAATGCTATTGCTCCAAAGAACGTTTAGATAAATTACGTAGCGAACAACAGGCCAACAAAATTAAACCGCGTTACGATGGTTATTGCTTGCAACATAAGCCCGAAGATGCAAATGCTCCTTATGTGGTGCGCTTTAACAATCCCAAAGATGGGGCAGTGAGTTTTGATGATGCGATTCGTGGTGTGATCACGATAAAAAATAGTGAATTGGATGATTTAATTATTGCAAGAACCGATGGCACACCAACGTATAATTTGACGGTTGTGGTTGATGATTGGGATATGAAAATTACCGATGTTATTCGTGGTGATGATCATATTAATAATACGCCACGCCAAATAAATATTTTAAAAGCATTGGGCGCAGAACTTCCACGTTATGCGCATGTGCCGATGATTTTAGGCCAAGATGGCAAGCGCCTTTCAAAGCGCCACGGTGCCGTCAGTGTGATGCAGTATCATGATGACGGTATTTTACCTGAAGCGTTGGCGAATTATTTGGCCCGCTTAGGTTGGTCTTCTGGCGATCAAGAAATTTTTTCTACGGATGAAATGATAAAATTATTCGATTTGAAAAATGTGAGTCGCTCGCCAGCAGCATTTGATCCCGATAAATTATTTTGGCTTAACCAACATTACATGAAATCGTTAAACCCATCCGTTGTGGCTCCCTTGTTAAAAGCACAATTGATTAAGCTCGGTGTTGAGGTTGACTCTCATGTTAATTTAGAACAGCTGGTTGCGATTCAAGCTGAACGCACTAAAACCTTAGTGGAAATGGCCGAACGCAGTCGTTATTTTTTTGAGGACGTTAAAGAATTTGAAGAAAAAGCAGGGCGCAAACATTTAAAACCAGCGATTGCTGAACCTTTAGAAAAATTAAAAGCGGCATTAGAAAAAGTAGAATGGAATCGAGAAAAAATTCATCAGACGATTATCGAAGTGGCAGAATTGTGTGAATTAAAGCTCGGTAAATTAGCTCAACCACTGCGAGTGGCGGTGACCGGTAACACGGTTTCACCTCCTATTGATGTAACTCTATTATTAATCGGTCGAGATCAGGTGGTGGCTCGCTTAACACGTGCGATTGATTATGCCAAGGCTAACGTCAGTTGATATACTCAACGCAAAATGAAAATAGGAATTACAAATTTAAGGATGCGTTGAGTATAATTTGTAATATTCCAATTCGAAATGAATTCGAATTGAAACTTAGTGGGTTTTGAGCGCAAGCGCCCAAAACCCCCTAAGAACCCCCAGGGTCGGCCACATGACTGTTAGGCCTAACAGTCATGTGCGTGATATAATAAACTCTGTAACTACTATGGTTAGGCTATGACTAGTAACGATAAACAACTTGCAGAGCTATTAAAAACCGAAGGTATTAAGGACGATAATGTCTTAAAAGCAATTGCTGCGGTTTCACGTCAAGCATTTATGCGAGAAGATTTGCGTTCATATGCTTATGCCGATGAAGCTCTGCCGATTAAGTGTGGTCAAACTATCTCGCAGCCATTTGTTGTTGCTCGGATGACAGAATTAGTATTAAACGGGAAAAAAAGATTAAAAAATGTTTTAGAAATTGGTACCGGTTCGGGATACCAAGCTGCTGTGCTTTCTCATTTGGCCGATGATGTTTATAGCGTTGAACGCATTAAAACTTTGTATGATGAGGCATCACAATTATTTACTCAGCTAAAGTTAGGCAATATCCATACGCTTTATGGTGATGGTCATATGGGGTGGACTGAGCATTCGCCTTTTGAGGCGATCATTGTTACGGCAGCAGTGGCTGATGTTCCGCAACAGCTATTATTACAGCTAGACCGCAATGGCGGCCGGATGATTATCCCCGTTGGAGCGCAGGGTGGCTGGCAAGAGCTGCAAGTCATCGAGCGCAACCAACAAGACTACAGCGTCGAAAGCCTTGATTCCGTCGCCTTCGTGCCGATGTTACCAGGCTTACAAAACAACCCCTAAATATTTTATTGCTTCAAGGAGAATAAGAATTTTTTTCTCGTTATTATTCAGTCAGTTAAAATATTAAGAGCGCCGCCTTGGAGGAAGCTACTTCGGCAGAATTTGAACAAAGCTTGCTTTGCTTGCTTTTCACTGACCGTTTGCTAGAATCACCAGGTTGCTAGTGTAGCGTAGCCCGGACGGCTTGCCGGCCGGGGAGATGACCCGCAATGCTAGACAAAAAACACAATATGCTGGCGTAGCGTAGCCCGGACGGCTTGCCGGCCGGGGGGATAACCCGCGATGCTAGACAAAAAACACAATATGCTGGCGTAGCTCAGTTGGTAGAGCAGCTGATTTGTAATCAGCAGGTCGGTGGTTCGAATCCTCTCGCCAGCTCCATTTCTCTAAAATCACGTATCTACATGCGGCAGTGCGTCACTGATTTCAAATCTTTCAACAACAGTATTTCTCGCAAAGCGAGAAATATCTCAATGTAATCTGCAGGGTGAGCCGAGAAACGCAAAGTATACTTTGCGTTCGGCGAACGCCCGCCAGGATGGCGGGCAGTGGTGCGGTTAGTAAAAGCATAAAAATTAGGCTATGGATGGCCGATGCTGATCTAAATTACCTTTATAAATAAGCTCGATGGTGGGCTTAAGTTCGAATCCTCTCGCCAGCTCCATTCTCCCAAAATCACTTTGGGTCTTTCCCACTTTAGGGTGCCTCAAAACTACGCCCCTCCCTTAATGTTTCCTTAAGGTTTATGTCGTACCATTAGCTTACACAAGCCAAAAGCTAGTAAGAATAAGTATGATTAAAAATATCCATCTATATCAACAAGCTGCACAAAAGCTCGGGCTCGACTGTCGCGAATTGTCCTATATCTCAGGTATAGAGGTGAAAGTGAGTAACAACCGGTATTATTTCCGTGGTGGAGACACGCCATTCAATAATACTTCCGCTATCGGTGTCACCGATAATAAATACTGTTTTAATAAGATTCTTGCGAGTGAGAAATTTCCCGTACCCAAGGCTGTTGGCATTACCGAGCGCGCATTTGAAAACGGTGATTATTCTCTAGAAGATTTGAAGTTTCCGTTAGTCGTTAAACCAACGGTAGGCACGTCCTGTGGCAAAGATGTCATCTGTAATATTAAAGATGAACCGACGCTGTTAAAATTTCTTAAACTAGGTTTCATAAAATATTCCTGCATGTCGGTTGAAGAATTTCACCGCGGATTAAAATCGTTTCGAGTTTTGGTTTTTTTTGGAGATGTGATCGGTGTGGTTGAGCGCATTCCAGCAAATATAGTTTGTGATGGTGAACACACCATTGCAGAATTGATTGATATCACTAATAAAAAAAGAGAAAGCATTAAAGATAAGGTCGCCCTAGGAATAATAGACCCTGATGACCCAGAGATTGCCATTAAATTAAATGAAATGAACCTGTCGCTTGAATCTATACCCAAAAAAAATAAGCGCATTATACTTTGTTACAAATGCAATTCCACTTGTGGAGGCGCTATGCACTCTTGGGGTTATCAAATATGTACTGAAAACCGTGAATTACTCGTGCGCGCGGCTAAGATCTTGTCGCTTGATCTGGTTGGTTTTGATGTGCTTTGTGAAGACATTAATATCCCATTCGATAAATCAAAGGGGGTTATTATTGAAGGTAATCACAACCCTGACATTAATATACATGAACATCCGATGAGTGGTAAGCCGATTAAGGTCAGTGAAATAATTGTTGAGAAGCTAATTCAAAAAAACTGGTTTGCTTGCTTCAAACATTATTTAAAAGTATCCAACTTTAATAAACATATTTATATAAAGGCGGGTGGGGTTGTTCTGGTTATATTGGTGCTTAAAGAAGCGTTAAGTGCGTTGAGCTGAGTGTTATTCAAGTGACAGAAAATTACAAAAAAATAGTGGCTAAATTTGATTTCAAAAAGCGTGCGCACAGAAATTTAGGCACGTTTAATACACATTGTATGAATGCAGAAGCAGAAAACATTTTCAATCATTACAGTTCAATCAATGGTGTAGATGAATATGTGTATTCAGAGTTAAAGCACATAAAGCAAACGTGTGCCGAATTTATGTTGAATTTATTTCATGCCAAAAATCTTACTGATTTTAATTATGTGACGACTTCCGGTTCTTCAGAGGCGATCTTGTTGGCTTTGCTCGCATTAAAACAGCGTAACACAAAAAATTCCAATAAATACAATTTTATTATTGGTGAAAATCGACATGTCTCGTGGTTAAAAGCCGCTGATTTTTTGGGTATTCAGTTACGTGTGGTCAAAGGAAATAATCCACGTAACGTCTTAAATTATATTGATGAGAATACCGTTGGCGTCGGTTGTGTAATAGGCGCAACCACGACGTTATTATTTGATGATATTGAGAAATTAAATACTTTGTTGGAACAATATTATCAAAAAACAAAACACTTTATTCCAATGCATGTTGATGCAGCCAGTGGTGGATTTGTTGCTCCCTTTCAGTACCCCTCGTTACGCTGGGATTTTCAGTTGTCACATGTATTTTCAATTAATGTTTCTAGCCATAAATACGGCTTGGTTTACCCAAGTTTAGGCTGGCTGTTTATGCGATCAACGTCTTGCCTGCCGCAATTAACACATTGTAGTGATTATTTAGGTGAGTCTGCAAACAGAATTTCAATTCAATTTTCTCACAGCGCCGCGCATTTGATGACGCAATACTATCATTTTCAAACCTTAGGCATTAGCGGTTATCAAAAAATAGTCCAAGAATTATATGAGCTGTCTGCTTTTTTACGTGAAGCTTTAATTGAAATGCCAGAAATTAATAATTTAATGCCTGAGAATACACCGTCTTTACCGGGCGTCGTGTTTAATACAAATGATGGTAGCATTGCTGCCTTGTCGAATTATTTAAAACAAAAAGATTGGTATATCCCCGTCTATCAGCTTCCAAGTAATCAGCAAAGTGTAGCAAGGATTGTGATTCGTAATGGCTTTGATGAGTCCGAGATGCGTGCCTTTATCGGTGAGGTAAAAGCTTATTTTAGCAAGGCTCAGAGTCGCCATTTCAAGCTTTCTGCTGCTGCAGATGTAACAAGTTGAATTAAAACAGAAAATAACTTCTACAACCATAAAATATTAACCTATACTTTATTTATACAGGTATATGAAGGATATGCATCAATGGTTAGTAAAAAAATAGTTCTAGGCATACCCATTCTGCTGGCGGGCTTTAGTCTAACAGCCTTGTCTAATACTTATCATCCATTGGGTAAAGAGTTTGTAGACCGTTGCAAAGAGGTGGTTAATCTTTCTGAGAATAAGAAGTCCGACAAAACTCATACTGCGTGGTGTGTGGGGTATATGCAGGGTATTTTGGATTCCAATTTGTTTTTTAATGTGTTTCGAGCAACGCGTGATCAAGGCTATCATGATAAAGCAACTGAAAGTGAGTTTGTCACTCTGCTTAATAAGCATAAACTTTTTTGTATACCGCAAGCGATGAAACTTGGTCAGATTATTCAGAAAATCGTCGTGTTTGGTCAGCAAAATCCGAAATACTTACCTAAAAAAGCATCTCTTATGGTGTATTTGGGGATGAAGAAAAATTTCTCCTGCCCACGCAATCAATAAAACTCTTTAAGAATTACCTGGTTATAAACAGCCCCTTATTGGGCCCTCGTTTTTCGCTTTTTCGTACACGAGTCGTTATAATTGCTTAATTATGTATGAGAGTGAGAGGTATGATAATGAGATTAATTATGAGACTGTTGGTAATACCTGGTTTTTTGGTTGTTGTTTCAGCTTTGGCCGGATGTAATACCATTCACGGTTTTGGGAAGGATTTATCTGCAGGTGGCAATGCAATTGCTAATGCCGCGACCAAAGTTAAGGATGGCAAAACAGGCGATCAAGCTAAGGTAAAAACAACACCTGTAAAAAAACCGAAGACGACCAAGGCGCCAGATGACAGTGATCGCACTTAAGTTTAATTCAACCCATTGATATGAGTGAGAATGCCAATCGCATCGCAGTTTGTTTTAGCACACAATGAAATCCACCTTTGGGCTGTTGATCTTGACTGGTCAGAGCGAGAGCTTGACCGAGGGTATTGTTTACTCAATAAAAAAGAACAACAACAAGCAGATCGCTTTTTGGTTTCACATGCCAGAGATCAGTATATTGCTTCTCATGCCACACTTAGGCAGCTGCTATCCGCGTATGAAGATGTTCCGACAGAGGCATTAGAGTTTGGCGCTGGTGAGCATGGCAAGCCTTACCTTAAAGGAAATTCAGATCTTGAGTTTAATTTATCTCATACCCGTGGGCGGGCGTTGATTGGGTTAACTCGAGCGGGGCCTATTGGTGTCGATATCGAGCATCATCGGCCGGGGATTGAGATTGGGGCATTGGCGCAACGCTTTTTTGCCCCAATTGAATACCAGCAGCTGATGCAGAGCCAGGAATCTGATCGATTTTTAGTCTTTTATCGCATTTGGACTCGCAAAGAAGCCTTTATTAAAGCCACAGGTCAGGGTTTATCTTTTGGACTCAATAACTTTACCGTTTGTTTGCAACCTCAGCGTCACGACTGCTTGTTAACTGTAAACGACAGTGCTAAGCTAGCGCGGCAATGGTCATTGGGCTCTGTTTTATATGAAGAAGGACCTTATTCTGCGGCATACGCTGCACATGGTTCATCATTCAGTATTCAAGCGCACAAGTGGTCTCGCGATTTGTTATCCAGCTAGAAAGTAGGTGATTTAAGATAAGTTTTTTCAAGTTTCGGTTGACTTCTTGAGTTGACTTTCGCAAAATATCCTGCTTATTTTGCGGCTGGGCTGATCGTTTGGATTATGATTGACCACCAATGGGTGTGCCAAGGAAAGAATAAAAAAGTTTACTTGGAGGGGTTGTTTAGAGGCAATATGCCTAAAACTCTCCGTAAATGCAGTGGTGAGGCAAGGTTGAATGAAAAATCGATGAGAAGGGCGGAGTGTACATGTTAGTACATGAGCACTTTGAAGAGATTTTACATTCAAGATTGACCACCAGTGGATTTGCCAAGGAAAGAATAAAAAAGTTTACTTGGAGGGGTTCCCGAGCGGTCAAAGGGATCAGACTGTAAATCTGACGGCTCAGCCTTCGCAGGTTCGAATCCTGCCCCCTCCACCAGTTTAAATACTGGGGGGCAGTAGACTGAATACACTGTGCAAATATGTTGCTCATTGTTTTCAGTCTACTGCCACCAATATATAAGGTGGAAGCAGCAAGCGTTTAGGCGGGTGTAGTTCAACGGTAGAACCTCAGCCTTCCAAGCTGATGGTGTGGGTTCGATTCCCACCACCCGCTCCATAGCTCTTTGCTAGTGAGCATTTTCGCTCAAGATGAGCCATTGTGGTGAAAACGTCCAGCTATGAGATCAGGTTGGACGAAAATGTGAGTGAGCAGCAGCAGTGTACATGTTAGTACATGAGCAGCGCAGCGAGCATTTTCGCCCAAGATGAGCCATAGATGGGCGTTTTATAAAAAGTTTGTGTGCCCACATAGCTCAGGGGTAGAGCACTTCCTTGGTAAGGAAGAGGCCATCGGTTCAATTCCGATTGTGGGCTCCATAATGGGGTTTTTGTTTATTTGTTTTTTTATTAATTTGGAGGTCTTAAACTCATGTCAAAGGAAAAATTTGTACGCGAGAAACCGCATCTTAATGTAGGAACCATTGGTCACGTCGATCATGGTAAAACCACTTTGACCGCGGCTTTGACGAAATGTTTAGCGGAGAAATTTGGCGGCGAGACCCGTGATTTTGCCCAAATTGATAACGCGCCAGAAGAAAGAGAGCGTGGAATCACCATTGCGACCTCGCATGTGGAATATCAAACAGACAAACGTCAC